>NZ_QGKS01000089.1 GCF_003172935.1 Micromonospora sicca | reverse complement strand
CCGTCGGGGGTGGGCACGGGTAGCTGCTTCCAGATGTAAAGTCCCATGCTGGTGCTGCCGATCTTTTGGCGGCTTACATAATCAAAGACCAGAGAGCTTTGGGCAGCCATGAGCGCCGCGGTGAGGATCGGTGAGACGCCCGGCAGCATCAAAGGGAATTTGTGTCCGACCGCAGTGCGAGGGAGAAAGGCGGGGATGGCCGTGCGCTCGTCCGTCGTGCGGCATACGTCACGCCAGCCGCAGAGCCAGTCCCGATCCCAGCCCATGTCCTTCAGTCGCAGGGCGACCCCCGGGACCTCCACCTGCTTGTTCTTCCTGACCGATGAGATGAGCCCGTTCTCCGCTACCCAGTAGCGCGGGTCGGCGGCCGCTAGGGGGTCCTGCTTCTCTGTGAGGGTCAGGCGCCGGCGGTCCTCATTTCCGTTGCCGTAGTAGGAGTTCCAGCGATGGTCGAAGTGGTGTGCCATCTTCCCCTCGTACAGCGGCAGCATCCTCTCTCGATCTCGCAGGAAGACGTTTCCGCGCAACTCCCAGCCCTCTGCCTCCAGTTGCTGTCGGTCGCGGAAAAGGTCGGAGTCGTCCGTCATGTGGAAGAAGGTCGCCTTGAAGGTGATACCCCAGGGGTTGCCATTCTTCTCAGTCTCGTCCCACAGCACTGGAATGCGGCGGTAGACCGCAGCGGTCAGGTCCGCATCTCGACGGGAGCGGAAGATGGGGAGGGTGCCGGTGTTGGGGTTGATGAGGCGGATCTCCGCCGGGCTGAGTACAAAGACACGCTCGGCGTCGTCAAGATCGGTTGTATCCAGAAGGAAGAAGGCGAACTTCGCTGTCGGTTCGCCCAACTCCCGACCCGTCAGCGAGAGCAGGCAGAACTTGTAGCGGAAGTCCACCCCGACGAAGAGCGGTTTGAGGTTCTCGAAATCGTACAGGGAGGCGATGGCACCGCGCCGGGCTAGGTCGCTGAAGAGGTGCTGCGCTCCCGCACTTGTTGCGATGGCCGTCGGAATGATGCAGCCGAAGCGCCCCTCTGCGGCCACGATAGACGCGAAGCACTCGGCGAAGAGCTGGTCGGTTTGGAGCATAGTGACGCCCTTGACCGTAAGGCCCTTCGCGCACAGGGGGTAGACCCCAGAGTCTCCCGCGAAGTGAAATGTGGCTTTTACCTTGCGACGCTCGGCCCTGTATCGCCTTCCCGCCTCCGGGTTCTCCTGGGCCCACTCAGCGATACGGATCCGCCGGGCTGTACCGGCGATCGCCGCAATGGAGGGCTCGACTACGCTGAAGTACTTCTTGTCTTCGAAATCGACCTTGTCCCAGGGCGGGTTGCCGAGAACGCAGGAGAAGCCGCCCGCCCAGCCGGTGGCCGGGTCCACGCCAACGGTAGAGACGTGCTCCGGGACAGTGAAGATCTCGGGAAACTCCAGATGCCAGTGGAAGAAGCGGTATTGCCGCTGGAGCCGTGCGATCTCGTCGTGGGTGGCCTGGGAGGCGGACCTGGCGTCCGGATCCTGGAGGCCACGGAAGATGTCATGGGTGATCGGAGGCGGCGCGTCCTTGGCTTTGTGCCACACGAACGCGGCGCACCAGGCGTCGGCCACGTGCAGGGCATGGACATACGCGGCGGAGGTCTCCCAGTCGCGGTAGGCCGAGGCCTGGCGGCGGACAGCGCTTAGGTTATTGGCCGGGGCGTCTACGATGCGGCGAAGGCCGGACGCGAAGGCGGTGTTGACCACCTTGGTCTTTGCGAGCAGGTCGAACAGTCCGGCCTGCCCCGCGCGCTCCTCGTTGTTCTGCCTCTCTAGAAATGCGGCGTAGTTGATGTCGTCGCCCTCGACCGGCTTGAACGCCTTGCTCGGTATGCCGCCGCGCAGCAGTGCGGGCGTGGCCCCGATCAGCCCATTGCCGTGCTTGATGTGCGCGTCGAGGAAGCTGAGCGGCTTGCCCGGTTCCAGGGCCTCCAGCCACAGCGACACCTTGGCGAGTTCGACCGCCATCGGGTTGATGTCGACGCCGTACACACAGCGGGCGATGACCTCGTGTAGGGCGTGCCGGACCGCGTCGACCGTCGGCTCCGGGTTGCTCTCCCGAACGGCGGAGACCCGCTTGGCGATCCGGCGGGCGGCCGCGACGAGGAAGTGGCCGGAGCCGCAGGCCGGATCGCAGACGGTGAGCGACAACAACTCGGCGACGATGCTCCCGGTCGCGTCAGCCTCCCCCGCAGCCGACGCCTTTTCTTCACCCCGCTTCTGCGCGGCGTCGATGACCGGGTCGAGGGTGGAGTCGAGCAGGGTCTCGATCAGGGAGCTAGGGGTGTAGTACGAGCCGGTTTTCTTGCGGTCGTTGCCGAGGCGGTTGACCAGCTCGAACGCGCTGTCGACGGCGCTGTGTTTGGGGACGAGCTCAAGGAGCGATTCGTAGATGGAGCCGAGTTCCTCCGCACCCATATTGCGGTAGTCCACCTGGCGCCAGCGGGCCGATCTCTCGTCGCGGACGCGGGAGAGGTGACGTATGGCCTCCAGCAGATCCGCGTTGGCCAGGGACAGTCCGCGCAGTGCGGCGTCGGCATCGGTCTCGTCGAAAAGGCCGCCGAGGCCCGGCAGGCCCAGTTCTGGGCGGCCGTGCTCGTCACCGAGCGCGTCGAGCACCATCCGCAAGGCCTGGTAGAGATCAATGTGCGCCGTGCCTCGGCGGCGGTTCGCCTGACGGCGCAGCCGCTCCGAGGAGAAGTAGGCCGCGTACCGCCGACGGGTGTCCACGGACGTCTTCGGCGGATGAAGCGCGTTACGGTCCTCGGCGACGAAAAGGAAGATCAGCCGGTAGACGAGGCGCAGCAGGGCGGCGTGGAAAGCGTCCACATCAAGGTTCCGACGCAGGTCGCCATTGGCGGGATGCTGAAGGAAGCCGGTGCCAAGGGTGGTGATGGCCTTCTTGACAGCCTCGCGGTGGTAATCCAGGGCGCGGACTCCGGAGCTGATTGCCTCGATGCGCCACTTCTCCAGCGAGCACGTGGGTGGGGTGGCGCCGTCGGCCACCTCGAAGCGGGAGACGTGCAGCAGCCGGTACAGCAGGACGAACTCGCTGAACAGCTCGCCGTCGAAGATCGCCTCCAGGTCGAATTCGACGTACGCGGCGGTGGCCAGCGCGCTGGAGTCGCGAAGCAGCCGCAGCTGGCGGCCGTTGGTGAGAACGCCCCACAGGTGTCCCTCGGACCGGTTCAAGCACTCCTGCACCAGCGACTGCGGCGGCACCCCGCCGCTGGCCGGACGCTTGTCCAGCGCGGCGTTCCACGGGGCCAAATGCACTGGGACCTGGTGCCAGCGGTGGCTGATCCGGAAGGTCTTGCCGCCATGGTCCGACACGATGCCGGAGGCCCCGATCGCGGTCAGGCGGCCGAAGCCGAACTCCGCGAAGAGCGGTTCCAGCCACTGCGCGACCGCGAGGCCGGTGGGGTCGGCGGGTGCCTCCGCTTCCGGCGCGACGGGAAGCTTGACGCGCAGCTCCTTCCAGACCGACTTGAGATAGTCCCAGTGCCGTTCGGCTTCGTCACGTACCGACCGCGAGCCGATCACGCGGTAGTCGGCGGGCTTGGCACCGGTGACGTCCTTGCCTTCGGAAATGCGGACCAACATGTCGGCGGGGAGAAGGCCGCCGATCGTGTGCACGGCGGAGAAGACCTGGTTACGAGCGGTGGCAGACATCAGCCGATGCCTCCGGCGGTGGGGGTGGCGGCGGTCGGGGCCGGCAGGTAAACATAGGCGCCGAGCACGTCGGCGGACTTCTGCGCGGTGACGGTCAGGCCACGGACGATCTCGCCGGAGGCGCTGCGGACCCGCCTGTGCGAAGCCAGCAGTTCGGCGGCCAGCTCCGCGCCGTACGCGTCGAGGTGGTCGGTGGTCGCGGGCAGGTCCTGGAGGACGCGGCGCATTGTGCTTTCGCCGAACCCGGGGTCGGTGTTCGCGTCGGCGGTGGCGTCGAGCAGCGCCAGGGCGTCCTCGTGGGACAACCAGCGGGCGTTCGTCGGGGCGCCCTCGAAGGCGAGCAGTCGGGCGTCCTCGGCGACGAGCTGCCGGGTGCCGGTCCGCGACGGCAGGGTGAGGTGGAAGCGGTAGCGGACGACCAGCAGGGTGGTGCGGCTGGTGACGGACCGGGTCCGGATCACCCCGCAGCGGCGGGCCGGTCGGGGTCCGGACGCCTGGTCGTCTAGGGCGGCGTTGAGGACGTAGCCGGCGAGCGCCACCACCGCCGGGTCGGTGCGGACCAGGGCGACTTCGCCACGGTCGACTGCCGCCGTGGCGCGGAGCGGCACCGGGCGGCCCCGTTCGACGACGTCGCCGCCGAGGACCGGGGCGAGGGCGTCGCGCAGGCCGGCGGGGGTGCCGCCGAGTTCGGCGGTGAAGTCGCCGGACCCGTCCGGGCGGTCGCGCAGGACGCCGTCGAGGGCGTACAGCGACCGGCGTACGAAGCCGCGGATCTCGCCGGCCCGGCCGAGGGTGTCGCGGACGGCGGCGACCTCGCGGGCGACCTCCTCGGGTCGGATGGCGTGCTGGGCGAACCGGGAGCGGGACGTCTTCTCGCGTTCGGCGGCGGACTGCCAGTCGGCGGCCAGGGCTGCGGCCTTCTTGTCGAGGCCGGTGAACTCGTCGATGTCGAAGAGGCTGCCCTGGTCGCCCCGGCGGACCTGCTGGCCGCGCAGCAGCACCCACTGCACGATCGCGTCGGTCACGCCGGCGGAGTCGGCGTCCGGGACGGAGACGGAGATGCCGAGGTCCTTACGGATCTGCCGGTGCTTCTTGATGAGGACGTCGAGGACCTTGCCGTCGATGCCGTTGTCGCTGCCCCAGAGGGTGATGACCCGGACCACGTCGCGCTTCTGGCCGTACCGGTCGACGCGGCCCTCGCGCTGGTCGTGCCGGGTGGGGTTCCAGGCGAGGTCGTAATGGACGACGGCGTCGAAGTGGTGTTGCAGGTTGACGCCCTCGGAGAGGCAGTCGGTGGCGACCAGCACCCGCCGGGCGGCCGGGTCGTCACCGGCGTCCTCGGCGAGCTTTTCGATACGCTCGATGCGCTGCTGCGGGGAGAGCGTGCCGGTCACCGCGCGGACGATCGTCTTCTTGCCGAGCTTGCCGTCGAGGTGCTCGGCGACGTACTCGGCGGTGGGGATGTAGCGGCAGAAGACGATCGGATGGTAGCCATCCTTCAGCAGCGCCTTGAGGTGGGTGACCAGGGCGGCGAGCTTGCGGTCCTCGGTCGGGCCCTCCAGTTCGGCGGCCCGGTCGGCCAGCTCGGCCAGCCGCGCGCCGGCGTTGTCGACGTCTGCGGCCTCCGCGCCGGGGGCGACGTCGAGCCCTTCGAGAGCGTCGGAGTCGGAGAAGTCGCTGGTCAGCGGGGCGCCGAGCCGGTCGGCTTCCTCGGCGGTGACGGCGGCCGCGGTCGCCGACCGGGTGCGCAGGGTCTGCGCGGCGGCGCGCGGCGAGGACACCAGGGAGCGCAGCAGCGCGATCGCGGACCACCAGGCGATCCGGGCCTCCCGCCGGCCGCGCTGGTCCGCGGCGGTGACCCGGTCGCTGGCGTACGCGATGGCGTCATCGAGCAGCGCCCGGTACGCCGGGGTGAGCTTGTAGGTCTCGTCCTTGAAGTGCCGGTCGCTCGGGAACGACGTCTGCTCGGCGAGCGAGTCGTCGGCGAGCCCGTCCTCCCTGGTCAGGTACTGGCGGACGTCGGCGCGCTTGCGGTGCACGAAGTGCGGGGCGAGCATCCGGCGGCCGGCCTCAGAGCCGAGGTCGACGGTGGCCAGTTCCGGCTTGAGCAGGCCGAGCAGGTTGCGGAAGGCGCTCTCCTTGCCGCTGTGCGGGGTGGCGGTGACCAGCAGCAGGTGCCGGTCGGCGTCGGCGGCGACGCGTTGGAGCAGTTCGTAGCGGAGCTGGTTCTGGGTGGTGGTCTTGTTGTCGTCGGCGGCGACGCAGGTGTGCGCCTCGTCGACGATGACCAAGTCTGGGCAGTGCCTGACGAAGTCGTCGCGGTGCCGGGTCGACTTGATGAAGTCGGTGGAGACGATGACGTGCGGGTGCCGGTCGAACAGCGACTGGCCGAGGTCCAGGCCGCGTTCCAGCCGGGAGACTGTGGAGGCGAGGACCAGCTCGGCGTCGATGCCGAACTTGGTGCGCAGCTCGTCCTGCCACTGCTCGGCGAGAGCCGGGGAGCAGAGCACGGCGAGCCCGCGGGCGCTCCCCTGGGCGAGCAGCTCGCTGGCGATCAGGCCGGCCTCGACGGTCTTGCCGATGCCGACGTCGTCGGAGATCAGGATGCGGGTGGTCCTTTGCCGCAGCGCCATCATCAACGGTACGAACTGGTAGGCGCGCGGCTCCACGGCGATCCCGGCGAGGGTCCGGAACGGCCCGGCGCCGGACCGGAAACCGATCCGCAGCGCGGAGCGGAGCAGGCCCGCCGCCTGGGCGTCGCCGAGGTCGGTGGGCGACGGGGGCGCGAACTGGGCGCTGGTGACGCTCTCGAAGGCGGGGAAGACGGCCGCGATGTCGTCGTCCGCGCCGCCGAGCGGCCGCAGGACGAGCATGTCGGGGGCGCTCTCGGGCAGTACGACCCAGTCGCGGCCCCGGGCGGAGACCAGCGATCCGGCACTGAACGAGGTGGTCATAAAGGAGTCCTTGCGCGTCGTGATGTGTGGTGGTGTGTGCAGCTGAGGGTCAGCCGGTGGCGCTGGTGCCGAAGCAGTACCGGTGCTCGGCCGCGATGGCGGACCAGTCGGCATCGTGCGCGAAGCGGACCACGTCCCAGCCCGCGTCGCGCAGCCGTTCCTCGGCGTCGCGGTCGCGCTCGGCGACCGCCTCGTGCTCGTGGACCGGCCCGTCAACGAAGACCGCGACCGTGGCGCCGGGCAGCCGGTAGACGTAGTCGGGCCGGGCCAGCGCCTCGGTGACGAGGGTCTGCGCCTCGTCGGGCAGCCGCAGGCCGCGCTGCTTGAGCCAGGTGATGAGCTTGGCCTCCAACGCGGTGTCCGACTGAGCGGTCAGCCGCTGGAGCTGCTCGGTGCGGGACTCGCCCTGGCCGGTGGTGGTGGCCCGGGCGGCGGCGAAGTGCAGCAGCAGATCCCGCACGGTGTGCCGGTCGATGAACCGGTGGTTGAGCTGGTTGCCGTAGGTGAGCAGGCACTCGTAGCAGCCCATCGCGCAGGGCCGGTCCTTGGCTGGGCCGCCGAGGTCCGTGCCGTCGGGCGCGAAGTGGCAGATGGCCAGCGCCTCGGCGGCGGCCCGGGCGAGGGCGTCCGGGTCCGACTGCATCAGGCGCAGCACACCGGCACCGCCCTCGGCCGCCTCGGTGAAGAGCATCCGCTCGCGCGGCCCCTCATCTGGCGGGAGGAGTTCGGTGGTCAGCTCCGAGTCCTCCAGCTCGAACGCGGCCTCGATGCCGCGTTCTAGTGCGTACATCAGCGACAGCGCGACCGGTTCGTCCAGCGGTTCGTCGAGCTTGAGCACGAGGATGTTGCGCCGGTCCTCCACGTACGGGATGACCCGCTTCTTGCGCCGCTTCTCGTTGCCGTCGGCATCGACGACCGGCATTTCGCTGGAATCGCCGGAAGCCTCACCGGCGTCTCGCTCGTTCATCCACCGACCGTCGGCCGGGTCGAGCCAGAAGCCGTCCGGCTCGTTCTCCTTCGAGCGCACCCGTCCGATGTTGGTGATACGGACGGTGGCCGAGTCGCCGTAGGACAAGGTGGCGAGCTTGCCCTCGCCGTCAGAAGCGACGGCATCCTGGCGACCCGGACGTGCGCCATGGTCCTGGAAGCGGTAGGAGGTCACGAGCCGGAAGCCCGCCCTGCGACGCTCCTCCTCGTCTGAGGAGATGCGCTCTCGCCGCTTGGTGTAGACGGTGTGCAGGTGCAGCAATCCCGTGGTCTTCTCGCCCAGCGGCTCGTCGCACATCTGGCAGCGGTCGGCGGCCTCCTTGATGTCGTGGTGATAGCCGCAGCAGCTACACCTACGCGCTTCACCGGTCACGACGTCCCCGGCCGCGTCCGGCGGCAGTTGGATGCGGGTGACCTGGTAGCGGGCTCCCTCGTGATAGATCAGGGCCCCGGGCCCGAACTCGCGGATGGCGAGGAAGCGGGGACGCTGGAGGTAATCACCGTCGCCGAACCTGCGGCCCGTCGTAGGGACGTAGGCGGCGAGCGGCAGCCGCGGGAAGGAGTACCCAGGCAGGAAGCCCTCGCTGGCGAGGTAGCGGTACGGGTTGAAGTCGGACAGGACCGACTTGCTCTCCACGCTCTCGTTCTTCAGCAGGTTGAGCTGCGTCTCGGCCTCCTTGCGGCGGCCCACGGCGATCCGGCGGTCGCGCTCGGAGAGCGTGTGGTCCAGGACTCGGCGGTTCTGCTCGGCCTGGTCGACCAGCGCCGCCCTGAACAGGTCCCGCCAGCGGTCGAACGCCCGGTCAAACCTCTCCGGCGTGGTGCGGACACTGTCCTCGATCCACTGGTCGTCCCACCACGTCGAGTTCTCGAAGTCCGGCAGGAGCCCCGCGAAGACCTTGCGGGCGGCCGCCGCAGCTCTTTCCTGCGCGCTGGCATCGCGCAGCGCCGCAACGATGTGGTCATTCAGAGCGAGGGCAGGGTCCGGCCGTCGAGTCTCCTCGATGTAGCTGATGTCAATGGTCTCAGGTATGGCTCGGCCCAGCTTGAGCCCAGCCTCGGCCAGCCAGATGGCGTCGACATGGGAACGGACCAGGTCCTCGTTGGCCAGGTCCAGCCGCGGCGGGGCAACCGCTCCGGCCACCATCCGCTCAGAGCGCCGGAAGTAATACTGGTCGTGGCTGTTGCCGGTCGCGCAGTAGGTGGTTACCAGCGCGGGCTGTCCCGACCGGCCGGCCCGCCCGCTGCGCTGGGCGTAGTTGGCTGGGGTGGGCGGGACATTGCGCATCATGACGGCGTTGAGCTCCGAGATGTCCACGCCCAGCTCCATCGTGGGCGAGCAGTAGAGCAACCTCAACTCCGCCTTGCGGAAGGCCTCTTCCCGCCTCTCCCGCTCGGCCGGATCGACCTGGGCGGTGTGCTCACGGGCGGCTAGGCCGGCGAGAGTTCCGGCCGCGCTCCGGTAGAGGTCCCGGAAGAAGGTGTTGACGCGAGGACCGTCGCCGCTGGCATATGTGCGCGTCAAGGGATCGTGGCTGCCGGTCTCGCCTGATCCGGCTCGCCAGATCAGCGACGCGGCGGAAACCCGGTAGCCGATGACCGTCGGGCCGGCAGGACGCCGGAACCGGCCGGCACTCTGCGGCGCCGCCGAGACCTCCGTGACCAGGCCGGCACCCCTGAGCACCTTGAGCAGGTCAACGATGATCTCTTGAGCGTCACTGAATGACAGATCCGCGAAGTGCACTCGGCGCAGGTACTTGCCGACCTTCCCCCGCCCGGACAGGAACAGGCCGGAACGATCCAGGCCGGGCTTCGATGGCTGGGGGTAGGCGGTGCCGACCTTCGGGCGGTCGCCTGCGGAGAGCACCC
The DNA here is from genome assembly GCF_003172935.1 of Micromonospora sicca. Lineage (GTDB taxonomy): Bacteria > Actinomycetota > Actinomycetes > Mycobacteriales > Micromonosporaceae > Micromonospora > Micromonospora sicca. Next base: position 6,408 of record NZ_QGKS01000089.1, on the reverse strand, counting down.
AGGGGTCAATGAGACGCTCCTCGCTCGCGCGCTGGAGCATGTCAAAGTCGTCCCGGAAGTACTGGACATCGATGGCCAGAGCACGGCGCATCTCGTTGAGCAGTGCCCGCATGATTTCAGCGCGCCGCCCAGGCTCGGCGTCACGCAGCTTCTCGTGAGTCTTGGACCAGCGATCCTGCTTCTCGGCGAGCCAGGTCAGGTCCTGGTAGTCGATTTCCAGCAGGCCGGTCTGCTCCAGGTTTGGCATGGTGATGCGCCAGCCGCGTTCGAGGTCCAGGTAGAGCCGGAACGCGACGACATCGCGGAGGGTCTTGGCTGCGGCGCTCGCCATGGACGGAGGCAGGTCTGCCTCACGGGCATAGTCCGCCAGCGTGAGGCGCAACGCGGCGGTGACCCGGGAGGCCAGCTCCTCGTGGTTGATGCCCTCGTCGCCGGCCTCAAGAGCCGCCTGGTACAGCGCACCGCGCAGCTGCGTGATCTGCACGAAGTCGTTGAAGTGACCGGCCTGAAGGGAAGCGTCCTGCCGGTTGTCGACAAACGTGAGGAGCTTGCGGGCCTTCTTGCTGAGCGCCTCGGGAGGCGCCTGCATCAGGGAGCGGACGATGGACGCGGAAACCAGCGAGGTCGCCGAGGACCGCCCCTCCTGGTCGAGAGTCGCCAGCTTGGCGAAGTCCTTGCCCCTGGTCTGCTCGTAGCTGACCCCGCAGTGCGCGCAGAAGAGGAACGGCGAGGGTATGAAAGCTGCCTTGAGCTCACCTCGCCCCTCATATCCGTAGGGGTCGACTGTGATAGCCCTAGGCAACCGATCGCGATAGTTGCTGCGGACGACCTCCTGCCCGCTGTCGTCAACCTCGAGCCACGACTCGGGCAGGCGGCGGGCGTCGATGGCCTCTGCAACGTCCGCCGGCCAGGGCCGATCAGAGTCGATAAACAGGTAGCCATCGCCGGCGCGACCACCGGTGGCGAAGGTGTCCCGCCGTGGCTCGTAGACGGCGCTGCCGTTCTTCTCGGTGCGCCACACCGTCAGGTACTCCTGGCCGCACTCCCGACAGAAGGCCAGCGGCAGCAGGATCTTGCCGTCTGAGCCCGGCAGCACGAGTTGGTACTCGCGCGTCAGGTGGCGGGTCAGCTCATCTTCGAGCGTTACGTAGACCGTGTCGCCCTTGGAGAGGAACTGGTGCAGTCGGAACGCGAACAGCGGACGCTCGGTGACCGGGTGCCTGGCCTCCGAACCGGCCTTCAGCGTGCTACGAATCGCCTGCGCGCACTCAGCCACGGTCGATCCGCTGCCCGCCGCAAGCTCGACGGCTGCTTCCTCGATCTTGGCGGGCTTCTGCCGCACGAGGCGGCCGGTCGGGTCGGTGGCAAGACCGAAGCGGGTCTCGATCCAGCGGGCGAGCGGGTCCTTCACCAGGTCGGCGTAGGCGCGGGGAGCGCCCGGCACCCGAAGCCTTTCAACCGGCACGGTGTCAGGTGCCTCGGCGGTCGCCCGGACGAGCGTCTCACCGATGACGTTCTCCGGGCTAACCTCCGTGCCGAAGAGCGTGGTGGCGACCCGGGCGACGACCTTTCGCTGGTCCTCGGCCGTGCCCTCGCTGGAGATGGTGGCCGAGGTGCCGATGCACTGCAGTTGGTCCGCCTTACACGCCTCCCGCACGCGGCGGATGAGCAGGGCGACATCGGCTCCCTGCCGGCCGCGGTAGGTGTGCAGCTCGTCGAAGACCAGGAACTCCAGGCCCATCGCCATCTTAATGAGAGAGCGCCGGTCGTCCGGACGGGTGAGCATCAGCTCCAGCATCACGTAGTTGGTGAGCAGGATGTCCGGCGGGTTGTCGCGGATCTCCTTGCGCCGCTCGTCGCTCTCCTGACCGGTGTAGCGGGCGTACGTGACCGGCTCCCGGTTAGGGCCGTAGCCATCATGGAGGTACTTGTCGAGCTCCTTGAGCTGGCTGTTGGCCAGCGCGTTCATCGGATAGACGATGATGGCGCGGACCCGCTTGGCTGCCTTCGGGCCCTCCTGCTCGCGCTCTTTCAGCACCTTGTCGACGATCGGGACGATGTACGACAGCGACTTGCCCGAGCCGGTGCCGGTGGTGAGGACGTAGGAGGCACCGGACTTCGCGGTATCGATCGCCTCGCGCTGGTGGCGGTGAAGCGTGAGCGAGCGGCCATCGCAGGCCGTGCCACCCTCGGTCTTTCCGGCCTGGAAGATGCGTGCGCACTCAGGGTGCAGCACACCTTCGCTCGCGAGTTCCAGCACGCTGCCGCCGGAGGCGAAGAACGGGTTCAGCGACAACCAGGGGTCCGGCCACTGGGACTTGGCATCCAGGTCGTCTTCGACGAAGGCCGCGATCCGGTCATCACGAATGATCGTGCCGCCCTCGGTGAACGACCGATAGTCCTTGATGAGCTGCTGGTGCACGCCGAAAACATCCATGCCGGCTCCGGCCGACCGGGGCTCCGGGGTCACGGCGTCATCCAGCGCCGCTTTCGACACGCCGCCGAGCGTGGGTGGGGCCTTGAAGTGCCGTACCGGGTTGAACTCGTCCCAGCCCGGAACCTTGTCCTCGCCTGTTACGAACGGCAGCAGAGCGTCGCGGACTGCGACGGCATCCTCGGGTCGCTCTGCTGGGTCCTTGGCAAGCAAGCGGTCGATGAGTCGCGCCATGTCCTCCGGGACATCCGAGCGCAGCAACCGCACGGGAGGCGCCAGTTCAGTCAGATGTTTCTGCCCGACCTCATGTGCCGACTCGCTGAGGAAGGGCGGGACGCCAGTGAGAAGCTCGAACAGCACGCAGCCCAGCGCATAGAGGTCTGCTGCCTGCGTGACCGTCGCGGCCCGGAACTGCTCGGGCGCCATGTAGCGGGCGGTGCCAACGGTGGCGCCGGTGCTCGTCAGCTTGCCGCCTTCGATGTCGTCGACGATCCGTCCCATGCCGAAGTCGAGGACCTTGACCACTCCCCCGCGCAGCAGCATCACGTTCGAGGGCTTGAGATCCCGGTGGATGACGCCCGCGGTGTGCGCTGCGAACAGCCCGTCCGCAATCTGCGCTCCCAGCGCGGCAACCCAGGCGATGGGCAGCTGCGCATGCTCTGCCACGAGGTCGCGCAGGGTTTCCCCGTCGAGATACTCCATGGCGATGTAGGGCGAGCCACTGTCGTCCACCCCGCCGGCGATGGACCGGGGGAGGTTGGGGTGGCTGAGCTTGCGCATGATGCGCATCTCGCGATCGAACCGCTGCACAGCCTTCTCATCGGCAGTCGTGTCGATGATCGCTCCGGAGCGGCTACGCAGAATGCGCTTCACGGCGACGACGCGGTCCCTGGAGTCTTCGGCCGCCTGCAGATCCTCGGCGCGGTGAACCTCGCCCATATTGCCCCTGCCAATGGCGCCCAGCAGGCGGAACCGGTTCGTTACCCAGTCCAGGTTCACAGACACTTCAGCATCCTCAGCTCGTCACGCATCGCAAGCGCCGCGACCTCCGTGGGCTCCGTTGAGGCGCGCAGCCTGGTGGTCAGCAGCGTGATCTTGCCGTACTCGTCCTGCTGGTCATCACCGGGCACCAGGTCAGCCACCTGCCGCGCGAAGCTGGCGAGCGCATGGTGTGTGGTACTCACCTGGTTCCTTTCGTTGTTTGCCAAACAAGGAGTATCGCTGGTCGGTTGCATCGTTGTAGTCCCCCGCTCGGCCAAAGCGGGGGTCCGGACCGTCAGTAGGGCAGCTGCCCTCGGTCCTTACCTCGCCTGTTGTTTCCGGCCCGATCGCTTTTCTGGGCGGAGCGCGCCGCGGGCCAGGCCATCGGCGGTGAGCTGCACCAGTTCCGCGCCAAGCGCCGCCGCCTGTCGGATAGCCGACTCGAAGGCATCCAGCCGCCGGAACGCCTCTCCGTGCGTCCGCTGCTCCTCCAACGGCAGCCGCCGCACCTGCGCCCGCCGGATGTCGAAGCGCAGCGTGCCCGACAGGCTCGACGCCTGCTTCTCGTTGGCCGAGGTGCGCAGCTGCCCGGCGAGGAACCACGGGTCGAGCGCGGCCGGGTTGGGGCGCAGCAGGTACATGTTTGGCCCGAGCAGGGCACGTTCGTTGGTGATCACACGAGCGGTGAGCCGACGGGCGGTCATTGGCACGACAACATCCCCTGGCTCCAGCTGAATCGCCTGACCAAGCGGGCGGTCGCCTCGCGGCGAAGGCCCAGTTCCCTCCACCACATCCCGCGCAGACAGGACCGGCAGCTCGACAAAACCTTCAACCTCCGCGGTCGAGCGAATGCTTGGCCGGACCGGCCCGATCAGCTGCAGCGCGCCGGTGCGGGCCAGCTCGGCGATCGACAGGGTCAGCGGCGCGGCTGCCCCGTCGGGCTCGGGCGTGACCTGTGGCATCAGCGCCGGCAGGTCGCCGACGATCGCGGCCAGGCGCTCCCTGGTGCGTACCAGATGCTCTCCGCTCGCCTCGCCCCCGACTTCGGGTTGCCGGCGGGCGGGGGTGAGGTCGACCTCCTCGTCGAGCAGCTCGATGACCGGCACCGCGCGGGCGAAGCCGACCTCCTCAATCTCGGCGTCGGGCGCGGCGGTAAATGCCCGCCAGGTGGTCAGCACCCGTGCGTACAGCTCGGCGAGGTCGCCGTCGGCGGCGTCGATCAGCAGCGCCCGCGCCGGTGGCGGCGCGTCGGCCGCGGGCCGCCGCAGCACCCACAGGTGCAGCGGTACGCCGTGCGGCGCGGCCACCCCCGGCGGAAGCGCGACGACGGCGCGCAGCGCGCCGCGGCGCAGCAGTTCGGCGCGGATCCGTCGACCGGCGCGGCGGCCGGCGGCCGTGGGCGGCATGAGCAGGACGGCATGCCCGCCGGGTCGCAGGTGGGCCAGGGCGTGCTGCACCCAGGCCAGCTCCGGTTCGGTACGCGGGGGCAGGCCGTACTCCCAGCGCGGGTCGTAGCCGAGCTCCTCGTGGCCCCAGGTGGTGATGCCGAAGGGCGGGTGGCAGAGCACGGCGTCGACGGTGCGGCCGGGGAACGCGTCGGCCCGCAGCGAGTCGCCGGGGCGGACCTCGCCGGGCACGTCCCGCAGGGCGAGCCAGAGTCCGGCGAGCCGGGCGAGGGACTCGTCGAGTTCCTGCCCGTACGCGGAGGTGCAGCCGGCGCGGACGGCGGCCCGGAGGGTGGCGCCGGAGCCGGCGGCCGGGTCGAGCACGGCGCCGCCGCCGACGTCGGCGAGCCCGACCATCAGGTCGGCCAGGTCGTCGGGGGTGGCCCAGGGCCGGCCGGGGCCGGGAGCGGAGAAGCGCTGCCACAGCTCGTCGAAGGCGGCCTGCGGGCCGAGGTCGTCGGCGAGGGCGTCGATCTCGGGTAGCAGGTCGGCCAGCCGTCGGTCGACCTGCCGGCGTGATGGGCGTTCGCCGCGTTGCCGGGCGAGCAGCAGGGCGCCGACGGCCGCGAGCGCGTCGGCGGCGGTGTCGGTGGTCGGGGCCAGGTGCCGCCAGAGCCGGTCGACGGGTGAGAGCTCGGGGAGTTTGCCCTGGCCACGTAGCCACTGCTCGACCTGGATCAGGTCGAACTCGGGGCTCGCCGGGGTCCCGCCCACCGGGGTGGGGAAGTCGGGGTGCCGTTTGCGCCAGTTGCTGACTGCGGCACGGCCGACCCCGGCGAGCCGGGCGATCTCCGCTGCCGTGATGGTCGGTGTCTCATGCACCTCCGAAGTGTGTCACACCTGTCAAGCATCGTGCTTGTTGACACGGTTCACAGATGATGCTCTCATTGACGTCGTCACGTTCACAGCAGGAGGAAACGATGCGCAAGACCACGACCCTCGCCCTGATCGCCACCGGCCTCGTCGCCCTGGGCTGCGGCTCCGGCGCCACCGACGACGCCACCGGCAGCAAGGCCGACGCCGGCGGCGCCAAGGGCGAGGACAAGCCGGCGAAGACCGCGAAGATCGGCCAGGCGGCCCGGGATGGGAAGTTCGAGTTCACGGTCAAGTCGTCGAAGTGCGGTGTCGCGAAGGTCGGCACCTCGATGCTCGGCGACAAGGCCCAGGGCCAGTTCTGCCTGATCACGATCAACGTCAAGAACATCGGCAAGGAGCCGCAGACCCTCGACGGCAGCAGCCAGAAGGCCTACACCGCCAACGGCACCGAGTACTCGTCCGACACCGAGGCCGGCCTCTACGCCAACAAGGAGCAGAGCACCTTCTTCGAGGAGATCAACCCCGGCAACCAGGTGACCGGCGTGTTCGTCTTCGACATCCCGAAGAACGTGAAGCTCACCAAGCTCGAGCTCCACGACTCCATGTTCTCCGGCGGCGTGACCGTCTCCCTCGCCTGATCCACCGCTCGACCTGGGGCGGGCGCCACCGCCCGCCCCACTCCCCCTGTCTCTTATCCACATCTGACGCTGCCGCCGAATAGCCTTGTGTAAC
>NZ_QGKS01000239.1 GCF_003172935.1 Micromonospora sicca | reverse complement strand
AGATGTTTATAAGGCTCACCACCAGGGTCGCCGCGGCGGCGGCCCCGCCGATCAGGAGCGGCCGGGGGAAGCGCCGGGCCTGCCGGTGCCGGCCCTCGCCGGAGCCGCCGGGGCCTGCATCGGGGGCGGCCCGGAACGCGGTCAGGTCGGCCGGGGTCGCCCCGTCGGGCCCGGGGTAGCCGCCGGGGTGACGGCCGGCCTCCTCGAACGGGGCGACCCGGGGCAACTCGCCCGTGCGGTCGGCGCAGTAGGCGTCAGGCTGCTCGAACGGTGCCACCGGGAAGGGGAGTTCACCGGTCCGGTCGGGCTGCCACCGCTCGGTGGGGCGCTCCCGCCAGGCGTGCCCGGGCTCCGCCGGCTCGTCACCGAAGAGGTACGACGACCGCGGCTCCGGCCGGTCGGTGAGCCACGCCGGGGGGTGGTCGGTCGGCGGCTCGGGACGTCGGTGAGCGTCGTCCGGGTCGGTCGGGTCGGTCCAGCGGTACACGCCTGTCGCCTCCACGGGGTCGGTTGCGGGCCGGGCTGACCGTACGGGTGGGCCACGAGCTGCGGCAACGTGGCTAAGAAAGAGTTAAGGGGAAGCGGACAGACGGGTGGAGGCGTTCGCGCAATCCCGGGCGTACAGTTAAGTCGTCCGGACAGAGCGTGTCCGCGCCTTGTGGCAGCCCCCCGACAAGTGGACAGGTCGACGTGGAGATGATCTACGGCCTGCGGGAACTTGACGAAGGAGGGGTTTTCGGCTCAATATGTAGGTGTCGCCAGTCGCGCCCGGTCATGCCCACTTATCGGTGGGATGGCAGCCGCGAACACCAGGGGCGCGCGTTGGCCGGCCTTTCCGGCAGCGCATATCAAGGAGTCAGCATGGCGAAGGCCCTCTACGGCCACGTAGGTGCAGCGCCCGACCGGCGTCTGCTCGACGAGGTCACCCGACTGCGTGCCAGGGTTCAGGCACTGGAGTTCGAGATCACGCGTCTGCGCGCCGAGAACGATCGGCTTGCGGCGGCCGCGGCGGAGGCTGACGACCTCCTCCGGCTGGCCGAGCCGGCGCTGACCTGATCTCCGGTTGTCGGAAAACTGAATCGCACCACACGAAAAAGCGCGCCGACACTCAAGTGCCGGCGCGCAGTTCTGTCCGCACCCATTTCCTCGCCGCTTTCCCGATCTTGTGAATCGCTCGGGGAAATGCGCGCCGGGGGCGGAACGCGAATAGCGATCTTGTAATTCTCGCCACCGGCGAACACTCCTGGCGGATCGGCGCGCGACCGGCGCGGGTGGGTCGCGTGCGGCGGTGCCCCGACCCCCGGGTTACTCTGCGGGTTCACCAGGTCCGCGCAGCCGGCGACGGTACGGCGGCCACCGGACGAGGATCGAGAAGGTGCATCTCAAGAGCCTGACGGTGAAGGGCTTCAAGTCCTTCGCCTCCGCGACGACGCTGAAGCTGGAGCCCGGGATCACCTGCGTGGTGGGCCCGAACGGCTCCGGCAAGTCCAACGTCGTCGACGCCATCGCCTGGGTGCTCGGCGAGCAGGGCGCCAAGGCGCTGCGCGGCGGCAAGATGGAGGACGTCATCTTCGCCGGCACCGCCGGGCGGGCGCCGCTGGGCCGGGCCGAGGTCACCCTCACCATCGACAACACCGACGGCGCGCTGCCGATCGAGTACACCGAGGTCTCCATCACCCGCCGGATGTTCCGCTCCGGCGAGAGCGAGTACGAGATCAACGGCGACTCCTGCCGCCTGCTGGACATCCAGGAGCTGCTGTCGGACTCCGGCATCGGCCGGGAGATGCACATCATCGTCGGCCAGGGGCGGCTGGACGGCATGCTGCACGCCAAGCCGGAGGACCGGCGGGCGTTCATCGAGGAGGCGGCCGGCGTCCTCAAGCACCGCAAGCGCAAGGAGAAGGCGCTGCGGAAGCTCGACGCGATGCAGACCAACCTCAACCGGCTCACCGACCTCACCGCCGAGCTGCGCCGCCAGCTCAAGCCGCTGGGCCGGCAGGCCGAGGTGGCCCGCCGCGCCGCCGCCATCCAGGCCAACCTGCGTGACGCCCGGCTGCGGCTGCTCGCCGACGACCTCGCCACCCTGCGCACCACGCTGGACAAGGAGATCGCCGACGAGACGGCGCTGCGCGAGCGGCGGGAGCAGATCGAGGCGGAGCACACCGAGGTGCAGGCCCGGCTCGGCGAGCTGGAGGGCGCCCTCGCCGAGGACGCGCCGCTGCTCGCCGCCGCCCAGGACACCTGGTACAAGCTTTCCGCCCTCTCCGAGCGGTTCCGTTCGATCGAGCAGCTCGCCCGCGAGCGGCTGCGCCACCTCAGCGCCGTCGGCGACGACGAGCGCCCGGGCCGCGACCCGGACCAGCTGGAGGCCGAGTCGCAGCGGGTCCGCGAGCAGGAGGAGGAGCTGCGCGCGGCGCTGACCGAGGACCAGATCCGGTTGGCCGAGGCCGTCGAGCACCGGCAGGAGCTGGAACGGCAGCTCGCCGCCGCCGAGCGGGAGCTGGTCTCCGCCGCCAAGGCCATCGCCGACCGGCGGGAGGGGCTGGCCCGGCTCACCGGTCAGGTGAACTCGGCCCGGGCCCGGACCACCAGCGCCGGCGAGGAGATCGAACGGCTCGCCGCCGCCCACGCCGACGCGATGGCCCGCGCCGAGAAGGCCCAGGCGGAGCTGGACGCCGTCGAGGAGGTGTCCACCGAGGCGGACCGGGACAACGCCGACCTCGACGCCCGGCACGCCGAGGCGGTGGCCGCCCAGGAGCGGGCCCAGGCCACCGTCCGGACCCTCGCCGACGCCGAACGCGCCGCCGAGAAGGACGCCGCCACCTGGAAGGCCCGCGAGGAGGCCCTCGCTCTCGGCCTGCGCCGCAAGGACGGCGCGGGCGCGCTGCTGGCCCGCGCCGACCAGGTGCCCGGCCTGCTCGGCAGCCTGGCCGGGCTGCTCACCGTCGCCCCGGGCCGCGAGGCGGCGCTGGCCGCCGCGCTCGGCGGGCTCGCCGACGCGGTGGCGGTCAGCGGGGTGGACGAGGCCGTCGAGGCGATGCGGCTGCTGAAGATCTCCGACTCCGGGCGGGCCGGACTGCTGGTCGGCAGCCCGGCCGGGCCCGGGATGGCCGGTCCGGCCGACGCGCTGCGCCCCAAGCTGCCCGACGGCGCCCACTGGGCGCCCGACCTGGTGGAGTGCGGCGCCGACATCCGCCCGGCCGTGCACCGGGCGCTGCGCGACGTGGTGCTGGTCGACGACCTGGCCGCCGCGGCCGAGCTGGTCGCCGGCAACCCGGAGCTGCGCGCGGTCACCCCGGACGGGGACGTGGTCGGGGCGTACGCGGCGGCCGGCGGGTCGGCCAAGGCGGCCAGCTACATCGAGGTCCAGGCCGCCGTCGAGGAGGCCCGGGCCAACCGGCTCACCGCCGAACGGACCAGCGCGGAGCTGCGCGAGCAACTCGTCGACGCCCGTGCCGAGGTGGCCGCCGCGAAGGAGGCCGTGCAGCACGCCGCCGCCGCCAAGCGGGAGGCGGAGGGCCACCGCAACGCGGCCGCCCGCCGGCTCGCCGAGCTGGGCGCGGCCGCCCGCTCGGCGAAGGCGGAGACGGACCGGCTGGGCGAGTCCCGGGCCCGCGCCGAGGCGGCCCGGGAGCGGGACCTGCTGGCCCTGGCCGAGCTGGAGGAGCGGCTGCGGCTGGCCGAGGACACCCCCCTCGACGCCGAACCGTCCACCGAGGAACGCGACCAGCTCGCCGCGATGGTGCCCCAGGCCCGGCAGAACGAGATGGAGGTCCGGCTCGCGGTGCGTACCGCCGAGGAGCGCGTCTCGTCGATCGCCGGCCGGGCCGACTCGCTCGCCCGGCAGGCGACCGCCGAGCGGGCCGCGCGGGAACGCGCGGCGGCCCGGCGGGCGGCCCGGACCCGCGGCGCGGCGATCGCCCGGGCCGTGGTCGGCGGCGCCCGCGAGGCGCTGACCCGGCTCACCGAGTCCATCGCCCGGGCCGAGGAGCACCGCGACGGCGTCGCCCGCGAGCGCGCCGCCCGCGAGGCGGAGCTCCAGGAGGTACGCGGTGCGGCCAAGCGGCTCGGCGCGGAGCTGGAGCGGCTCACCAGCCAGGTGCACCGGGACGAGGTGGCCCGCGCCGAACAGCGGCTGCGCATCGAGCAGTTGGAGGCCAAGGCCGCCGAGGACTTCGGCCTGGACGTGGAGACCCTGGTCGCCGAGTACGGCCCGGCCCAGCTCGTCCCGCCCACCCAGGTGGACGTGGCGGCGGCCGAACGGGACGGCCTGCCGGTGCCCGAGCCGGTCCGGTACGAGCGGCCGGTGCAGGAGAAGCGGGCCGCCAAGGCGGAACGGGAGCTGGCCCTGCTGGGCAAGGTCAACCCGCTCGCGCTGGAGGAGTTCGCCGCGCTGGAGGAGCGCTACAAGTTCCTCTCCGAGCAGCTGGAGGACCTCAAGGCCACCCGGCGGGACCTGCTCACGGTGGTCAAGGACGTGGACGACCGGATCCTGGAGGTCTTCGCCAGCGCGTTCGCCGACACCGCCCGGGAGTTCGAGCAGGTCTTCACCGTGCTCTTCCCCGGTGGCGAGGGCCGGTTGATCCTCACCGACCCGGAGGACCTGCTCGCCACCGGCGTGGAGGTCGAGGCCCGGCCGCCGGGCAAGAAGATCAAGCGGCTGTCGCTGCTCTCCGGCGGCGAGCGGTCGCTGACCGCGGTGGCGATGCTGGTGGCGATCTTCCGCGCCCGGCCCAGCCCGTTCTACATCATGGACGAGGTGGAGGCGGCCCTCGACGACGTGAACCTGGGACGCCTGATCACGCTGCTGGCACAGTTGCGGGAGAAGAGTCAGCTGATCGTCATCACCCACCAGAAGCGGACCATGGAGATCGCCGACGCGCTCTACGGGGTGACCATGCGCAGCGGGGTCACCCAGGTGATCAGCCAACGGCTCAACCGGACCGAGGACGACGAGCGGCCTGGCCGCGGCGAGGAGAACGACTAGTGGCTCGGGAACGCGCGACGGCGCTCCTGGTGGACTTCGACGGCGTGCTGCGCCGCTGGGACCCGGCGGTGGCCGCCGCCGTCGAGCGGGACTACGGGCTCCCCAACGGCGTCCTCGGTGAGATCGCCATGTCCTGGGGCCTGCTCCAGCCGGTGCTCACCGGCAAGGTCAGCCACGCCGAGTGGATGACCAGCGTGGCCGAGGCGCTCACCCCCTCGGTGGGCGACCCCGCACGGGCCCGCGCGGCCGTCGAGGAGTGGCAGCGCTACCGGGGCGAGGTCGACCAGGACGTGCTCGCGTTCCTCCGCGAGGTTCGGGCGGCCGGCGTACGGGTGGGGTTGGGCACCAACGCCACCGACCTGCTCGACGCGGACATCGCCGCGCTCGGCCTCACCGAAGAGCTGGACGTTGTCGTCAACTCCTCGGTGATCGGCGTGCACAAGCCGGCCAAGGAGTACTTCGAGGCGGCCTGTGCGGCGCTGGAGACCCCGCCGGCCCGGGTGCTCTTCACCGACGACGAGGACCGGGCCGTCCGCGGCGCCCGCGCCGCCGGGCTCTCCGCGCTTCGCTGGGGCGGCCCGGACGACCTGCGCTACCTGCGGGCGGCGCTGGCGTACTGAGGCGACTCCGTCTCGCCGAGGTGGCGGCAGCCCGATCGGGACGACCCCGCCACCTCGGCGACCTGGAGTGGATCACGCGTCAGTCGCCGGTGACCCCGTCGATGCGTTCGCGGATCAGGTCGGCGTGGCCGTTGTGCCGGGCGTACTCCTCGATCATGTGCACGTACACCCAGCGGACGTTCATCTCGTCGGCGCTGCCGCCGGGGCGGCGACGCAGGAAGGTGTCGTCCAGCGAGAGGTCCGCGGCGGCGGCCCGGGCGGCCTCGACCTCCGCGGCGAAGGTGGCGAAGGTGGCTTCCGGGTCGGCGTCGGCGACGGCGTTGAGGTCGGCGTCCGGGTCCTCCTCGGCGTCGTAGAGGCCGGCGATGTCCTGGCCGGCGGCCCGGATCCGGAACCACCAGCGCTCCACGTCCGCCATGTGCCGGACCAGGCCGAGCAGGGTCAGCCCCGACGGCTCCACGCTGGGGGTCTTCAACTGTTCGGCGGTGAGGCCGGCGCACTTCATCAGCAGGGTCTGCCGGTGGTAGTCGAGCCAGCCTTCCAGCATGGTCCGCTCGTCGGCGACGTACGGTTCGTTGGTCCGGGTGATCTCCGGCGCTCTCCAGGTCATGCCGGCCATCCTGGTCGGCGGGTCCGACAGCCGCGACGCAATATCAGGGCACCACGACGACCGGCCAGCGGCCGGTGCGGACCAGCCGGGTGGCGACCGAGCCGACCAGGCGGTGCCCGGCCTGCTCCGACGACCCCACCACGACCAGGTCCGCGCGGGTCTCGTCGGCCGCCTTGCAGAGCTCGGTGTACGCGTCGCCGCGCCGGCACAGGAACGTCACCGGCAGGCCCAGCTCCTCGGCCCCGCGCCGGCACTCCTCGCGCAGCTCGGCGGCGAGCTCGTCGTGGGTCTGCTGCACCGCCCCCGCCACCACGCCGGAGATCAGTCCGGTGTAGGCGGCGGGGGAGCTGACGAAGACCACGACCAGCCCGGCGCCCTGCCGGCGGGCCAGTCCCGCCGCGTACGAGGCGGCACGCAGCGAGGTCCGGGTGCCGTCCACGCCGACCAGGACCACCCGGGGCCCGTCGGTGCCGCGTTCGAACGGCAGGGGACGGGCCTCCGGGCCGTACTCCTCACGATCGACCGGGATGCTCATCGGGTCAGTCCTGCACGCCGGTCCGTACCACGGAGGCCCCGCCGCCGGCGGCCACGGTGGACTCGCGCTCGACCTCGTCGGTCAGCGGGTCACCGTTGTGCCGGCGCAGCGGCACCTCCTTGATGAAGCAGACCGCGATCAGGGCGATCAGCCCGAACGGGGCGGCGGCCAGGAAGATGTCCCCGGCGCCGTGCCCGTACGCGGACTCGATCACCGTCCGGATCGGGGCCGGCAGGGTGTGCACGTTCGGCAGGACCCCGCCGCTGCCCGAACCGGCGCTCGGGATGCCGAGCCCGGCCAGGCCGTCGGCGATGTAGTCCTTGACCTTGTGGCCGAGTACCGCGCCGAGCACGCTGACGCCGATCGCGCCGCCGAGGCTGCGGAAGAAGGCCACCACCGAGCTGGCGGCGCCGAGCTCGTGCGGGCCCACGGTGTTCTGCACGGCGAGGACCAGGTTCTGCATGGTCATGCCGACCCCGATGCCGATCAGCGCCATGTAGATGCTGAGCTGCCAGTACGGGGTGTCGTAGCGGAGCGTGCCCATCAACGCGAAGCCGGCGGTGAGCAGGGCCGAGCCGGCGACCAGGTACCGCTTCCACCGGCCGGTGTTGGTGATGATCCGGCCGACGAGCGTGGAGGAGACCAGCAGGCCGCCGATCATCGGCAGGGTCATCAGGCCGGACATGGTCGGGCTCTCGCCGCGGCTGATCTGGAAGTACTGGCCGAGGAAGACCGAGGCGCCGAACATGCCGACGCCGACCGCGATGCTGGCCACCACGGCGAGGGTGATGGTGCGGTTGCGGAACAGCCGCGGCGGGATCATCGGCTCGCTGGCCCGGTTCTCCACCCGGACGGCGAGCACGCCGAGCAGCAGCGCGCCGACCACCATGACGCCGGTCTGCCAGGAGATCCAGTCGTACTTGTCGCCGGCGAGGCTGACCCAGACGAGCAGCAGCGAGACGGCCGCGGTGATCAGCGTCGCGCCCCACCAGTCGATCTTCACCTCCCGCTTGACCACCGGCAGGTGCAGAGTCTTCTGGAGCACGATCAGGGCGAGGATCGCGAACGGCACGCCCACGTAGAAGCACCAGCGCCAGCCGAGCCAGTCGGTGTCCACGATCACGCCGCCGATCAGCGGGCCGCCGATGGTGCCGACGGCCATCACCGCGCCGAGGTAGCCGCTGTAGCGGCCCCGCTCCCGTGGCGCGATCATCGACGCCATGATCACCTGGGCGAGCGCGGTCAGACCACCGGCGCCGACGCCCTGGAGCACCCGGCAGGCGATGAGCTGCCCGGTGGACTGGGAGAGCCCGGCCAGCACCGAGCCCAGCACGAACACCGTCAGGGCGAGCTGGACCAGGAGTTTCTTGCTGGTCAGGTCGGCCAGCTTGCCCCAGATCGGGGTGGTCGCGGTGGTGGCCAGCAGCGTCGAGGTGACCACCCAGGTGTACGCGGACTGGCCGCCGCGCAGCTCGGTGATGATCCGCGGCAGCGCGTTCGAGACGACCGTGGAGGAGAGGATCGCGACGAACATGCCCAGCAGCAGGCCGGAGAGGGCCTCCAGGATCTGCCGGTGGTTCATGTCCACGGCGGTCGCCCGGGTGGGCGCTGTCGCCTGGCTCATCGTGGGGTGCCTCCGGTGGAAGTCGGGGAGAAGATTGCTCCAGGCAACCGTACGGGTTGGTTGCCTGGAGCAACAACCTGACGTGGCGCGGATCTTATTCCCGCCGGAGACGGCTCAAAAGGTCTCGTTGAACTGGTGCAGCAGCCGGGCGAACTCCTCGACGTCCCGCCTCGGCCAGCTCTCCATCGTGTGTCGCATCTGCCCGAGCCGGGCCGACCGGGCCGCGTCGAACCGGCGGGTGCCCTCCTCGGTGAGGCTGATCTGGGCCGCCCGCCGGTCGCCCGGATCCGGGTCGCGACGCACCAGGCCGAGCCCCTCGAGGCCGTGGATCTGTCGGCTGAGCGTCCCCTTGCCGATGCCGAGCCGGACGGCCAGCTCGGTCAGCCGGATCGAGCCGCAGCGCCGCAGCCAGAGCAGCAGGCCGTACGCGTTCGGCTCCAGGTTGGGATGCACCTCCCGGGCGATCTCCCAGGACAGCGCCCGCCCGCGGCGCAGCAACGCGGCCAGCTCGTCCTCCACCGCGCGCAGCGTCTCCGGCAGGTGCTCGTCCACGGCAGCGAGCGTACTCAGGCCGCGTCGGTGAGCCGGCGCTGCGCCACGGTGCGGAGCCGGCCGTCGCTGGTGGTGCCCTCGATCATCACCTCGGCCGAGCGGCCGCGGTGGGTCAGCGTGGCCACCGCGTTGCCGAAGTACGGCCCGGCCAGCTTCTTCCACCGCACGCCGGGGCGGCGGACCCCGGCCGAGCGGGCCAGCGCGCGGGTGGCCGCCGCCGGGCCGGGTGACCAGCCCAGCGTCATCAGCGGGCGGATCGCGGCCGGCACCTGGTTGTGGATGGGGGAGCAGGTGAGCTGGTGCACCGGGGTGCGGACGGCCGGGTCGGGGAAGCGGACCCGGGCCACGTACGAGTGGTGCACGTCACCGCCGAGCACGCTGATCGAGGCCGGTGGGGCGTACGCCGGCCCGGCGCCGACCCGGTCGCCGGGGCGCCCCGGGGTGCCGCTGCCGAGCCGGGCGAACAGCTCGCCCAGCGCCTCGAAGCTGCGGCCGAAGGACGCCCAGTGCTCGAGGTCCAGGGCCCGGCGCACCTGCTCGGAGAGGCGGGCCACCCACGGCCGGCGGGAGTCGGCCAGCCGTTCGTTCCAGGCCTCCATGTGGTGGATGCCCGGCGGCAGCAGCCAGGGCAGCGAGGCGCCGACCACCAGGTGGTCGTACACGCCGTGTGCCCGGTCGAGGAACCACGACCACTCGCCCGGCGGCAGCATCGCCCGGTTGCCCGGGTCGAGCACCCGGCTGGACCGGTTGTCCAGCATCACCAGGCGGGTGCGGCCCAGGTCCAGCGCGTAGCTCCACTGGTACTGCACGGCGCGCCAGCGTTCGGTGTCGTGGGCGACGTCGGCCTCGGTGTCGACCCGCTCGCCGAACTCCTGCAACACGCTGGTGGCGTCCTCGGCCGCGCTCACCTTCGCGTAGAGCGGGTCGGCGGCGATCTCGTCCGGGGCGAGGTTGCCCAGGTGCTGGTAGACCCAGTACGAGGCGAGCCCGCTGCGGATCCGCTCGGCCCACCACGGCTGCTGGCGCATGTCCGCCCGCCAGTCGGCTGAGGTGTTCCAGTCGTCGATGATCTCGTGGTCGTCGAAGATCATCACGCTCGGCACGGTGGAGAGCAGCCAGCGGATCTCCGGGTCGCGCCAGGACTCCAGGTAGAGCTTGGTGTACTCGTCGAAGCTGACCACCTGGGTCGCCGGGGCCTCCTTCGGCCGCCGGCGACGCCGCTTGAGCAGCCGCCGCACGGTCGGCGAGGTGACGTCGGCGTAGACCTGGTCGCCGAGGAGCACCAGCAGGTCCGGCCGGGCGGCCCGGTCCGGGTCGGCGATCAGCCGCCGGGCGTACGCGTCGAGCGCGTCCGGGGGCAGCTTGCGGGCCGTGGCGTGCTGGGTGGTCTCCCGGCACGAGCCGAAGATCAGGGTCACCGGCTGGTCCCGGTCGTCGGCCGCCCGGGTCCGGATGACGCTGGCCGGGAAACCGCTCTCCGGCACCGGCCAGGCGACCTCGTCGTCGATCAGCACCTCGTAGCTGGTCGCGCTGTCCGGGGTGAGCCCCGCCACCACGACGATCGCGTAGTGGTGGTCGTACGCGGAGAAGGTCGGCGCGGTCCCGGCGGCCCCGTCGGCCGTGCGGACGGTGACCACGGCGGGCGCGCTGGTCTCGACCCAGACGGTGGCGTGCGTGCCGACGACCCGCCGCAGCAACGGACCGATGAGCAGGCGCGCGCTGGGCATGGTCGACCTCCGAGGTGAGCGGACTTCATCTTTACTACCCGGCCGGCGGTCGCACCACAGCTGGCTGGCGTCGAGCCTACCGCCGGCCGGCACCCCCGGCCCGGGTGCGGTCGATGAGACGCCGTCGCCGGCATCTGACAGGATTTCGGCATGATGGAATACCTCCTCATCGCGCTCGCCCTGCTCGGGGTGCTGATCCTCGGTGCCCTCGGGCTGGTGGTGCCCCGGCTGCGCCGGCGGCCGGAGCCGCCGCTGCCCGAGACCGAGGTCGACACCCGGGCCGAGGAGGACCTGGCCGGGCCGCCGGTCGAAGCGGCGGAGTCCGACCTCACCACCGGAGTCCTGGTCGCACCGCCACCGGTGGTCGAGGCGCCGCCCGCGCCCGCCGTCGAGGTCCCCGAGCCCACCGCCGGCCGGCTGGTCCGGCTGCGCTCCCGGCTGTCCCGCTCGCAGAACGCCTTCGGCAAGGGCCTGCTCGGCCTGCTCAGCCGCGACCACCTGGACGAGGACGCCTGGGAGGAGATCGAGGACAGCCTGATCACGGCCGACGTCGGCATCGACGCCACCCGGGAGATCGTCGACCGGCTCCGGGAGCGGACCCGGGTGCTCGGCACCCGCTCCGCCGGCGAGCTGCGCGCCCTGCTCGCCGCCGAACTGGTCAACGCCCTCGACCCGACGCTGGACCGGTCGCTGAACGCCGACCCGAAGGTGGGCATGCCGGGGGTGCTGCTGGTCGTCGGGGTCAACGGCGCCGGCAAGACCACCACCTGCGGCAAGATCGCCCGGGTGCTGATCGCCGACGGACACTCGGTGCTGCTCGGCGCCGCCGACACCTTCCGGGCCGCCGCCGCCGACCAGCTGGAGACCTGGGGCGGCCGGGTCGGCGCGGAGACCGTCCGCGGGCCCGAGGCGGCCGATCCGGCCAGCGTCGCCTTCGACGCGGTCAAGCGCGGCATCGACACCCAGGTCGACACCGTGCTGATCGACACCGCCGGCCGCCTGCAGAACAAGGTCGGCCTGATGGACGAGCTGGGCAAGGTCAAGCGGGTGGTGGAGAAGCACGGCCCGATCGACGAGACCCTGCTGGTGCTGGACGCCACCACCGGCCAGAACGGCCTGGAGCAGGCCCGGGTCTTCACCGAGGTGGTCAACGTGACCGGGGTGGTGCTGACCAAGCTCGACGGGACGGCCAAGGGCGGCATCGTGATCGCCGTGCAGCGCAAGCTCGGCATCCCGGTCAAGCTGGTCGGCCTCGGCGAGGGCCCGGACGACCTGGCCCCGTTCGACCCGGCGCAGTTCGTCGACGCGCTGCTCGGCACCGAGCCGCTCGCCCGGGACGCGTAACCTCGAGTGACGACTGACGATCGCGCCTGGGCGGGGTGGCGCGAACCCAGCCACCCGTCGCCGCGCCTCGGGAGACCGTACGTGACTTCGCAGGAGATCCCGCTGCACGGCGGGAACGTGAGCACCGTGGTCCGGGTGGGCGACACGGTCCGGCGCAACGCCGGGCCCTGGACGCCCTCCGTGCACGCCCTGCTGCGCCACCTGGAGTACGTCGGGTTCACCGGCGCGCCCCGCGCCCTGGGCATGGACGAGCGCAACCGGGAGGTCCTGTCGTACCTGGAGGGGGAGTGCGGGGAGTACCCGCTCGCCCCGCACTGGGTCACCGACGAGGCGCTGGTGACCGTGGCCACCATGCTGCGGATGTTCCACGACGCCCAGTACGGCTTCACCCCACCGCCGGGGGCGGTCTGGCGCTCGTTCGGCCCGCCCCCGCCGGACACCGAGGTGATCTGCCACCACGACGCCGCCCCGCACAACGTGATCTGGCGGCCCGACGGCACCCTGGGGCTGATCGACTTCGACCTCGCCTCGCCCGGCGCGCGGATCTACGACGTGGCGTACGCGGCCTGGACCTGGGTGCCGATCTTCGCCGACCGGGACTCGATCACCCTCGGCTGGAAGCACCCCGACCGGCCGCGCCGGCTGCGCCTGTTCGCCGACGCGTACGGGCTGATCCCGCGGGACCGGCACCGGCTGATCCGGACCGTCCGCAAGCGGATCGTGGACCACGTGGAGGGCATCCGCCGGATGGCCGCGGCCGGGGACCCGGCGTTCGTCCGGATCGTGCACAAGGGGCACCTCCGTCGCCCGATGCGCGACCTGCGGCTGCTCGACTACGAGCGGCACGCCCTGGAGTACGCGCTGCGCTGATCGGCCGGGTCGCGGGGCGTCGGTGGTCGCCCGGCCATCGACGCCCGCCGTACGGCCGATCCACCGCCGCCCATCCCGGCGGCTGTGCGGGTTTCTTCACACGTCCGAAACACACCGTCACGGACCGGAAATCGGCCGGGGTCGTTGAGTGAAACAGCCGGCGACGAAGCTTCCGCGCAACCGGCTGACGGGCGACGCTGCCAGGTCTCAGTCGGAGGGAGGACTTCCACACCGAGAGGAGGCAGCGTGGAGATCAACACCGGCAACACCGCCTGGTTGCTCTTGTCGTCTGCGCTCGTGCTGCTCATGACGCCCGGTCTGGCCCTGTTCTACGGCGGCCTCAACCGGTCCAAGGGCGTACTCAACATGATGATGATGAGCTTCTCCGCGATCGGGCTCATCTCCGTACTTTGGGTCATCTACGGCTTCACCCTGGCGTTCGGCACCAACGACAGCGCCGGGGCCAACAACGTGATCGGCAGCTTCACCCAGTACTTCGGCACGCAGACGAACTTCATCGGCGAGGAGTGGCTGTTCCTCGGCGCGGGGACCGGCATCCCCACGTACGTCTTCATGGTCTTCCAGATGATGTTCGCCGTCATCACCGTGGCCCTGATCTCCGGCGCGGTCTCCGACCGGCTGAAGTTCTCCGGCTGGTTGCTCTTCGCCTTCGCCTGGTTCACCCTGGTCTACGTGCCGGTCGCGCACTGGGTCTGGGGCGGCGGCTTCATCGGCTCCAAGATCAAGGCGCTGGACTTCGCCGGTGGCACCGCGGTCCACATCAACGCCGGCGCCGCCGCGCTCGGCCTGGTCCTGGTGCTCGGCAAGCGGGTGGGCTGGCCCCGGGAGAGCTTCAAGCCGCACAACATCCCGTTCGTGGCGCTCGGCGCCGGCCTGCTCTGGTTCGGCTGGTTCGGCTTCAACGCCGGCTCGGAGCTGACCGTCGACGGCACCACCGCGGTGGCCTTCGTCAACACCCAGGTCGCCACGGCCGCCGGTGTGCTCGGCTGGGTCCTGGTGGAGTGGGTGCGCAGCAAGAAGCCGACCCTGGTCGGTGCCTCCTCCGGCGCCATCGCCGGCCTGGTGGCGATCACCCCGGCCTGTGGCTTCATCGCCCCGCTCCCGTCGGTCCTGCTCGGTCTGATCGCCGGCGCGGTCTGCGCCGTCGCGGTGAGCCTGAAGTACCGGTTCGGCTTCGACGACTCGCTCGACGTGGTCGGCGTGCACTTCGTCGCCGGCTGGATCGGGTCGCTGTTCATCGGCCTCTTCGCCACCCTCCAGGTCAACTCCGCCATCGAGGGCCTCGGCGCGAGCGAGGGCCTGTTCTACGGTGGCGGGGTCACCCAGCTCGGCCGGCAGGCGCTGGCCAGCGGGATCGTCTCGGTCTACTCCTTCGGGGTGGCCGTGCTGATCGCGCTTGCGGTCAAGGCGCTGATCGGGCTGCGGACCGGCACCGAGGACGAGGTCGCCGGCATCGACGTCGCCGAGCACGCGGAGAGCGCGTACGACCTCTCGCCCACCACGGGCAGCAGCGCGGGCGGCGCGTTCGCCATGGCCGGGATCGGCGCCACCAAGCCGGCCCCGGAATCCGCCGAGCCGGCGGACGAGCCCGCCGCGCCGGTCAGCGAAAAGGTCGCCGGTTAACGTTCCTGGGATGGAGGGGTTAGACATGAAGCTGGTGACCGCGGTCATCAAGCCGTACCAGCTGGACGCGGTGAAGGAGGCCCTGCACGCCCTCGGCGTGGCCGGCCTGACCGTCAGCGAGGTCCAGGGGTACGGCCGGCAGAAGGGGCACACCGAGGTCTACCGGGGTGCCGAGTACACGGTCGAGTTCCTGCCCAAGATCCGGGTCGAGGTGCTCACCGACGAGATGGACGTCGAGAAGATCGTCGACGCCATCGTGGCGGCGGCCCGGACCGGCAAGATCGGCGACGGCAAGGTCTGGGTGACCGGCGTCGAGGAGGTCGTCCGCGTCCGCACCGGCGAACGCGGCCTGGACGCCCTGTAGGAGACCCGCACCGATGACCTCGTTGATCAGGAAGAACGCGTCAGGACGCCCCGGCGACGGCGACGCGGAGCTCTTGATCAACGAGGTCGTCGGCGTTCCCGCCGGGATCGGGGAGGCGGCGCGGACGGCGCGGGCGGCGGCGTTCGACTCGTGGCTGGGCGCGCTGCTGCCCGAGCAGGACGGGATCGCGCTGATCGCCGTCGGCGGGCTGGGGCGGCGGCAGTGCGCGCCGTACGGGGACCTCGACCTGGTGCTGCTGCACGCCGGGGTGCCCGGCACCGACGAGCTGGCCGCCAAGCTCTGGTATCCGATCTGGGACGCCGGGCTGCGGCTCGACCACTCCGTACGGACCATCGCCGAGGCGCTCTCCGTGGCCCAGGACGACGTCAAGGTCGCCCTCGGGCTGCTCGACGCCCGCTTCGTCGCCGGCGACCCGATCCTCGCCGACCAGCTCATCCGGACCGCCGCCGACCACTGGCGGCGCACCGCCGTCCGGCAGCTGCCGGGCCTGCGCGAGATCACCACCGCCCGCTGGGCCGCCCACGGCGAGCTCGCCTTCCTGCTTGAGGGCGACCTGAAGGAGGCGGCCGGCGGGCTGCGCGACGTCGGCATCCTGCGGGCCATCGCCACCGCCGGGATCACCGACGCGCTCCGCCCGGCCGTCCGCGCCGCCCACCTGCGCCTGCTGGACACCCGCGACGCCCTGCACCAGCAGGTCGGCCGCCGGGTCGACCGGCTCGTCGCGCAGGAACGCGACGGCGTCGCCGAACTGCTCGCTGCGGACGACGGCGACGCCCTGCTGCGCCGGGTCGCCGGGGACGCCCGCACCGTAAGCCACGCCCTCGACGACGCCTGGCGCGCCGCCGACCGGCTCCGCTCCGGCCGCCGGCGGGGCGCCGACGGCCGGCCCCTCCGCCGACCCGTGGCCCGCGACGTCGTCGAACACGACGGGGAACTGGTGCTCGCCCGCACCGCCATCGGGGCCCGCCCCGACCCCAGCCTGTCGCTGCGGGTCGCCGCCGCCGCGGCCACCACCAGGCTGCCCATCGCCCGGGCCACCTGCGAGTGGCTGGCCGCGTACTGCCCGCCGCTGCCCGCGCCCTGGCCGCCGGCCGCCCGGGCCGCGCTGATCACCCTGCTCGGCGCCGGTCCCGGCCTGGTGCCCGCCTGGGAGACCTGCGACCGGTACGGCCTCATCGACGGCTGGCTGCCCGAGTGGACCCGGCTGCGCAGCCTGCCCCAGCACAACCCGGTGCACCGGTTCACCCTGGACCGGCACCTGGTGCAGACCGCGTACGAGGCGAGCCGGCACACCCGCGAGGTGGACCGCCCGGACCTGCTGCTGCTCGGC
Source organism: Micromonospora sicca (assembly GCF_003172935.1). Classification (GTDB taxonomy): domain Bacteria; phylum Actinomycetota; class Actinomycetes; order Mycobacteriales; family Micromonosporaceae; genus Micromonospora; species Micromonospora sicca. The sequence goes on along the minus strand of NZ_QGKS01000239.1, from coordinate 43,301 downwards.
GCGTTCCTGCACGACATCGGCAAGGGCCTGCCGGGCGACCACAGCACCGTCGGCGCGCCGGTGGCCGAGGCGGTGGCCACCCGGATCGGGCTGCCCGACAGCGAGGCGGCGCTGATCGGCGCGCTGGTCCGGCGGCACCTGCTCCTGCCCGACGTGGCCACCCGCCGGGACCTCGCCGACCCGAAGACCATCGCCGACGTGGCCGACCAGGTCGGCGACACCACCACCCTCGACCTGCTGCACGCCCTGGTCCGCGCCGACGCCGCCGCCACCGGGCCGGCCGCCTGGTCGGACTGGAAGGGACGGCTCGTCGCCGAACTGGTCACCCGCGTGCGTACCGCGCTGGACACCGGCGTCCTGCCCGCACCCCCGGCCCCCGACCCGGCGCTGGTCGCGGGGCCGCTGCCGGTCGTACACCTGACCGGGGACCGGGTGGCGGTGGCCGCGGCGGACCGGCGGGGCCTGCTCGCGACGGTCGCCGGCTGCCTGGCCCTGCACCGGCTCGAGGTGCTGTCCGCGGACGCCTCCACGGTCGACGGCCGGGCCCTGGTCGAATGCCGGGTGCAACCCCGCTACGGGCTCGCGCCCGACCCGATCGCGCTCAGCGCCGACCTGCGCCGGGCGGTCGGCGGGAACGTCTCGGTCACCCAGCGGCTGCGCGGCCGCGCCCTCGCCGCGCGCGGCGAGGGCGCCGCCCCCCGGGTGGTCTGGCACCGGGAGGCGGCCACCGACGCGGTGCTGCTCGAACTGCGGGCGGCCGACGCGGCCGGCCTGCTCTACCGGGTGACCTGCGCCCTCGACGAGGCCGGCGCGCAGGTCCGGGCGGCCCGCATCTCCACCCTCGGCGCCGACGTGGTGGACGCGTTCTACCTGGTCGGCGGCTGGCCCGACGACGCCGAGCGGGCCCGGCTGGAGAGCGCCGTCCTGGCCGCCGCAGGGTGACGGCTCGCCCCGCTCAGGTTGCATCGAAGGACGAGCCGGGGTCGGCGGCAGAGCTTCAGGCCATACAGCACAACAAGAATCACCTCGATGGCCGCTTCGATTGGCTGGCTGGCCCCGGCGTGCCCGCGCTCGTCACGAAAATGGAGTCGGCTATCTCGCCGGCATGGCCCTGAAGGCTGGCCTCTGTCAACCGTTCGGCCACAGGAGACGGGTGTGGTTGCCCGTGCACCACTGCAGGACCCTCCCGAACGCAGATCTTCTCGCAGATTTGCGCGCGATCTGCCAGTAGAACTGCCGTTCAAACGCGTTTTGCGGTCAATGTCACACTTCTGTCCGTAGTGGATTGATCGCTGAACGTGCTGCCATCGGTGGGGTCTGTCAACTAATTGTCTCGCGTCAAGGGGCGGCGGGACCGGTCCCCACGAACCGTCTGTTGCGAGTTATGCTCGCGCCGCTACCAGGGCGAACGATCACCTCCCGAGCCTCGCGACGGTCTGTGTCGACGCCGCATCCGCGAGCCGAGGCTCCTCGTCCGACTGGCATCACACTGCCGATGACCCCCGGAGACCGAAAAGTGACCTCTAAGTCGCACCTTCCGTCGGCGTTCGTGCCCTCCGTGCCGGAGCAGTCGACTGCCGGAAGGGAGGGGCCAGGACTCTGGGTGCCGTCCGGGGCCTCACCGGCGGCTCCGCCGCCGGCCCCGGCGGGCCGAACCGTGCCCTGGGCGGGCCACCTCCGGGCGTGGATGCTCGTGCTGCCCATGGACGTCGTCGCCCTGCTGACGCCCCTACCCTTCAACTCGAACCATGTGCGTGGCCTCGCCGTCCTGGCTGTGCTGACGATCGCGTGCCTGGCGACCGGTGGCTTCTACCGGTCCCGGCTGCACCTGTCCATCCTCGACGAGTTGCCCGCGCTGGTCGCCTGGTTCCTGGTCGCGGCGGCGATCGTGGCGTTCATCGCCGCTATCCGGCACGAGAACTTCGCCAGCTTCGACAGCCTGTTGCACGCGGCCGCCATCGCGCTCGTCCTGCTGATCATGGGCCGTGGCATCGCGACGTCGATGATCAAGTTCGGCCGCCGACGGCGGATCGTCGGCCACCGGACGATCCTGGTGGGCAGTGGCCGGGTCGCGGCCGACCTGGCCCACGTCCTCGCCCGCTACCCGCAGTACGGCCTGCGGGTCGTCGGCTTCGTCGACAACGCGGGGCGGTCGGACCCGGCCGTCAACACCGTGCCCTACCTCGGCGACCTGGACCACCTGACCGAGGCGATGGCGCACGCCGGCGCGGACGTGCTGATCGTCGCCGACCCGGACACCACCGAGACGCGGTTCGTCGCTCTCCTCCGCCAGGCGATGGCGTCGGCCTATGACACGTTGGTCGTACCGCGGATGCACCAGTTCCAGACCCAGGTCCCGCGGCCCGACCACATCGGCGCGATTCCCGTCATGCGGATCCGTCCACCCCGGCTGAGCGGCTGGCGATGGGCGCTCAAGCGCGCGGCCGATATCGTCTTCAGCGCCCTGGCGCTCATCCTGCTCAGCCCGGTGCTCGCCATCTGCGCGCTGGCGGTGCGGCTCGAGGGCGGACCGGGGGTGCTGTTCCGGCAGCAGCGGGTCGGCCGGAACGGCAAGCTGTTCAAGGTCCTCAAGTTCCGCTCGATGCGCCCGGTCGACGAGACCGAGTCGCAGACCACCTGGTCGGTGGCGAACGACAGCCGGGTCGGGCCGGTCGGCCGTTTCCTGCGGCGCAGCTCCCTCGACGAGTTGCCGCAGCTGTGGAACATCCTGCGCGGCGACATGACGCTGGTCGGTCCCCGCCCGGAACGCCCCCACTTCGTGGAACTCTTCTCCGCCGAGCACGACCTCTACGCCTGGCGGCACCGCGTCCCCGCCGGGCTGACCGGATTGGCCCAGGTCAGCGGCCTTCGGGGGGACACGCCGATCTCCGATCGGGCGCGCTTCGACAACTACTACATCGAGAACTGGTCGCTCTGGCTCGACGTCAAGATCGTCCTGCGGACGATCCGCGAGGTCGTGGTCGGCGGAGGCCGGTAGCCGGGCCCCGGCGTACGTTCCGCGGCGTACGACCGGAGTCGCTTCCGCGCTGACGTGCGCGGACCCGCCGGGCGGCAGGGTTGCTGGCATGAACCTGCCAGTGCACACCGAAGGGCTCACCAAACGGTACGGCGGCCTGACCGCCGTGCGCGACCTCGACCTGACCGTCCGGGCCGGCGAGGTGTACGGCTTCCTCGGCCCGAACGGGGCCGGCAAGACCACCACGCTGAGGATGCTGCTCGGGCTGGTCCGGCCCACCTCCGGCACCGTACGACTGCTCGGCCGGGCGCCCGGCGCCGGCCGGCTCACCGGGGTGGGGGCGCTGATCGAGGGGCCGGCCTTCTACCCGTACCTGTCCGGCCGGGACAACCTGCGGGTGCTCGCCCGCTACGCGGGGGTCGGCGCGGACCGGGTGTCGCTGGTGCTCGACCTGGTCGACCTGACCGAGCGGGCCGGCGACCGGTACGCCGGCTACTCGTTGGGCATGAAGCAACGCCTCGGCGTCGCCTCCGCCCTGCTCAAGGACCCGCGCCTGCTGATCCTGGACGAGCCGACCAACGGCCTCGACCCGGCCGGCATGGCGGACATGCGCACGCTGATCCGCCGGCTCGGCGCCGGCGGGTGCACCGTCCTGGTCTCCAGCCACCTGCTCGGCGAGGTCGAGCAGGTCTGCGACCGGGTGGGGGTGATCTCCCGGGGCCGGCTGATCGCCGAGGGCAGCGTCGCCGACCTGCGCGGCGCGACGGGCCTGCGGGTGCTGGCCGACCCGCTGGACGTGGCCGCGGCACGGGCCGGAGCCCTGGTCGGGGAGGAACGGGTGCGGGTGGTGGACGGCGGACTGGACCTGTCGATCGAGCCGGAACGGGCGGCCTGGCTCAACGCCGAACTGGTCGACGCCGGGGTGGCGGTGCGCGAGCTGCGCCCCCGGGAGCGGGATCTGGAGCAGGTCTTCTTCGACCTCATCGAGAAGGGAACGGCCGATGTCGCGTAGCTTCCGGGCCGAGACGGTCAAGCTGGTCCGACGGCCGGCGTTCTGGCTGCTGCTGGCCATCACGCTGGTGCTCTCGCTGATCTTCACCTATGTCTTCCCGTACGCGAGCATCGCCGGCGGGACCACCGGCCCGAACGCCGACCGGACGCTGCCGATGCTGCTGCCGGACCGGCTGGTGGGGAACTCGCTCGGCGGGCTGCCCGTCTTCCTCGGCTCGATCGTGCTGATCCTCGGCGTGCTGACCGTCGGTGGCGAGTACGGCTGGGGCACCTGGAAGACGGTGCTGTCCCAGGGCCCGTCCCGGCTGGAGGTGTACGCCGGCAAGCTGCTCACCCTGGCGGCCGCCGCCCTCGTCGTGGTGCTCTCGGTCTTCGCCGTCGGCGCGGTGTCCAGCGCGCTGATCGCGGTCGCCGAGTCGCAGCCGGTGCACTGGCCGTCGGCCGGTGACCTGCTCACCGGGATCGGGGCGGGGTGGCTCATGGCGACGATGTGGGCCATGCTCGGTGCCGTGCTCGCCGTCGCGCTGCGGGCGGTGGCCCTGCCCGTCGGGCTGGGTCTGGTGTGGATGCTCGCGGTGCAGAACCTGCTCGCCGCGATCGCCGCGCCGCTGCTCGCCTGGGTGGCCCAGCTGCAGAAGGGGCTGCCCGGCCCGAACGCCGCGTCGCTGGCGGCGGCGCTCGGGGCGCCCGGGGACACCCCCGGCGTCGCGGCCACGGTCGGTGGCGGGCAGGCGGCGCTGGTGGTGGCCGGTTATCTGATCGCCTTCGCGGCGGTGGGCGGGCTGCTGCTGCAGCGCCGGGACATCGGCTAGGCGTCGGGGGAGGGGCGGCATGGACCGGAACCGCACCGGGTGGGGCGACGGCCTCTTCGACGCCCTGGTCGCCCTGGCGCTGCTCGCCATCGGGCTGGTCGGCACGGGTCCGGCCGGCGCCAACGAGGGGATCTCCACCGGCCGGGCCACGTATCCGCTGGTCGTGGTGGCGGCGCTGGCATTGGCGGTACGGCGGCGGTGGCCGCTGGCGACGCTGGCGGTGGTGACCGCGGCCAGCACCGCGTACCTGGTGCTCGGCTACCCGTACGGGCCGATCCTGCTGTCCTTCTTCGTCGCGGTCTACACGGTCGCCGCGTACCTGCCGCCGCGCACCGCGGCGGTGGCCGGCGGCGCCGCGCTGGTGGCCCTGCTGGCCCACGTCGTCGTGGGGGTCCGGTCGCCCGGCCTGGTGGGCGCGATGCCCGTCGCCGCGTGGGTGGTGGTGCCGTTCGCGGTAGGGACCACGGTGCGGCTGGGCCGGGAGAGCGCGGCCCGGGGCCGCGTCGACGAGGCCCGCCGCCTGGCCGACGCCGAGCGGCTGCGGGTCGCCCGGGAGGTGCACGACGTGGTCGGGCACGGTCTCGCGGCGATCCACATGCAGGCGGAGATCGCCCTGCACCTGCTGGCCAAGAAGCCGGAGCAGGCCGAGGCGGCGTTGACCGCGATCAGCCGGACCAGCAAGGAGGCGCTGGACGAGTTGCGGGTCACGCTGACCGTGGTCCGGCGGGACGAGGCCGCCGACGAACGGTCGCCGGCTCCGGGGCTGGCCCAGCTCCCGCAGCTGCGCGAGCGGCTGGCCGGTGCCGGGGTGCCGGTCACCGTCGAGGTCGACGGGGAGTCCCGCCAGCTCCCCGTCGCCGTGGACCTGGCCGCGTACCGGGTGGTGCAGGAGTCGTTGACCAACGTGCTGCGCCACGCCGGCCCGGCCACCGCCACCGTCCGCCTCCGGTACGCCCCGGGCGAGTTCGCGGTGGAGGTCACCGACACCGGGCGCGGGCCGCTGCGCGGTGCCGGCCCGGTTACCGGGTACGGCCTGGCCGGCATGCGGGAGCGGGTCACCGCGCTGGGCGGGTCGTTCACCGCCGGCCCCGCGCCCGGTGGCGGCTTCCGGGTGTACGCGACCCTGCCGGCGGAGGAGACCGCATGATCACCGTACTGATCGCCGACGACCAGGATCTGGTTCGGATCGGGCTGCGCGCCCTGGTGGAGAGCGAGGAGGACCTCGCGGTGGTGGGGGAGGCGGCCGACGGGCTGAGCGTCGTCGAACTCGCCCGGCGGGAGCGCCCGAGCGTGGTGCTGATGGACGTCCGGATGCCGGGGATCGACGGCATCGAGGCGACCCGGCGGATCGTCGCCGACCCCGAGCTGGCGGGTACCCGGGTGGTCGTCCTGACCACGTTCGAGCTGGACGAGTACGTCTTCGACGCGCTCCGCCATGGGGCCAGCGGCTTCCTCACCAAGGACACCCGCCCCGCCGAGCTGCTGCGGGCGATCCGGCTGGTCGCCGACGGGGAGGCGCTGCTGTCCCCGTCGGTGACCCGGCGGGTGGTCCGCGAGTTCGCCACCCGGCCGGCCCGGGTGCCCCGACCGCACCCCCGGCTGGGCACGCTCACCGACCGCGAGCGGGAGGTGGTGGGGCTGGTCGGCGAGGGGCTGAGCAACGTCGAGATCGCCGATCGGCTGGTGGTCAGCCCGGCCACCGCGCGTACCCACGTCAGCCGGGCGATGGTGAAGCTGGGCGCCCGGGACCGGGCCCAACTGGTGGTCTTCGCCTATCAGGCGGGGCTGGTTGCCTCGTGACGGTGCCAACTATCGGGCGCGGGCCCAGGTCAGGAAGCGCTCGGTCAGGTTCTCGGGTCGAGCGTGTCCGTTGAGCTGCGAGAGCTGCGCCCCGGCCTCGGCCATGAGCGTGCTCAGATAGATCAGCAGGGCCGTACGGTCGTTGCGGTACTCGACCAGCAGCGCCAGCCGGGCGGGCTGGCAGGGCCACTCCGCGCCGCACGCGCGGCAGCGCCACAGCGGACGCATCGGCAGGTGCGGACGGGAAGCGCGGGTCACCTCGGGCCTCCGTTGTTCCGCCACCCGCCGGCCCGCCAGCGCTGCGCCGGGGTCGGGTTGCCGGCGCGGCCCGGCCCGTTCGTCGGGAACACCTCGGTCGGTTGCGTCGCCCAGCTCGGGCGCTCGTTCGGCGGCAGTCGGCGCGGGAGCGGGGGCGGGGTGGGAGCGGGCCTGCAGCGCCAGAACAGGAAACGCACATGGACCTCCTCATCTTGTCTGGAAGGGGCCGCCCAGCCATCCCGCCGAGCGGCCCCACGACTGGCGCAACTGCCGGGCTTCGGGTGCCTCCACCAGCCGCGCCGTCTCTCCTTCCACCTTGGACGCAGGCCCCATAGGCTCGGAATAGTCACTCGTTGATTGCGGAGCGCAAGGGCCAGTTCCGGGCCGGTGGGGAACCGGGGGGACAGTTGTGGAAGGGCGTGGAAGCCGTGGGAATCTCGCCGTCTGAGTACCTTCTTCGTGAGCTACGGCGACGCCGTACGGCCGCCGGGCTGACGCAAGCCCAGCTCGGCGAGCGGGTCTTCTGCTCGGACTCGCAGGTGAGCGCGATCGAGACCGGGTGCAAACCACCCACCCTGTCCTACCTGACAGCCGTCGATGAGGCTTTGGCCACGGACGGCTACTTTGCGACTCTCTGGGACGAGCTGGTCAAGGGTGACGCCGCCCCGGTGTGGCTTCGGGAGTGGATCGAGATAGAGCGCGAGGCGATTGCGCTGCGGTGGTACGAACACGCCTTCGTCCCCGGCCTCCTGCAGACCGAGGGCTACGCCCGTGCCACCTTCCGCGCAGCCCGGGTGCCTACCTCACAGCTTGACCAACGGGTCGCGGCACGGATGGAACGGCAGGCAGTGCTCTCCCGCGACCCTGCTCCGCAACTCTTCGTGGTCCTGGACGAGATGGTCGTCCGGCGTGCCTGCGGCGGTTCGGATGTGATGGCCGAACAGCTCGAACACCTCATGGCCTGCGCTCAGCAGCCGCATATCCAGTTGCACATCGTTCCCACGTCCGCTGGCATTTACTCGGGCCTCGCCGGGGCGTTCATCCTGGCGGACCTGCCGGACGGTTCCCGCGCAGGATACGTGGACAATCAGCTAGCGGCGCAGATCGTGGAGCAGCCCGACGGGGTTGCTAGCCTCGGACTGTCGTGGGACGCGGTTCGGGGCGAGGCCCTTCCGCTCGGACTAACCCTCGACGTACTACAGGAAGCGGCAAAGACATGGACATGACCGGTGCTCAGTGGCGGAAGTCGTCCCGCTCTTCTACCAACGGCGGGGCGTGCGTCGAAGTCGCTGACAACCTCCCCGGAGTGGTAGGCGTCCGGGACTCGAAGGACCCGTCCGGCCCGGTGCTGACCTTCACGCCGGCCGCGTGGCGAACCTTCGTCGCCCAAGCCGCCGAGCGGGCCTGACGAGCGCAGACGCACGAAAGCGCCCCTCCCCAAGCAACCGGGGCGCGGTGCTTCGCGTTCGGTGGCGTGCAGACGCTTTGGGAGCCCGTCGCCTGGCTGCGCCGGGGTCAGCTGCCGGGCACCTTCTGCGGGTGGGCGGCCAGCCACTCCTGGATGGTGTCGTCGCGCACCGCGGCGAACATCTCCTTCGCCTTGGCGTCATCGAGCTTGACCGCCGAGCCGGCGTGGGTCTTCAGGCTGGCGCTCGTGTACGGCACCGTCGCGAACTTGATGTTCGCGGGCCTGATGTCGCGGGCGACGAGAGCCAGCTCCCGCAGGTCGAGGGACCTGTCGATGGTCAACGCGTCGGCGGCGGTCACCAGCAGTTCATCCAGGCGCAACGGGTTCTGCAGCATGCCCTCCGCGGCGACCTTCTCCGTGATGGCCTTGACGACCAGCTGCTGGTCGTGGATGCGCCCGAAGTCCCCGCCCGGCACGGCCTTGCGCTGCCGCATGAACTCCTCGGCCGCCGCCCCGTCAAGCTGGTGGCAGCCCTTCTCCCACACCTTGTCGGAGAAGGTCGACCGGACTGTGTACGGGATGCAGACCCGTACGCCGTCGACCGCTTCGACCATTTTGTGGATGCTGGCGAAGTTGGCGATCATCGCCCCGTCGAACTTGACCCCGGTGAGCTGGGTGATGGTCTTCGCGGCATGGGGTGCGCCACCGAAGGCGAACGCGGCGTTCAGCTTGTTCATGCCACCGTTCCAGCCCTTGGCCGGAGGAACGTAGACGTAGCTGTCCCGCGGGATCGACACGATGGTGGCCCGGTCGAGGTTCTTGCTCAGGTGCACCAGCATGATGGTGTCCGACCGCTGACCGCCGAAGCGCCCCTCGTCGGGCTCGCCCTCCCGGCTGTCGCTGCCGAGCAGCAGCAGATCGAGTGGCCCCGACTTCCAGCGCTGCTCGTCCTTGGGCGCGGCGATCGGCCCAAGGATGTCCTCGTGGTGGGTCTTGCCCTCATAGCGGCCGATCAGGAGGAGGGCGCTGGCCCCGCCGCAGATTCCCCCGATCAGCACGAGCGAGAGAAGGACAATGAGGGCCTTCTGCCAGCGCTTCAAGGGACGTCGACCGCGCGTCTTGGGCTCGGATGAATCCGGGACGAGCGGACTTAACACGTCTGACATGTATTCCCTCAGTCGCTCGCTCTGTCGGCGGTCACCTATCCCTCAATCTAAGCGGCCGTGAGACTTCTTCTCAACCCTGTAGGACGAGGCATGAACGGGTCACGTAATCGCTCGGCCGATTACGGCACCAGAATCAGCCAAATATGTGGCGAACCCGCCCGATCGGCCGAGGCTCAGCCCACCGATCCAGCAAGGCTGCGCTCACCTTGGCTTAGAGCTCCGCGCCCGTAAGTCCCTTCGGGGGTTGACGGTCCGGGGTCTGGCGTGCGATTGGTGATCAAGGCGTGATGGGTGCGATGTGCAGGTCGCACACCAGTAGCAGCACGAGTGTGTGAGATTCCGGACACCTGGGTGGGCGGTCACGTCCGCGCCTGGGCCTGCGATATCGTCGCCGGGTGATGACCAAATACCGGCGCAGCACCCAACTCTGGCTGACCCTGTTGGGAATCTGGGCGGTCGTCGGATTCTCGCAGCCGAAACTGATCCCAGGCGTCTTCGTCGCCACTGTCGGGATCGTCCTATCCGCGATGGTCGTTTTATCGCATTTCCGCGCGCCGCGCATCCCGATCATGCCCATCGCGCTCGCCGCGCTCGCCATTGCGTCACCCCTCTGGGCGGGAACCACAATCGGCCAGCCTCGCGCGCTCCTATTCGCGGCAGTCACCATCTCCGCGATCATCTTCGCCAGCTACGTCACCCCAAAAGACGCGATCAGGATTCTCGACACCGGGTTTAAGGTGGTTGCGGTGACGACCATCGTCATGATGATCGTTGCGAGAGGTGCCGCGTTCGAAACACGATGGCCGAACGAAGGCGCCCTTATCGGCCCATATGTGCACAAGAACATCCTCGGTGCGGTCCTTCTTCTTGGGCTGGTCACCGCGCTCTACGCACGCACGCGGACGGCGCGTCGCTTCGAACTCGTGTCCTGGGTGGCCGTCTACGGTGGCCTGACTGCGCTAATCCAGTCCTCGGCGGCGATCGTACTCGGGATCACAGCCGTACTTCTCGCGGTGGTCATGAACTCATGGTCGAAACGCACACGCACCCACCGCTTTGTGATGGTCACCCTTACCTTTCTCTGGTTGGTGATCATCGTCCCACTGCTCATCGCGAACGTCGAAAGCCTCCTCGCCATTGTGGGCCGCGACCTGACCCTCTCCGGGCGAAACCGAATCTGGCAGGGCGCGATCCTCGCATGGAACGAACAGCCGTGGTTCGGCTACGGCTGGGGCGTGCCTTTCAGCCCTGAATCCAACGCGTCGGCAATAATCTCTTACTTCACTTATTGGATTGTCCCGCAAGCACACAACGGGTACCTGTCAGTCGCGTTGCAGCTCGGCTGGATCGGGTTCACACTTTTCGCAGCTTACACACTGCGAATCCTGTTCGGCGCGTTCCGCCACGCCACTGAGGACGCCACCTCCGAGTCCTTATGGCTGTTCCAGATCGCGTTCGTGTTCACCATGCACAACATCTTCGAGTCGTGGCTCGACAACACGCACTGGTTCCTCGCGGTCGCTATCGGGGTGTGGCTAATCGCCATCCGCCCAAAGCGTGGCAATGCGACGGAGCCTCCGCCCTTGGCTTTGGTCGAGGCCCTTCCGCAACCGATCGAACGCGTTGATGCCGGGCTGACCGTTTCATAGAAGGCCTCATCGCCCATGCGTGCTAATTCGCGTCTCCGCCGTGACTTCTGTAGGCCTGGCCAGAACCCCTTACCCTCATTATGTCCCGGATCCTATTGGTGCTGGCCCCGCCCCATTTCCCGTGATGAGCGTGTCGCCAGCCACGTCCCGCTGCACTCATCGTCCATACTCGACCGTCTTTCCCCCGAAGGCAGCCTGAAGCATTCCGATCCCTTTCGGAAGGTGCATAAGCTCCCCGATACCCCGAGATCCCCGCAACAGGCTCTTCAGTACCGCAAGCGGAATCGCGAGCGCAACTCTGAGGAGCCCAACTGGAACGGCAGCCCATCCGAACCCAGCTCGAGACATCCGCCTAGTCGTCACGTTCCCAAGGCGCATGCCACGTCGCCACAACCACCGAGCCGACGCACGCGGAGCTGGAACGTACTCAACTACAGCCGCCTCGTCGCACCACGCGAGTCTTGAACCCAACCTCTTTAGCTCCATGAAGAAGTCGGTATCCTCGCCACCTGTCATCGAATACTGGAGCCGAAAGCTCACCGTGCCCAACCTAATCTCGTCCGTGATGCGAATGATTACGTTGTTCGTGGCCGGCCACCGTGGCACTGTGCCTGTGGCCTGTCGGGGGCGTTCGAAGAAACCACCTTTCCTCGCCCAGCGGGCAACGCCGTCCTCATACGCCGCGATGACTGGTCCGCACACCACGTCAGCGCTCAGCGAAATCATTGCGCTCGAGAGAGCTTCAAACCAGCCTCGAACGACCACTTCATCGTCATCGACAAACACCAGTGCGGTGTAGTCTTGAGATATCGCGTAGCTAAGCGCCCTATTGCGTGCCGGCGCGATTCCCGGCTCGGGTTCGACAACGTACACAGGCCGACGGCGAAACTCGCCATCGGCCACTGTCGACCATGCTGACCGTTCGGCATCGTTATCAACTACTAATACGTCGAAGCGCCCGGCATCGCCGTCAAGAGATTTCAGCAACCGCAATAGTCCGGCCGGTCGACGATACGTGGCGACTGCCACCAGAACTTCCATAGCCTTCCCCTATGCTGGTCAACGTTTCGAGCGGACCTTCGCTCGGTCGCGCCTGGTCTAACGAGTACTCCTGCCACGGCCACGAAGCGCCGCCTCGATGTACCGCCTGGACACCAAACCCGCAAGGCCGCTCGCCAAAGCGCTCGGACTTGGCGTGCCAGCCGTCATACGTATCTCCCGAACGCACTTAGCAATTCCCTCCCGTGATCGCGCAGCGATGGCGTACCTTAGCGTCTGGGATGCCAAGAAGTCCGCATAAACTGCCGGCTCGGCGTACTCCCTCAGCGTCGATTGCGCCCATGCCAGGGACGATTGCCAGTCTGGAGTCGCAGAAATCGAGGACGCGGAACCAACCGCATATCCGACTAGCACCTCTGGAACATGCCTTACCGCAACGCCCGGAACGGCTCCAGCGCGTACCAGCCAATCCCAATCCTGGTGACGCGGGAGCTTACGCCAAGGTACCGCTAAGGCGATTGACCTCGACGTTAGAATTGTTGATGTAAATATCGATGAACGTCGCCTCGAAGGCGCGCGGCGCCAGAAGAGATATTCCGCCACGTTCTGGCCAGGCGCAATTGCCCGTGCCGGAACGGCGCCTGTTGCCGTCAGGTCGGGACTGCCAGATGTATCTACAAGGCACGAGACAACCGGCTCATGTCCAGCCGTCCGCAGTTCCAACGCCAGTTGGACTTGCCGCTCGAGCTTCCGGGGTACCCACCAGTCATCATCGTCAAGGAATGCAAACCACGCGGTGTCAGCGCGTGCATGTTTAACGCCCGTCCACCGAGGAGCTTCGTCGGTGGAAGATGGAACTACGGATACCTTGGCATTGCCGCGGCTACCGCCAAAGTCGGAGAGCCTGCCGTCGCGGGAATCATCTACCAAGACAACCGCGATCGGTCCCTCGAAGGACTGTCCACCAATCGAGTCCAATGCGCGGTGAAGGAGTTGGTCGCGCTTTCCGGCGCTCGGAACGACAACTGTCACAACATCCAACGCGTCCTCCTCGTAGTGTAGCTCTGAAACAGCCACTTGTGGCACACGGCTTCTGATCCGTGGTCATCAAGATCTAAATGATTCCCGCGGCGGAGTAGCAGCCTGGGTCAGTAGTTGGCGGCCAGCGGCCGGATGCTTCTTAAGTTGGCGGCGCACAGCAGACCATCCCACAGATGCGGCAAGGGCGTAACCAATTGAGCTGGCCCAAGCTGCACCGATTGCACCATGGTGTGGCACAAGTACCGCCAGGAGCGTCAGCGATGAGAAGGCGCCCGACGCACCAACGACAATCAGTTCGCGACGCCCGCCCAAGGCGGCCAGAAGGCCGTGCATGGAATCAAGTACTAGCAGTGCAACTGAGCCGGCTGCCAGAACCGGAATGAGCGCCACCGCTGCGTCGTATCCCGGCCCTAACAGCACGCTCACGACTTGACGCGAAAAGACGGCAACGAGCATAGCCCCGGGGCCTGCTGCCGCCAGAAGGACCATTAGTTCCCTTCGTACCCGCTTCGGAGCGTCGCAACTAAACGCAGCGGCCTGAGCGCGGGACTTAAATGCTCCTGAGATTGCCAGCACCGAAGTAGAGAGCGCCGACGCTGCCGCATAGATGCCCACATCGCGCGGGCTGGATGTCAGATGAAGAAATATCACGCCGCTTCCCATTGTGACCGACGTTAGGATCGCGAAGAATATCAGCGGCCACCCCCGCGAGAGGTAGCTCCGCAATTGCTCCTTGTCCACGGCATGACTTGAGAACGCGTTGGCGCGACGGCGGCGCAGCCAATGCCGACATCTCCAGTGCCCAGAGACGATGGTTTCGCGTGTCGAGCGCGCTTCACCTGTCGCTGCTTGGTTGTCTTTTTGACCCACCGAAGCCGCCCGCCGCCGCGCGTACAAGCCGATCGTCAACACCGCCGCGACCGCCACGGACCCCTGAACTACACCAATTGCTGTAGCAGGAACTAACCAGCCAAATACAAATAGTGAGCCCAACGAGACTACTCGCAAGACCGCGGCGAGCGCGTTCGCGGCGGCGGGGCCCACCAGTGCGTGGTCGGCGACTGCCCTCGATCGCCATAACTGGGACTGACTCATGATAGGTATCAGCATCGAAGCCGCAATCGCAACTTGCAATTCGACACCGAGCACATAACACATTACTACGGAGACTGCGCCTGCAAGAAGACCTCCGACAAGCGCAATTCGACTAGCCGCGCCTATGGACGCCGTTCCCTCCCGCAAGTCGGCGAGATACACCTCGGCTTGGCCAAGGGTGCCGAACGAGAGGGCCATACTCGCTGCCGTCTGGGCGACGCCGAATTGGGCACGACCGTCTGGGCCAAGGCCCTGCGCTAGAACTGGCGATGTAACGAGAACGGCTACCGGAGCCGCGCCGTAGAATGTTAATTCGCGGCCGCGTGCAAGGGCGGACGAAAGCGCCTTGCGCGACACGTTCTCTCGACTCACTCAGATTCTGCCTTGTCACGAGGCACCGGAACCCAGCCGGGCAGCGCGAGGTCGTGGTCGTCCGACTCACGCGTAAACCAGGGTTGAGGATAGATCACCCGTTGTGGCGCACCGAGAAAGGCGCCCCACCAAGAGAATGTGCTGTTGGCGATGATCAGTTCTCGCGCATTGGCGAGCGTGCGCAGGTCGGCGAAGTGATCGGCCCCGACCTCCAACCGGAATCGGTCTGGCGACGGCAAAGACGCAATGAAACCGGCAGCCCATTGCGGGTCATCGGTTACCACCCGCACAGGCAGTCGGTCGTCAATGAACCTCAGCGCCGTGCGATAGTAGTCCTCACTGCAGAGTCCAAATCGGGCCGCGTACTTCGGATTGCTCGCGTAATCACCTCGCCTAATATGCGCGGCAGCGTAGTGGCCAACGTCTGCCGATTCGCCATTCATCAATCCGAATCTCACCGCCGAAACTATTGGCTCGCGAGCTTTTAGGAGAGGGTCGATCTCCTGAAACAGGCCCCGTAGTCGGACTGGCCTGTCCACCGTCAACGCAGCGAGCCCTTCGGCGTACGACTTGGCGACGATTTCCGAGGGGCGCCGGAATGTGAGGCGTCTCATTCTCTTGGCCGCTCCGACAACCGGTCTTGGCAAGGCTCTATGGGCAATCCGCCAGAACTCGGTTTCGGCCTTAGCCGCGCTAATTATTCCGTCGACCGGCACCATTCCCGACACCTGATTCCCTCGCCCATCGGGACGTTCAACAACCCGGACGTCGAGATACAGTGCGCGCGAACCCGCATCGGCGACCAAGCGCCCGGCCGCCCATTGAAACAGCTGGTTGGCAAGCCCACCGGTCAGTTCCACCAAGACGGCAGGCCCCGCGCCACTGTGGGCATATTGCTGATCCATAACGGAAGGCCCGCTCCTTATAGCCGATACAATGAGCAATGCTGCTTTAAGACCCTTTGTGTTATCTCCGCTCAGGGATTGCACGAGATGACTGCCTTGCTGTGACGGAGGGGCGTGCGCGGCATGACAGGTCAATGACCGGGATCGTCGACACATCTTGGTCAGTGGCCATCTGCCGTCTTCCGCGCGACGCTTCGGTACCACTCCACCGCCCGGGCGATTCCTTCGCCGAGTCCGATCCTGGGTGTCCAGCCGGCGTCGCGAAGCCTTGATATATCAAGCAGCTTTTGTGGTGTTCCGTCAGGCTTGGACGTGTCCCACTCCGTGTCGCCGGTGTAGCCGACGGCCTCGGCCACCAGGTCGGCGATCTCGCGGATCGTTGCATCCTCGCCGGTGCCGACGTTGATCTGGCTTGGTCCGTCGTAGTGCTCCAGCAGGAACAGGCACGCATCGGCCATGTCGTCGGAGAAAAGGAACTCGCGCCGAGGCGTACCCGTACCCCAGTTCGTCACGGTGCTTGCGCCGACGCGAACCGCCTCGTCGTAGCGGCGAATAAGCGCTGGTAGCACGTGCGACCCGGAAGGCGAGAAGTTGTCATTCGGACCGTACAGGTTGGTAGGCATCGCCGAGATCCACGGCAACCCGTATTGTCGGCGCACCGCATGTATGTGCGAGATCCCGGCGATCTTTGCGATGGCATACGCGTCGTTGGTCGGCTCGAGGTGGCCGGTGAGCAGCGACTCCTCACGGATGGGCTGCTCGGCGTACTTGGGGTAAATGCATGACGAGCCGAGGAACAGCACTCGCTCCACATCGTTGGCGAGCGCCGCGTCGAGCACGTTGGTCTGGATGCGCAGGTTCTCGCTGAGGAAGTCCACCGGGTAGGTGCTGTTGGCCAGGATGCCGCCGACCTTGGCTGCAGCCAAAACTAGGTACCGCGGCTTCGACTCGGCCATGAACGCGAATGTGGCATCCCGGTCGCGCAGGTCCAGTTCGGCCGAGGTCTTGCCCACCAGCCGGGTGAACCCGCTGGCCTTGAGTTTGCGCCAAATGGCGCTGCCCACGAGCCCACGGTGGCCCGCGACGTAGAAGGTTGCGTCACGGTCCAGCTCGCCGGGTGTGTAGCTGACGCCGTCGTCGCTCACGCGCTCCTCCAGGAAGCGAGACCAACCTTGTCGATCCACGGATCGCCGGCATGCGTCAAAGCCTCAACGTCGGCGTCGACCATGAGTTTGGCCAGCGCCCGGCCGTCGGTCGTCGCCTTCCACCCGAGGTGCTCTTGCGCCTTGGTCGGGTCACCGATCAACGCATCGACCTCGGTGGGGCGTAGGTAGCGCTCGTCGAACCGGACGTGCTCGCGCCAGTCCAGCCCGACGCGGCTGAAGGCGATCTCCACGAACTCCTGGACGGT
The DNA here is from genome assembly GCF_003172935.1 of Micromonospora sicca. Lineage (GTDB taxonomy): Bacteria > Actinomycetota > Actinomycetes > Mycobacteriales > Micromonosporaceae > Micromonospora > Micromonospora sicca. The sequence goes on along the minus strand of NZ_QGKS01000239.1, from coordinate 26,397 downwards.
GACGCCGACGCCGGTGGCGAGCACGTAGTCATCGGGCTGATCGGCCTGCAGCATGCGCCACATACCCTCGACATATTCGGGCGCATAACCCCAGTCGCGAACCGCCTCGAGATTTCCCAGGTACAGGTGGCGCTGCTTGCCGGCCTTGATCGCTGCGACGGCTCGAGTGATCTTGCGAGTGACGAACGTCTCGCCGCGGCGCGGGGACTCGTGGTTGAAGAGGATGCCGTTGACCGCGAACAGCCCGTAGGCCTCACGGTAGTTTTTAGTGATCCAGTAGCTGTAGAGCTTCGCAGCCGCGTAGGGCGACCGCGGATAGAACGGGGTGGTTTCGCTCTGCGGCGGCGGCGTCGCGCCGTACAGCTCGGACGAGGACGCCTGGTAGTAACGGGTGTCGATGCCCGCCAGCCGCACGGCCTCCAGCAGCCGGACCGTCCCCGTTCCGGTCGTGTCCGCCGTGTGTTCCGGCTCGTCGAACGACACCCGCACATGCGATTGGGCGGCGAGGTTGTATACCTCATCCGGGCCGATCCGTTGCAGCAACGTAACGAGCCGTGCCCCGTCGCTCAGGTCGCCGTAGTGCAGGAACAGTCGCGCGCCCGGTTCGTGCGGGTCGACGTAGAGGTGGTCTATCCGAGTCGTGTTGAATGTGGAGGCACGCCGGATGAGGCCGTGGACCTCGTACCCCTTGGCGAGCAATAGCTCCGCCAGATAGGAACCGTCCTGACCGGTGATACCGGTGATAAGCGCTCGCTTCATTGAGCCACGACCTCCGTCGACTTGCTACGCCGTCCCCGAGCCCTCGCCGTGACGGTCCTCGGCCAAAACCAACAACCACTTCTCAAAGTGGTCAAGCGCCGCATCCTGTCCAAGTGCGGTGTCGCGAAAGCGAGGGCGCGCGCCAGGGCTGGATCTGCCCGGAGTGACAGGGCGGCATCCAGCAGGGCCTGAGGATCGCCAGCGGCGACTCTCGTTCCTCCTCCGGAAACATCGATCTCGCTGGCGGTTACGCTCGCCTCATCCGCGGCCGCGAGCACTGGGAGCGATGCGGAGAAGTACGTCGTGAGCTTCCTCGGCACCGACATCTCCTTCATCCCCGCACGTTCGTTGACGAGAAGAATGTCGGCGCTCCCCAGCGTCTGCCTGAAATCATCGTCCGGAAGGGGTGCTACGAATTCGATGGAGGTCACATTCCTGGCGAGAGATTGCAGGCGAGCGCGTTGGTTGCCGTCGCCGAGCAGCACGAACCGTACAGGCGCGCGCTGTCGGTCAGCGAGCCGAGCCGCCTCAACGACGTTCTCAAGGCCCTGCTTTGCGCCCATGTTGCCGGCGTGAAGGATCACGGTAACGTCGGGTTCCCAGCCACGTCGGTTCCGGACGGCCGCCCGATCGACCTCCATCGGCGGATCAACGTGGGACCAGTTGCGAATTACCTCGACGCATCCCGCGGGCACGCCCAGTGTCTCTGTGACGAAAGAACGAAATCTGTCGTGAATCACCACGACGCCGGTCGCGGAGCGGAGCGTGCGGGACTCCAATGCCTTTAGCGCGGTTGCGGCAGACCTGCCGCCCTGGCCCGTCTCGGTGATGCCCAGACTGTAGAGATCCTGGATCCAGATACCGGTCGCGAGACCACGTGACCGGCGAGCGCGGAGCGCGGCGAGCGCACTGGTTATCAGGTTCGGCGACACGAGCAACACAACATCGGGACGATGCCACCGGGCGGTCAGAAAGCGGATCCCGAGACTGAGCTCGGAGAGCAACCTCCGCCCACTGCTCGGTCTCGCCGGCACATAGTGCGCCAACCGCTGGACTCGGACTCCGTCGACCTCATCAGATACGGACCAGCCGCCGTAGCCCTCCTTCACTCGCCACTCGGGATAGTGCGGGTGGGAGGTGATCACGCGCACATCGTGCCCCCGTGCACGAGCCCGTTCGCTAGTCCCGCCGTGTAGGGGGCATTCCCGGTCGGCTCGGGCGCGTAATGACCGCCCAGGATCGTCACTCTCATCGCGCGTCCAACTCCTGGCTTTCGGCGATCGGAGCTCCTGCCGTCGGCCCGCGATCGTTCACGATTGCTCTCATCGCCCTTCCAGACACAGGATCTGATCGCGTGGCCGCAGCCAAGCTGACACGCCACCAAAGCATTCGGGAGGCGATCTGTCAAGACCGGATTCTGCCCGATTGCCCCGAGTGTCGCCGGTCTGCGAGATCTTGTTACGAGATGGAAGCGCCGGCGCGCCAACGGCGATTTTGATCATCGTCATCCGTCTGCCTGCCGAATCCGACGACGTTGCTAAACTGGCGACGATCGCGGCGACCAAACGAGACGTTCGGAGCATTATGGACATCACGCAGTACCTGCGTGCGCTGCGGGCGCACTGGTTTCTTGTGGTGCTCGTGACCGCAGTGGGCGGCGCGGCCGCTGGTGTGTATTCATGGGTTCAAACCCCGATGTACCAGGCGGATGTGCAACTGTTCGTCTCGATCAGCAGCACCGACGCGGGTGCGGCGGACCTCAACCAGGGCGGCACGTTCGCTCAGCAACGGGTGAAGTCATACGTCGACATCGTGGACAGCCCGACCGTGACGAACGAAGTCATCCAATCCCTCCAGCTTCCCTACACCGCCGACGAACTTGCCGAAGAGATCACCGCGCAATCTCCGCTGAATACTGTTCTGCTGGACATCTCCGTGATCGACCCGTCACCCCAGCTGGCCCGGGACATCGCCAATGCCGTCGCGAGTCAGGTGTCCAAGTTCATCGCCGACATCGAGACCCCGACGGGTGGCAAAGCGTCGCCGGTCAAGGCGACCATCACCAAGAGCGCCTCGTTGCCGGCAGCGCCCGTCTCGCCGAGGACCAGTCTCAACCTGGCACTGGGGATTCTGGTCGGCCTGGCGGCCGGGGCGGGGCTCGCGGTCCTGCGTCATACGTTGGACAAGACAATCCGTAGCCGGCGAGAGGCCGCCGAGGTAGCGGACGCGGCTGTCGTGGGTGAGTTCGCGGACGACCCGAAGACGAAGAAGCGTCCGCTGATCATTGACGACCCGACCGGACGGCGGGCCGAGGAGTACCGCCGGTTGCGGACCAATATCCGCTTCCTCTCGATCGACGAGCGGATCGGCAGCCTTGTGGTCACCGGCTCGGTCGAGGACGAGGGCAAGTCGACCGTCGCCGCGAACATCGCTATCGCGCTCGCCCAATCCGGCGAGACGGTCGTCCTCATCGACGGCGACCTCCGCAAACCGATGATTGCCACACTCTTCGGCCTGTCAAGTGGCATCGGCCTCACCAGCGTGCTCGTCGGCGACGTGCAGATCGAGGCCGCGATGCAGCACTGGCGGCGCGACCTGCCGCTCTATGTGGTGGCCTCCGGTCCGACCCCGCCCAACCCCAGCGAACTACTCGGCACGCGCCGCCTCGCCGACCTGGTCGCGGGCCTGGTGGCGAACGGCATGACTGTGATCTTCGATTCGCCCCCGCTGCTGCCGGTGGTCGATGCTGCGGTGCTGGCGCGGGCAACCGACGGCGCACTCGTGGTGACCCGGGTCGGCTCGACCAAGACCGACCAGCTCGAGACTTCGATTCAGGCCCTTCGGCAGGTCGACGCCCGCATCCTCGGCGTAGTGGCAAACGGGGTCAAGCGGAAAAAGAAGCGCGGCTACGACGGCTACTACACCGACCAGCACAGCGGCTGGACGGGGGCTGCGGCGGCCAAGGCTGCCCAGGCCGTGATGGCGCCGCCCGATACCGATCGTGCGCCGGCGGCCACGGTGGCACCCCCACAGGGTCGAGCGACCCCCCCACCGCCGGCCCGGGGGCACCAGCAACGCCCGGCGGGCGGCAGGCACATCGACGAGACGCAGCACATTTCGGTCAGGGAGCTGCGAGACCGGACCTGACGGATCAGAGAACCGCGAGGATGGATCTTGGTGATCGGAGACCCTCGGCCACCAGCCCGTACCTGTGCCGCAGCCGATTGTTTGCGGGCTATAGCACGTCGAGGATTGACTCGATCGCTTCTTCGATCTGGGCTGCCGCTACGCGGTAGTGCTGCTTCGGGCGGCCCATCGGGTCGGCGATGTCGAACTGCTCTGGGGGTGGTGGGCTGAGGTAACCGCGACGTTTCGTCACTACCCAGGCCAGCCTCGCGACGCGGTCAAGCGGATAGCGGCCGGGCACCTCGCCCGGCTTCAGTCCGGACGCCAGCCATGCAAGCTCCCGCCAGGTGAAGGTGTGGCGGATCGCGGATGGCACCTGAGAGATGATCTCGTCGCGATGTTGGCGGGTCGCGGTGAGCACGAGATGTGCCCGCTCGACCGCCTTCAGGTCGAGCAGTTGCGACACGAAGTTGTCGTGCCGGGCCGCACGGCGCTCGAGTTCGGCGACGGCCATTCGCTGCATGGGGCTGCCGGCTGGTCCGCGGGTGCCCGCACTGGTCACGTAGATGGCGTCGGCCGCGGCGCCGAAGCGGCGCCTCAGCCCCAGCTCCATCAGCCGCTCGGCGATGGGGGAGCGAGCCTGGTTGCCCGTGCATACATGCAGGATGCCCCCCAATTGATGATCTTCTCCCATCGTGCCAACGAGTACGAAGAAGGATACCGGCCGCGGCTGGCGGGCTCCGCAGGCGCGTTGAGTAGACGCGCTTAACACGACAGGAAAGTTGCCGCTATCTATTGGTAATAAACCCGACTCTCACATTGCGGGACGCGTTTCGCATTCGCCTTTTGGGTGGACAGCCGATCCGCTCAGGGTGGACGGGCGGTTGGCCGAACAGGTGGCTGTGCCAGCCGTTTCGCGGCTAGCGCCCTGCTTCGCTGTCCGAGATATGCTCTCCGTGCCGCCGTGAAGGACTCTCGAATATGGCGTAACGAGTCAATTGCCGGCGGCGCTAAGCACTATGGCGCGGGGCACCCGTTCGCGCGGCCTGAAATGCCATTTCGTGGGGGACTAACTTTGAAGTCGGGGCAGCAGGAGACGTCGATGCCGGCGGTGGTGCGCCGCCCCACCGAGCAGCAAGACGCTGTGGCCTAGGCGGAGACAGTCGACCTGCAGGTGGCGGCCAGCCATAGTTGAGGGGACGCCAGCCAGCCTCCGCTGGATGTGGCAGTTGGACGACCGGTGGTCGGCTACGTCCGGGCCTGGATGCTCGTGCTCCCCGTCGACCTCGTCGCGCTGCTCGCTCCCGTACCGTTCAATCCGGGTCAATGGCGTGGCCTGACGGTCCTGGCGCTGCTGGTCGTCGCCCTGCTCGCTTCGAGCGGTCTCTACCGATCTCGGTGGCGGACGACAGCCGCGTCGGGACGGTGGGGCGTTTCCTGCGCCGCACGGTCCGCTTTGGCACGGTCGCGAGCGGGGCGCGGTCGGGTCGGCGGGAAGCAGTGGCGAGGTGGGACGGTTACCCTTGCGGGTGGCTGGCCTTGTGCGTGCTGGCCGAGTTCGTACCCGCCGAAACACTGACAAACGGGATGTTCGCGTGTTTGACACCTTGAGTGACCGCCTGTCCGGGATTTTCACCAAGCTCCGCGGCAAGGGTCGGCTCACCGACGCCGACATCGACGCCACCGCGCGCGAGATCCGCATGGCGCTGCTGGAGGCCGACGTCGCCCTGCCGGTGGTCAAGGGCTTCATCGCGAACGTCAAGGAGCGCGCGCGGGGGGCCGAGGTCTCCCAGGCGCTCAATCCGGCGCAGATGATCATCAAGATCGTCAACGAGGAGCTGATCAACGTCCTCGGCGGCGAGGGGCGGCGGCTGCAGTTCGCCAAGCACCCGCCGACCGTGATCATGCTGGCCGGTCTCCAGGGTTCCGGTAAGACCACCCTTGCCGGCAAGCTGGCCCGCTGGCTCAAGGCCCAGGGCCACCAGCCGCTGCTGGTCGCCGCCGACCTCCAGCGCCCCAACGCCGTCGGGCAGCTCCAGGTGCTCGGTGGCCGGGCCGGCGTCGAGGTGTACGCCCCGGAGCCCGGCAACGGCGTCGGCGACCCGGTCCAGGTGGCCAGGGACTCCATCGAGCACGCCAAGCGGGCCGCCCGGGACGTCGTCATCGTCGACACCGCCGGCCGCCTCGGTATCGACGCCGAGATGATGCAGCAGGCCGCCGACATCCGCGACGTGGTCGACCCGGACGAGGTCATCTTCGTCGTCGACGCGATGGTCGGCCAGGACGCCGTCCGCACCGCCGAGGCGTTCCGCGACGGCGTCGGCATCACCGGTGTGGTGCTCTCTAAGCTCGACGGCGACGCCCGCGGTGGCGCGGCGCTCTCCGTCCGGGAAATCACCGGGCAGCCGATCCTCTTCGCCTCGACCGGCGAGAAGCTGGAGGACTTCGACGTCTTCCACCCCGACCGGATGGCCAGCCGGATCCTCGGCATGGGCGACGTCCTCACTCTGATCGAGCAGGCCGAGCAGGCCTTCGACGCCGATCAGAAGGAGAAGATGACCGCCAAGCTGATGGGCGGCGAGCAGTTCACCCTGGAGGACTTCCTCGACCAGCTCATCGCGGTCCGCCGGATGGGCCCGATCGCCAACGTGCTGGCCATGATGCCCGGCATGGGGCAGATGAAGGACCAGCTCGCCGACCTGGACGACAAGCACTTCGACCGGGTCACCGCGATCATCCGGTCGATGACCCCGGGCGAGCGCACCAACCCGAAGATCATCAACGGGTCCCGCCGGGCCCGCATCGCCAGCGGCTCCGGGGTTGCCGTGATGGACGTCAACCAGCTGCTCAACCGCTTCGCCGACGCGCAGAAGATGATGAAGCAGATGGGCGGCATGATGGGCCTGCCCGGCGGTGGTCGGCGCAAGGCGACCAAGTCGCCGAAGAACAAGCGCAAGGGCACCAAGGGCGGCGGTCGGCCGCGTACCGGGGCGGGCGCCGGGCTGCCGGGCGGCTTCCCGGGCGGCATGCCGCAGCTCCCGCCGGGGCTGGACCCGGGTGACCTGGCCGGCGGCCAGGGCCTGCCCCCGGGCTTCAAGCTCCCGAAGATCGACTTCAACAAGCTCGGCAAGGGCGACAACCGCCCCCGCTGACCCCGCGTCACCGACGCATGCCGGCCGCCAGGCAAGTTGGCGGAACGTGCCGCCCAGCTTTCGACGAGGTAGCGCCGGTCGACTGACCCATCAAGTGAAGGGGCCCCGGTTGGGGCCCCTTCTCAATCTTCCGCCACGTCGGGCCTGTGCTGCCGAATCCACTTTTCAACGTCGGACTTCCGCCACACCTTTCCCATCGCCAACACGGCGATTGGCTCGGGGAAGTTGCGTTGATTGGCGATCACGGAGGCGCGCTGTCGGGATACGCCACCGAGCATTTCCCGAATCTCCGACACGCCTACAAGCTCCACGGGTTGACGATGACAGCAGCTTGTCCTCACGACAGCGACAACTGCGCAGACTGTTGACGAAGACAACAGGCGGCGTCATCATGAGCAGATGACCCCGCCTAATGCCTCACCCGGCCATGAGCAGCCGCTGCAGACCTTCCACCGGGTGCACCAACACTTACCCAGGCGGCCCCTGTGGCTCTGCCGGGTGTGCTCCGCCGCCTGGCCGTGCCCTACGGCACGGATGCTGCTCCGGGTCGAATACGAGGGGAACGCGGTAGCGCTGTCGGTCTACCTGGCCGGGCAGTTGTTCGACGCCACCGCGGATTTGATCAAGCTAAACCCGAGCCCTGCCCCGTCTCCGGCGGATCTGTTCGACAGGTTCCTGGCCTGGGCGGCACAGCGGCCTACTTGAGGGGGTTCACGGTGGGGGCCAGTCGTTCGCTGACCGTGCGGCGGGCCGGGCTGCTCGCGCGCGGCGGGGGGTGATCAGGTAGGACTGTGCACATGGCTCTGCATGTGCGCGGTGTGCTGCTGCCGGACGACGAGGTCCGGGACATCTGGCTGGACGGCGACCGGGTGACCTTCGATCCGGTGCCCGGGGCGGAGACGATCGCCGACGGCGGCTTCGTGCTGCCGGGGTTGACCGACGCGCACTGCCACATCGGCATCGCCCGGGGCGGTGCCCCGATCACCTCCCTGGACCAGGCCCGTGAGCTGGCCCGTACCGACCGGGACGCCGGCGTGCTGGCCATCCGCGACGCCGGCTCGCCGTACCCGTACCCAGAGCTGGACGACGAGCCGGAGCTGCCGCGACTGGCCCGCGCCGGCCAGCACGTCGCCCCGCCCAGGCGCTACCTGCGCGACATCGGCGTGGAGGTGGGCGCGGCGGAGGTGGCCGCGACGGTGGCCGAGCAGGCCGCCGCCGGCAACGGCTGGGTCAAGCTGGTCGGGGACTGGATCGACCGCGGCGTCGGCGACCTCGCGCCGGCCTGGGACGCGGACACCATGACCGCGGCCGTCGCGGCCGCGCACGCCGCCGGGGTGCGGGCCGCGGTGCACACCTTCTCCGAGTCGGCCGTGGAGATCATGGTGCGGGCCGGGGTGGACTCGGTGGAGCACGGCACCGGGCTCAGCCCCGACCTGATCGACCTGATGGCCCGGCAGGGCACCGCACTGGTCCCCACGATGATCAACATTGCGACCTTCGGCGGCATCGCCGACCAGGCCCGCGCCAGGTTCCCCGGGTACGCCGACCACATGGTCGCCCTGCGCGACCGCTTCCCCGAGGTGGTCCGGGCCGCGTACGAGGCGGGCGTGCCGATCTACGTCGGCACCGACGCGGGCGGCGGGATCGACCACGGGCTGGCCGCCGAGGAGATGCTGCTGCTGCACGAGCGGGCCGGCATGTCCGCGCTGGACGTGCTCGCCGCCGCCTCCTGGGGCGCCCGCGCCTGGCTGGGCTTCCCCGGCCTGGTCGAGGGCGGCCTCGCCGACCTGGTCGTCTACCCCGAGGACCCGCGCCGCGACCTCCGCGTGGTCCGCACCCCGTCCCGCGTCGTCCTCCGCGGCCGCCTCATCCGCTGACCCGCCCCGGGTTCAGGAAGAGGTGCAGGGCCAACTCGGCCAGGGCGCGGGCGGTCTGCTCGGGCGGGGCCTGGGGGAGCACGATGTGGCTCACCACCAGGCGGACGATCGTGTCGGCGGCGAACGCCAGCCCGGCCGGATCGGCCCCCGGAAGGTGGACGCTCGCCCACTCCAGCAGCGCCCCGGTCGCCTCGGCCAGCACCAGCTCGGAGCGGGTGGTCAGGTAGGGCAGCAGCTCGTCCGAGCCGCCCCGCGCGCTGGTCAGGATCGCCTTGATCAGCGGGTTCCCGGCCGCCTCGGTGAGGGTGTGCGCGATAGCCGCGTACGCGCCGGCCCGGACGTCGGCGCCGTGCTCCGCGAGCGCCGCGCGGACCGCCGATACGAACCGGTCGACCTCCCGCCGGGCCAGCGCCTCGGCCAGCCCCGCCTTGGTGCCGAACTCGTTGTAGACGGTCTGCCGGCTCACCCCGGCCGCCCGCGCCACCCCACCCATCCGTACGCCGTCCCAGCCGCTCGCGACGGTCTGTGCGCGGGCGGCGTCGACGATGCTGTCCCGCAGGCGTTGGCGGGCCGAGTCCCGGGGTTCGTCCATGGTTGCCCGGAAGTCTACGGGCGGCGGGACGGCTCAGCTCACCACGAGGTGGTACTGCGCCTGCTTCCTACTACTTGCTCATAGTTGAGCGGTTCGGATGATTCGCTCTCCGCTCAGCTGTTGCCGGGCTGGAGTCCTGGACCGGCAGTCTGGTCCGGTGGCGATCTGTCCGGTCCTGCAGGATCTGCTTCACCACGTGGTGTGGGGTGTGCAGGGCGATGTCGGGGTCGCCGGCTCGGTGCAGGATGTTGATCGCGGCGTTCACGTCGGCCTGCCACACCACCCCGCATCGGGTGCAGTGAAACCGGTCCCCGCTGCGTCGGCTGAACCGGCCGCATTGGTGACAGGTTTGTGAGGTGTAGGCGGCGTTGACGGGCACGAGCGCAGAACCTCTACGCTCCGACACGCTTTTCAGGGCCTCGGCGGTGACTCCTTTGGTCCATGCGGCGAGACGCCGGTTGATGTTCTTGCCCAGCGTTTTGCGCCCGGCGAAGCGTTTGGTGAGGTCTTCGGCGATCACGGTGGCGGCCTTGTCCACGACCTCGTGCACGGCGGTGAAGATCTCCGTACGCACCCGCGCCCGATGTCGGGCGGCCTGCCGGTCCCGCTTGATCGTGCCGAGGTTGTTGGCCTTGATCCGGTGCGCTTTCGCGTAGTCGCCACGGAGCGCGGCGTTGTTGGCGATTGAGCGTAGCTTCGCCCGACGGCGGTTTCGTTCCTTCAACCGGTCCGACTCGCGGGTGAGCAGGTCGCCGAGCTGTTCACCGTGGGGCTGGCCGTCGGAGTCGGTGAGGGCTTCGGTGTAGCCCTTGTCCACGCCGATCGTCGCCTCGCCGCATGGTCGCTGTGATGAGCGCATCTGCGACGCGTCGATCTGGTAGTGGACCTGGACTCGGCCGCCGCGCAGGATCAGGCGCAGCGTCCCGGTCGGGGCGACGGTCGTGGACGGCGGGATTTTGACCATCTTGCGGGGTTCGAGGCCGGGAATTGCCAGCCACAGCCGGCCTCGCCCGTCAACGAGGGCGTTGTAGTTGTCGGCGCGTACCACGATCTGATCGTGCGTGCGGTTGTGGCCACGCTTCCAGTGCTTGCGCATCTGCCGAGACAGGAACGGATCGTCAGCCCATTGGTCGGCCTTCAGCGCGGTGAACAGTCGCTTGCGCTCGGCCGGATCGCTCGTGCGTCGGATGATCGCCCGCCTGACGTCGACCTTGGCCGCCTCCAGGTTCGCGGCGATGTCGGCCATGACGTCGCGGACGGTTTCCTTCCACGCATTCGCCAACACGGCGAACTGCACGTGCCTGCCGTCAGCCAGCCACCGGTCGCGCACCTGCCGGTCCCGCAGTCCGGCCCCGACACCGTTGATCGAGCCATACCGCTGCCACACCTCGCTGCGCACCCAACCCAACCGGCGGGCCTGCTCCACCAGGGCGGCGTACTTTCCTGGGTTCATCCGTGCCGAGTAGGCGATGCGGGTGACCTTCACCGGTCATCCCCCACGGTTAGGTCCGCCCCTTTGAGTTCCTTCTCGTAGCGGCGCAGACCGTACAGGCGGCATGAGAAGGTGTGCACGATGGCCAACAAGTCCTCCACTAGTTCCTGCTGTGGGGACAGTGACTCGTGATTGGCGACGACGATCTCGCAGCCGCCACGTGCCGCCACGTGCTCCAGGAAGTCGAAGCCGAACCGGGCCAGCCTGTCCTTGTGCGCCACCACCAGCGTGCCAACCTCCCCCCGGTCGACCGCGTCCATTAACGCCAGGAACTTCTTACGGCGCAGGTTCATCCCGCCGCCGACCTCGCTGATCCACTCGTCCACGGCCAGACCGCGAGCAAGGCAGAACTGCTGCATCGCCGCCACCTGCGAGGCCAGGTCGGCCTTCTGACCCGGCGATGACACCCGGCAGTACACCACGACCTTCCGCCGGTCGGCGTCGAAGCCCGGCTGCAGCACCCGGCGCACATCAGAATCGTCGAAGTACCGCTGCCCCGACGGCAGACGACGGGCCGCGATCGGACCCTCCGCCTCCCACCGGCGCACCGTACTCACCGAGCGGCCCACCCGCTTGGCGAACTCGCCGATCCGATACACGCTACCCACGACAGCCAATTGTGGACAGCTCTAGAAAGGGAAGCAACCGCTAGTCGCTGCTCCACCCAGAAGCCGCCGCCGTCGCTGCCGCCGAAGGCCAGCTCGTGCGCGCCGGGGGCCAGCGGCGGGAGGCATGCCCACAGCCCCCAGACGCTCACCGGGGTCGCGCGGGGCGTCGAGGTGACGCCGTTGCCGAGCGCGCCGCGTACCTCGAACGGGGTCGGCGTGCCGATCGTGGCCAGCGGCAGCGGGACCGCGTCCAACTGGGCGTGCCCGGTCGCCCGGGACACCACCGGGACCTCGCCCGCCTCGGCTGGGAACCGCCACAGGCCGCAAATGCTAGTCAGCGTCGGGTTCGTGCCGCTGCCCCGCCCGCGCCCGGCCGGGGCGCTGCTTCCCGCCAGTCGGGCGTGCCCGAGCGCGGCGGCCCGGCGGACGGCGCATAGGATGTGCGGTCATGGCACGCGTGCTCACTCCCCGTGCGGAGGACTTTCCCCGCTGGTACCAGGACCTGATCGCCAAGGCGAAGCTGGCCGACAACGGCCCGGTCCGGGGGACCATGGTGATCCGACCGGCCGGCTACGCCATCTGGGAGCGGATGCAGGCCGAGATGGACGCCCGGATCAAGGCGGCCGGCGCGGAGAACGCGTACTTCCCGCTCTTCATCCCGGAGAGCTACCTCAAGCGTGAGGCCCAGCACGTCGAGGGCTTCTCGCCGGAGCTGGCCGTGGTCACCCACGGTGGCGGCAAGCAGCTCGCCGAGCCGGTCGTGGTCCGCCCCACCAGCGAGACGGTGATCGGCGAGTTCATGGCCAAGTGGATCGACTCGTACCGGGACCTGCCGCTGCTGCTCAACCAGTGGGCGAACGTGGTCCGCTGGGAGCTGCGGCCGCGGATCTTCCTGCGCACCAGCGAGTTCCTCTGGCAGGAGGGGCACACCGCGCACGCCACGCGGGAGGACGCGCGCGCCTACGCGCGGCGGATCCTGCACGAGGCGTACGAGGACCTGATGGTCAACGTCCTCGGCATCCCGGTGGTGGTCGGGCTGAAGACCGCCCGGGAGCGGTTCGCCGGCGCGACCGCCACCTACACCTGCGAAGGCATGATGGGCGACGGCAAGGCGCTCCAGCTGGGCACCAGCCACGAGCTGGGGCAGAACTTCGCCAAGGCGTTCGACATCAGCTACTCCTCCGCCGAGGGCGGCCGGGAGCACGCCTGGACCACCTCCTGGGGCACGTCGACCCGGATGCTCGGCGGTCTGATCATGGCGCACGGCGACGACAACGGCCTGCGGGTGCCGCCGAAGCTGGCGCCGATCCAGGCGTACGTGATGATCGTCAAGGACGGCGAGGGGGTCGGCGAGGCGGCGGCCAAGCTCCGCGACGGCCTGCGCGACGCCGGCGTCCGGGTCGCGCTCGACGACCGCACGGACACCGCGTTCGGCCGCCGGGCCGTCGACGCCGAGCTGCGCGGCTATCCGGTACGCGTCGAGGTCGGCCCCCGCGACCTGGCCACCGGCAACGCGGTCGTGGTCCGACGTACGGACGGCTCGAAGTCCCCGACGCCGGTGGCCGACGTGGTCGGCGCGGTGCTGGCCGCGCTGGAGGCCGACCAGCGGGCGCTGCACGACCAGGCCCTGGCCCACCGCGAGTCCCGGACCGTCGAGGTGTCGACGCTGGGCGAGGCGATCGAGGCGGCGGCCACCGGCTGGGCCAAGGTGCCGTGGTCGGCGGTCGGCGTCCAGGGCGAGGCCGAGGCGAACGCCCAGGGCGTGACGGTCCGCTGCCTGCTGCGGGCCGACGGCTCGGTGCCGGACTCGGAGGACGAGTCGGACCTGGTCGCCATCCTCGCCCGCGCCTACTGACGTGCGGCCCGGCGACCCCGTCGCCCGGTTCGCGCCGGGTCGGCTGATCATGCACCGGAACGTGCGGCACGGCCGGATCGGTTGGGTCCGGTCGGCCCGGGTGGTCCTGGACGACGACCGGGGCCTGCTGCTCTGGATCGCCCGGGACTCGCCGGTGGCGCACGAGGTCACCGAGGCGGGGCTGGGCATGCGGGCGATGCCGTTCGCCGAGTGGATCACCTCGTCCTACCGCCTGGCCCAGGGCCGGTGGAACGGGCCGCCGGTGCTGAAGTTCCTGCCCACCGGGGCGGCCCACTCGGTCTGGTGGTTCCGGGACGCGCAGGGCCGGTTCAGCAACTGGTACGTCAACCTGGAGGAACCGGGCGTCCGCTGGGACGACGGCCCGGTGGCCGGCGTGGACATGGTCGACCAGGACCTGGACGTGGTGGTCCGGCCGGACCGCAGCTGGGAGTGGAAGGACGAGGAGGAGTTCCTCGAACGCCTCGCCTTCCCCGACGACTACTGGGTGGCCGACGAGAAGGCGGTCCGGGCCGAGGGGGAGCGGGTCATCGCCCTCGCCGAGGCCGGCGCGTTCCCGTTCGACGGGACCTGGTGCGACTTCACCCCACCGGCGGAATGGGGCATACCGGACGAACTGCCACCGGGCTGGGACCGTCCGCCGGTCCGCTGACGGTGTCGTCCGTCACTCGGACACCGGCTCGGGTGACCTGTCCGGGTCCGGTGTGAGAGATCGGCGCCGGATCTGGCAGAATGGGTCGCTGGTATCCGGCGCGCGTCCGGCGCCCTCTAACCCAGGCGCGTCGCCAGTCCACCGAGCAGTCTCCGGCCCAAACCCCACTGTGCCGGTCGGCGCTCACCCATGCACCGCCCGTACCGGGCCGGTGAGATCGCAACAGGAGCGAAACAACTGTGGCCGTAAAGATCCGGCTCCTGCGGATGGGCAAGATCCGCAACCCGCAGTACCGCATCGTCGTCGCCGACTCGCGCACCAAGCGTGACGGTCGCGCGATCGAGTTCGTGGGCGTGTACCAGCCGAAGGAAGACCCTTCGGTGATCGAGGTCAAGTCGGAGCGGGTCCAGTACTGGCTGTCGGTCGGTGCGCAGCCGAGCGAGGCCGTGCAGCGCCTGCTGGAGCTGACCGGTGACTGGCAGAAGTTCAAGGGCCTGCCGGCCCCGCCGCCGCTGAAGGTCGCCGCGGAGCGGGCCGACCGCAAGGCGGCGTACGAGGCCGAGGCGAAGGCCGCCGCCGGCCTGGCTCCGGAGACCCCGGCCAAGCCGGCAAAGAAGGCCGCCAAGGCGGAGGCTCCCAAGGCGGAGGCTCCCAAGGCGGAGGCTCCCAAGGCGGAGGCTCCCAAGGCGGAGGCCGCCCCGGCCGAGGCCGAGGCGCCGAAGGCCGAGGCGCAGACCGGTGCCGAGTCCGGCGAGCAGGCCTGACATGGCACTGCGTCCCGCCCTGGAGCACCTGGTCAAGGGGATCGTCGACCACCCGGACGACGTCCGGGTGCGGATGGTCGATTCCCGTCGGGGCAAGCGGCTCGAGGTCCGCGTGCACCCGGAGGATCTCGGCACGGTGATCGGGCGGTCCGGCCGGACCGCCAAGGCACTGCGCCAGGTGATCGGCTCCATCGGTGGGCGTGGGGTACGCGTCGACATCGTCGACTCGTACTGATGCTTCTCGTCGTCGGCAGGATCGGCAAGCCGCACGGGATCCGCGGTGAGGTCACCGTGGAGGTGCGGACCGATGAGCCCGAAGCACGGTTCACCCCCGGTTCGGTGTTGCGCACCGAGCCGGGGGTGACACCCCCGGCCAATCCGGCGCCGGGTCCCGGTGTGCCGTTCCGCGTGCCCGCCGAGCTGACCATCGAGTCGGCGCGCTGGCACCAGGGCCGGCTGCTGGTGGCCTTCGAGGGCGTCCTGGAGCGGGACGTCGCCGAGGCGCTGCGCGGCACGCTGCTCACGGTGGACAGCGGCGACGTGGCCCCGCCGGCGGACCCGGAGGAGTTCCACGACCACCAGCTCGTCGGCCTCGCCGTGGTCACCCCCGCTGGGGAGCGGCTGGGCGAGGTGGCCGGGATCGACCACGCGCCCGCGTCCGACCTGTTGGTGCTGCGCCGCCCCGAGGGGCGTACCGCGCTGATTCCGTTCGTCAAGGCGATCGTGCCCGAGGTGGACCTCGCCGGCGGTCGCGTCGTCGTTGACCCGCCGGCCGGTCTGCTCGATCTCTAGGCCGCCGGAGCACCCCCAATGCGCGTCGACATCGTGTCGATCTTCCCGGAGTACTTCGCCCCGCTGGACCTGTCGCTGATCGGCAAGGCCCGGGCGAACGGCACGCTGCGGCTGGCCGTACACGACCTGCGGACCTGGACCCACGACGTGCACCGCACGGTGGACGACACCCCCTACGGCGGCGGCCCCGGCATGGTGATGCGGCCGGAGCCGTGGGGTGAGGCGCTGGACGCCCTCGCCCCCGACGAGCTCAACCCGGACGGCCACACGATGCCCCGGCTGCTGGTGCCCTCGCCGGCCGGCGTCCGGTTCACGCAGGCCATGGCGCACGAGCTGGCCGCCGAGTCGCACCTGCTCTTCGCCTGCGGCCGGTACGAGGGCATCGACCAGCGGGTGCTCGACCACGCGGCGACCCGGATGCGGATGACCGAGGTCTCCCTCGGTGACTACGTGCTCTTCGGCGGCGAGGTCGCGGTGCTGGTGATCCTGGAGGCGGTCACCCGGCTGCTGCCCGGGGTGCTCGGCAACGCCGGCTCGCTGGACGAGGAGTCGCACGCCCACGGGCTGCTCGAGGCCCCGATGTACACCAAGCCGGCGACCTGGCGCGGGCACGAGGTGCCGGACGTGCTCCGCTCCGGCGACCACGGGCGGATCGCCCGCTGGCGGCGGGACGAGGCGCTGACCCGGACGGCCGCGCGCCGCCCGGACATGATGGCCGCGCTGCCGCCGGAGAGCCTGGACAAGCGGGACCGGGCGGCGTTGGACCGGGGCGGATTTTCCTCGCCGCCGGGGGATGTGGCAAAGTAGAGGGGTTGCCGCATCCGTCCGCGCCCGCGGACGGCTGCGAGGATCCTCGACCGGGGCCGGCCCGCCGTCCACCACCCGGGGATCAGAATCACCCATCCGCGCACCGACTGACGGTGCGCCGTGAGCCTCACGAGGACACAGCGATGAACATCCTGGACGCCCTTGACGCCCAGTCGAAGCGGGTCGACCTCCCCGACTTCCGTGCCGGTGACACCGTGAAGGTGCACGCGCGGGTCGTCGAGGGCAACCGGTCCCGTGTCCAGATCTTCCAGGGCGTCGTCATCCGCCGCCAGGGTGACGGTCTGCGCGAGACCTTCTCGGTCCGCAAGGTCAGCTTCGGTGTCGGTGTGGAGCGGACGTACCCGATCAACAGCCCGGCGATCGACCGGATCGAGATCGTGACCCGCGGTGACGTGCGTCGCGCCAAGCTCTACTACCTGCGCGAGCTGCGCGGCAAGAAGGCCAAGATCAAGGAGCTGCGCGAGAAGCAGCCGACCAGCTGACTTTCCGCTCGCTACGCCGCCTGAGCTGCGCGGATGTCGTATCGACCAGATCGCATTACCCTGATCGTACGGGCGCAGGAGGGCAGCGACGCCGCAGCGCGTCTCGCGGCGGCACAGCGGTCCACTACCGCCCGTGGGGTCTCACGACGAGGCTCCCGGGCGGTAGTGTCGTTTCTGCGGACCGGAGAGTGGCATGGTGCAGATGCTTGACGAGGACGGCACCGTCGATCCGTGGCGCCGGCGGGCCCGGCGCGCCCGGCGGCAGATGCCCCTCTGGCAGGAGTTGCCGCTGCTCCTGATCGTCGCCTTCTGCCTCGCGGTGCTGATCCGCACCTTCCTGCTCCAGGCGTTCTTCATCCCCTCCGGGTCGATGGAGAACACCCTCCTCATCGGCGACCGGGTGCTGGTCAACAAGGTCGTCTACGACGTCCGGGATCCGGTGCGCGGCGAGGTGGTGGTCTTCCGGGGCACCGACAAGTGGGTCGCCCAGGAGACCCCGGCGCCGCCGGCCGGCTTCGCCGGGAAGGTCGGCCGCACCCTCGGCGACCTGGTCGGGGTCAGCCGCCCCGGGGAGAAGGACTTCATCAAGCGGGTGATCGGGGTGCCCGGCGACAAGGTGTGGTGCTGCGACAAGGGCCGGGTCGTGGTCAACGGCGTGCCGCTGGACGAGCGGGCGTACGTCTCCGAGGATTCGCCGGTCGAGCTGCCGCCCAACCCGAAGGAGTGCCGGTCGCGGCAGTTCACCGAGGTCGTCGTGCCGGCCGGGCAGATCTTCGTGATGGGCGACCACCGGCTGGTCTCCCAGGACGCCCGCTGTCAGGGTCCGGTGCCGATCGACAACGTGGTGGGCCGGGCCTTCATGATCGTCTGGCCCTCCGAGCGGTGGACCTCGCTGCCCGTGCCGGACACCTTCGCCAGCCTGGCCCGGGCGGACGGCGCGCCGGCCCGGCCGGCCCCCGTCGATCCCGACCCGGTGGGCGGTGTCGTGCTGATCCTCCCGGTCACGGCGGCCCTCTCCGTTCTCGCGCGTTCCGGACGGTCCCCACGCGCCCGGCGTCGTAGGCTCCTCCCGTGATTGACGAGCAGACCGAAAAGCCCCGCAGTTCCTTCTGGAAGGAGCTGCCCATTCTCCTGGGCGTGGCGATCCTGGTCGCAGTGCTGGTGCGTGCCTTCGTGCTGCAGACCTTCTTCATCCCCTCCCCGTCCATGGAGAACACTCTCAAGATCGACGATCGGGTGCTGGTCAACAAGCTGGTCTACGATTTCCGGTCGCCGCACCGGGGCGAGGTGGTCGTCTTCAAGGCGCCCACCGAGTGGAGCGGCAACCCGGAGGGCGAGGACTTCATCAAGCGGGTGATCGGGGTCGCCGGCGACCACGTGGTCTGCTGCGACGCCCAGGACCGGCTGGTCATCAACGGCCGGTCGCTGGACGAGCCGTACATCTATCCCGGGAACAAACCGGCCGACCAGGATTTCGACATCACGGTGCCGCAGGGGCGGCTCTGGGTCATGGGTGACCACCGGGAGGCCTCGGGCGACTCGCTGGAGCACTGGCAGCAGTCCGGCCAGGACATCACCGAGGCCACCATCCCCGAGGACCAGGTGGTCGGGCGGGCGTTCACCGTGTTCTGGCCGGTCGACCGGGCGACCTGGCTCACCGTCCCGAAGCAGTTCGACGGGATCCCCAATCCCTGAGCCAGGGAGGCGTGGGCGTTCGTCGGAGCCGTCTGGCAGGCTTGGGCCGTGACCGTCTACACCCCTCGTCGCGCGGCCCGGGTGCTGCTCGTCGACGCGGCCGACCGGGTGCTGCTCTTCGCCGGCACCGATCCGGCCCGACCGAGCCACGCCTACTGGTTCACCCCGGGCGGCGGGCTCGACCCGGGGGAAAGCCCGGCCGACGGCGCCACCCGCGAGCTGGCCGAGGAGACCGGGCTGCGGCTCACCCCGGCCGAGCTGGGCCCGCCGGTGTGGGCCGAGACGGTCGAGTTCCCGTTCGACGGCGTCTGGTACCGGCAGGAGCAGGAGTTCTTCCTGGTCCGCGTCCCGGCCTGGGAGGTGGACACGGCGGGCTTCGACGAGGTCGAGCGGGCCAGCGTCACCGGCCACCGCTGGTGGTCCCTGGACGAGCTGGCCGGGACCGACGAGCGCTACTACCCGGAGGACCTGCCGGCCGTGCTGACCCGGGCGCTCGCCGCCCGACCGGCCGCCCACGGGGGTGCGCCGTGCTGACGCCCCCGCGCACCGTGGTGCGCCGCGACGGTGGCCTCTACGCGCTGGAGCGGGCCCTGCAGCGGCGCGGCTTCCGGCACGTGGCCGGCGCGGACGAGGCCGGGCGGGGCGCCTGCGCCGGGCCCCTCGTCGCAGCCGCCGCGGTGCTGCCCGAGGGGCGGCGCGGCGAGATCGACGGGCTGGCCGACTCCAAGCTGCTCACCCCGGCCAGCCGAGAGCGGATCTACGACGAGGTGGTCGCCCGCGCCCTCGCGTACGCGGTGGTGGTGATCCCCGCCGAGGAGGTCGACGCCCGGGGGCTGCACGTGTGCAACCTGGCCGCGATGCGGCGCGCCCTCGCGTCGCTGACCACCCGCCCCGAGTACGTGCTGACCGACGGCTTCGGCGTCGACGGGCTGGACGTGCCGGGGCTGGCGGTCTGGAAGGGCGACCAGGTGGCGGCCTGCGTGGCGGCGGCGAGCGTGCTGGCCAAGGTCACCCGGGACCGGATCATGGTGGAGCTGGACGACCGGTACCCGAGGTACGGCTTCGCCGAGCACAAGGGCTACATCACGCCGGAGCACACGGCGGCGCTGCGGGAGCACGGGCCGTGCCGGGAGCACCGCTTCTCGTACGTCAACGTGGCCACGATCTCCGGCCGGGACGGGCGCCCACCGCGGTCCCGGCGTCCGGTGGTGGACGGCCCGGACGAGCCGATGGAGCGCTCCGGCGCGTCAGGGAGTACCGTCGGCGTGGCGTTGGGCGAGCAGCCTCGACCCCCGGCGTCGGTGGGGGAAGATGTGGTCATGGAAGGCGGAGTGCGATGAGCGCGGAAGATCTCGAGAAGTACGAGACCGAGATGGAGCTGCAGCTCTACCGGGAGTACCGCGACATAGTCCGCCAGTTCTCCTACGTGGTGGAGACCGAGCGCCGTTTCTACCTGGCCAACCAGGTCGACCTGCACGTGCGTAACTCGGACGGCGAGGTCTACTTCGAGGTCGAGATGCACGACGCCTGGGTGTGGGACATGTACCGTCCTGCCCGCTTCGTCAAGAACGTCCGGGTAATGACGTTCAAGGACGTCAATGTGGAAGAGCTCGAAAAGCCGGACATCTCCCTTCCCGCAGACTCCGGATTCGGCGGCTGACGATCTCCGCTCGCCGCGGCTGACCCGCCCGGCCGGCGGCCCGGCCCACCGCGCCGCTCACCCCGCCAGCACCGCCACCTCGACCCGCTGCACCAGGTTGTTGGCGAAGCCGCCCCGGTTCCACGGCTGCTCCACCGGCTGGCGGCGTCCGGAGGCGTCCGTGGCCCGGGCGCCCAGCACGTACCGCCCCGGCTCCGGGGCCCAGTCGAACTCCCACCGCCGCCAGGCCCACTCCCCGCCGCTCGGCTCGTCCAGCCGGGCCGGCGCCCAGCTCGCCCCGCCGTCGGTGGTCACCTCCACCGCGCTCACCGGCGCGTGTCCCGACCAGGCCCGACCGTCCACCGTGCACGGCCCCGGCCGCAGCACCCGGGTCCGCGACATGAAGTCCGGGAAGCCCGGCGGGCGGACCAGGGCGCGCGGTTCGATCCGGGTCACCGGCACGCCGGGGTCGTCGGCGTCCTTCCGCAGCCGGTACGCCACCGCGTTCTGGTAGCCGTCGAACGGCTCGGTCAGCACCCGGATGCCGCGCAGCCACTTCACGTGCGCCATGCCGTACCAGCCGGGCACGATCAGCCGCAGCGGGGACCCGTGCTGCGGCAGCAGAGCAGCGCCGTTCATCTCGTACGCCAGCAGCACCTCCTCGCGCAACGCGTCCGCGACCGGCAGCGCCCGCCGGTAGTCCTGCTCGACGCCCCGCTCGACGCCGTGGTCCGCACCGGTGAAGACCACGTCCACGGCGTCCGGGGAGAGCCCGGCCTCGCGCAGCAGCGGCGCCAGCGGCGTGCCCGTCCACTCGGCGTTGCCGACCGCCTCCACCAGCCACGGCTGGCTGACCGGCCGCGGGTGCAGTAGCGCCCGGCCGTTGCCGGCGCACTCCAGTGTCACCCGGTGGGTGACCCGGGGCCGGTCCCGCAGCGCGGCCAGGTCGAGGCTCAGCGGCCGGTCCACCGCGCCGTCGACGGTCAGCGTGTGCGCCGCCGGGTCGACGTCCGGGATGTCGTAGTGGATGAGCAGGTAGTGCAGCCCGGCCGGGGTGACGTCGTAGCGCAGCGCCTCCAGCGGGATGCCGTGATTGCGGGCGGCGAGCTGCAGTTCCTCGGCGCTGATCGCCTCGTCCGGACCGGCGATCCGGGACGGCCGGCTGACGTCGTCCACAGTGGTCATCTCTGCTCCCGGCGGTCGGCGGGCGGACGCCCGGTCACGGGTGGGTGAGGCGGACGTGGCCGACGAACTCGAACATCCGCACGCCGCCCGGCAGTGGCCGGGGCCGGCCGGTGAAACGGTGCACGCCCACCCCCACCCCGTCGGCCGGGCTGCTCACCGCCACCGGGGTGAAGCCCTCCTCGGCGAACCAGTCGCAGATGCTGGGCACCAGGTCGGGCTCGCGGCGGTGCCGGGTCCAGAAGACCGTCCCACCGGTGGCGCAGAGGGCGGCGCAGTGCCGGACGGTGGCCCGGATGTCGGCGTCGACGATGTTGCCGAAGATCCCGCAGACCAGCACGAGATCCGCCGGGGCGAGGTCGGCGTAGTGGTCGGTCAGTGCCGCGTCCCCGACCACCACCTGCACCGCCGGCAGGCCGGCCTCCGCCGCGGCCGCCCGGGCCACCTCGGCGTTGCGGGGGTCCAGCTCGACCAGGCGGGCCGTCACGTCGCCCCGCCGGGGATGCGTGGCGAGCACTGGGACCAGGTCCCGCCCCTGACCGGCGCAGAGGCTGACCACCCGGAGCGGGCCGGGCGGGGCCTGGTCGAGCGCCGCGCGGATGTGCAGCCGCAGCTCGGTCAGGCGTCGGAACAGGGCCGAGCCCGGCTGGTCGTAGTCGTCGTGCCAGGCGTACCAGTCCCGCGTCACCGGCTCAGCATAGGCGGTGCGGGTGGCCGGCCGGTGCCGCCCGCATAGCAGATCGACTCCGCCGCCGGCCGTTGTCCACAGCGCGGCCGCCGTCCACAATCGGCGGTGTACCCGGTGGCATCGGGGACCGCCGTCGGGGCAGGCTGCCGGCCGTGCGAACCATGCCCGGGCCGGTCACGGTGGCCCTCCTCATGCTTCCGCTGATCCTCCCGGCGGCGCCGGGACCGGCTGCCGTCCCGGCCGTCGCGGGCCCGGCGTCCCGGGCGGGCGCGCTTCCGGCCGGTCCGTCCCCGGCCGGCTCCTCGGCCGGCTCAGGAGCGCCGCGGTCCGAGCCGCGGTTCCGGTGGCCGCTCGCCGGCACACCGCGGCCGGTGCGCCGGTTCGACCCGCCGCCCCAGCCCTGGCTGCCCGGTCACCGGGGCGTCGACCTGGCCGCCGTCGCGGGCGTCGAGGTCCGTGCGGCCGGCGCGGGGGTGGTGCGCTTCGCCGGTACCGTCGCCGGGCGCCCGGTGGTCACCGTCGGGCACGGCGACGGGCTGCGGACCACCTACGAGCCGGTACGCCCCGGGCTGCCGGCCGGCGCCCGGGTCACCGCCGGTGCGCCGATCGGCACCCTGCTCGCCGGCCACCCCGGCTGTCCCGCCGCGGCATGCCTGCACTGGGGGCTGCGCCGGGGCGACGAATACCTCAACCCCCTCGCCCTGCTCGGCCTGGGCCCCGTCCGGCTGCTGCCGCTGGACGGCGACCGCTCACCGCTGGGCGAGCAGCGCAGGGAGCTGGACGGCCAACCGGTCGTACTCGTCGGGGGTGTTGTAGACCTGGCCGCCCAACCGCAGCCAGCCCCGGTCGTGCCAGGTCATCACCGCCACCTCGGCGGCGAGCCGTTCCGCGATCCGGGTCTGCAGCGCCTTCGCCGCGTCCATCGTGGTGGCGACGCCGCGCGGCAGCGGGATGAGCCGCATGGACACCGTCGGTCCGCCGGGCTCCGGCAGGTCGGCCGGCGCCACCCCGAGGGCGTCCCCGACCACCCGCTGCCCGTACGCGGCCAGCGCGGCGTTGTGCGCGCGTACCCGGTCCAGGCCCAGGCTGCGCAGCGTGAACAGCCCCACCGGCGCGGCCAGCCACGGCGTGTAGTCCAGCGTCGCCTGCCACTCGACCCGGGCGGGAAAGCCGGCCTCCTGCTCCCAGGAGACGACCAGCGGCTCGATCCGCTCCCGCCACGGCTCCGCGACCACCAGCGCGGCGGTCCCGCGCGGCGCGTACGCCCACTTGTGCAGGTTGCCGACCCAGAAGTCGGCGCCGATGGAGGCCACGCTGATCGGCAGCATGCCCGGGGCGTGCGCCGCGTCGACCAGCACGGGCACGCCGTGCTCGCGGGCCACCCCCACCACGGCGGCGGCCGGGAAGAGCCGGGCGGTGGCGGACGTGAGCTGGTCGATCACCACCAGCTTCGTCCGTCCGGGGCGCAACCCGGACCGGACGATCTCGACGACCTGCTCGTCCCCGGCGGTCAGCGGCACGTGCAGGGTCCGGCGCGTCGCCCCGGTGCGGCGGCATTCCCGGTCGACGGAGAAGCCGACCGCGCCGTACCCGTGGTCGGTGGTCAGCACCTCGTCGCCGGGGCGCAGGCCGAGCGACTGGAGCACCACCGCCACCCCGGTGGTCGCGTTGCCCACCAGCGCGGTGCCGTCCGGGTCGGCCCCCAGGAAGCCGGCCAGGTGTCGGCGGGTGTGCGCGATCCGGTCGACCAGCCCCTGAGTGAAGAAGCGCAGCGGGTTCGCCTCCATCTCGTCGCGCAACCGCTGCTGGGCCCGCTGCACCCCGATCGGGACGGCGCCGAACGAGCCGTGGTTGAGGTGACTGACCGACGCGTCGAGCGAGAAGAGCAGCCGAGCCCCGGGAATCGGCTCGGGCGGCTGCGGGACCGTCATCCGCCGATCGTAGCCCGCCGTCGATCATCAACTCGCCGATCACCGCCCACCCGCGGCCCACCGGCGGCGCCGCCCGTCGGGCCGTCGTTCAGGCGCGCGGGTGCGCCTGCCGATACGCCGCCCGCAGCCGCTCCACCGAGACGTGCGTGTAGATCTGGGTGCTGGCCAGCGAGGAGTGGCCGAGCAGCTCCTGCACCGCGCGCAGGTCCGCGCCGCCCTCCAACAGGTGGGTCGCGGCCGAGTGCCGCAGCCCGTGCGGGCTGGTCCGGGGCAGCCCGGCCCGCTCGGCGTACCCGGCGACGATCCGGCGCGCGGTGGTCGGGTTCAGCCGTCCGCCCCGCGCCCCCAGCAGCAGCGCACCTCCCGCGCCCGGATCGGCCAGGGCAGGCCTGCCCCGGCCCAGCCACGCGTCCAACGCGCGCTGCGCCGGCACCCCGTACGGCACGGCGCGCTCCCGGCCGCCCTTGCCCAGCACCCGGACCACCCGGCGACCGTGGTCGACGTCGGCGACGTCCAGGCCGCACGCCTCGCTGATCCGGATCCCGGTGCCGTAGAGCAGTTCCAGCAGCACCCGGTCCCGCAGCAGCACCGGCTCGTCCTCGCCCGCCGGCGACGGTCCGGCCGCCCCGGCGCCGGCCTCCAGGGATGCGGTGGGCCGGGAGGGGGCGGCCATCAGGGCGGCGGCCTGGTCGGCCCGGAGCACGGTGGGCAGCTCGCGGTGGGCCTTCGGACTGGCCAACGGGGCGGCCACGTCGGCGGGCAGCAGCCCCGACCGGTGGGCCCAGGCGCTGAACGTACGTGCCGACGCGGCGCGACGGGCCAGCGACGTCCGGGCGGCCCCCATCGTCCGCTGCTTCGCCAACCAGCTGCGCAGCACCGTCAGGTCCAGCTCGGCCAGGTCGACACAGCCCATCCGGACGGCATGGTCGAGCAGCGAGACCAGATCGGTGACGTACGCCCGCACGGTGTGCGCGGAGCGGTTGCGCACCCGGGCCAGATGGTCGGCGAAGGCGTCCACGGACTCCCGCATCGCCGGTGGCAGTCCCTCGTGGGCGGCGCGGGTGCCGCGCCCCTGCCCGCTCACCGTCCACTCCGGGCCGGTGCCGACCCGCCGGATCGGGTCCGCACCGGCTCGTCGGCGCCGGTGGGCGCCGCTGCCGGACTCGGCCTGATCCTGCTGTCGGCGGGCACCGGCCCAGCCTACGGTCCTGATCCCGCAACGGCAGAACACCAGTCGGCCGTCCGGCACTGCGTCGACGTCAGTCATGCGCCGCCGTCCGTCGTCGTCGTTCCGCCTCATCCTCGGGCCGCCGATGGGCGCCCGACGCCCGTCGCGCCCCGACGTCGGGCGCCGGGCTCCGTGGCGCACCGGCGCGCGCGCTGCCGTGCGCCTTCCGCCCGGCGCCGGGTGTCTCACGGCCACCGGCACCGTGTCGCGGATCGACGCGCCGTCGGGGGTGGCTGACCGGGCCCTGGACAGGAGAAACTGGTCGTACGAAGAGGACGGTGGGCAGGGCCGCCGAGCGGACATGACAAGGGCCGCGCCGGTGCGGCTGCTGATCCCCAGCGTGCCCCGAGTGAGCCGGCCGCCCGGCCGTGCCGGACTGACTCGGCGGCGGGCCGGGGTGTCAGGGCTTCGGACCGGCGCGGCGGCATCACGG
The DNA here is from genome assembly GCF_003172935.1 of Micromonospora sicca. GTDB lineage: Bacteria > Actinomycetota > Actinomycetes > Mycobacteriales > Micromonosporaceae > Micromonospora > Micromonospora sicca. The sequence continues at coordinate 604 of NZ_QGKS01000239.1, read as the reverse complement.
TGTGGGGCTGGCCCTGGGGCCAGCCGGTTGTCGGACGGGGCGCGGGTGTCACGGTGTCGAGCCGGGCGCGTGGCGCGGAAGGGTGATTCGCGAGGCGGAACGGAGCGGCGTCGATCCGGATAGGTGACGCCGACGGGAGGAGGGGGACCGATCGTGGGTGTGGATGCCGTCCTCTATCGGCTGGTCCGAGCCGGGCCCGGTCGGGGTCGTCCGTCGCACATCGCGGCCGGGGTGGTCGCCGATCCCGACGACGTTCTGCTGGACCTGTTGAAGCGGGTGCGGGGCGGGGGTCGTACGCCGTTGCTGGACCGCGTCGATCCGCTCGGCGAGCTGGTGGTCGCCGCCGAGGCGGCGCCACAACTCCTCGCCGAGCTGGGCTGCCTGGCCGAGGTGGCCCGCGCGCCCGCGGAGGTGGACCAGGTCCGCCAGCTCGCGCAGCTCACCCGCCGCTGCCTGACCAGCCGGGAGGTGGAGATCCGCTTCGAGGGCGACTGAGCCGACCGACCCTGCCCCGGTGCGCCGTCCCCCTCCGGCCGGCTGGCGGAGCCATCTCGGCGGCGGGGATGACTCGTCTCGGCGGCGGCGGGCGGAGCCATCTCGGCGG
>NZ_QGKS01000116.1 GCF_003172935.1 Micromonospora sicca | reverse complement strand
GGCGGGGCCGGCGAACCTGGTCAGGGCGGGTGGCGGGACGGTTGTCCGACCCGACCGCTACCGTGCGGGGGAAGCACGATCACGGGAGGTCGACGCGGTGTCCGAAGGCGGCAGGGTGTCCGAGGAAGCGGTTCCCCAGCAGGTCAGCCCCGCGCAGGAGGCGGCGGCGGGCGCCGAGCCGACCCCGGAGGCGCGGGAGCGGCACGCGACGCTGAGCCAGGAGCTCACCGAGCACCAGTATCGCTACTACGTCCTCGACGCGCCGACCATCTCCGACGCCGAGTTCGACAAGCAGCTGCGCGAGCTGGAGGCGCTGGAGGCGGAGTTCCCCGCGCTGCGCACCCCCGACTCGCCGACCCAGCGGGTGGGCGGCACCTTCTCCACGGAGTTCACCCCGGTCACCCACGCCGAGCGGATGCTCTCGCTGGACAACGCCTTCGCCGACGAGGAGCTGGCCGCCTGGGCCGAGCGGGTCGAGCCGGACGCCGGCGGTCCGGTGCCGTACCTCTGCGAGCTGAAGGTCGACGGCCTGGCCATCAACCTGACCTACGAGAAGGGTCGGCTGGTCCGCGCCGCCACCCGGGGCGACGGGCGCACCGGTGAGGACGTCACCGCCAACGTGCGCAGCATCAGGGACGTACCGGCGAAGCTGACCGCCTCCGACGATTTCCCGGAGGTGCCCGAGTTCCTGGAGGTGCGCGGCGAGATCTACTTCCCGCTCGCCGCGTTCGCCGACCTGAACGCCGGCCTGGTCGAGCAGGGCAAGGCTCCGTTCGCCAACCCGCGCAACGCCGCCGCCGGCAGCCTGCGGCAGAAGGACCCGCGGATCACCGCCTCCCGGCCGCTGCGCCTGGTGGTGCACGGCATCGGCGCCCGCAGGGGGTTCCAGCCGGCCGCGCAGTCCGAGTCGTACGCGGCGCTGAAGGCGTGGGGGCTGCCGACCAGCGACCGCTGGCGGGTGGTGCCCGGCCTGGCCGGCGTCGCGGAATACATCGCCTACTACGCCGAGCACCGGCACGACGTCGAGCACGAGATCGACGGCGTGGTGGTCAAGGTCGACCCGGTCTCCATCCAGGGCCGCCTCGGCTCGACCAGCCGCGCGCCGCGCTGGGCGATCGCCTTCAAGTACCCGCCCGAGGAGGTGACCACCAAGCTGCTCGACATCGACGTCAACGTCGGGCGGACCGGCCGGGTCACCCCGTTCGCCGTGCTGGAGCCGGTGCGGGTGGCCGGGTCCACGGTCGCCCTGGCGACCCTGCACAACGCCCGTGAGGTCGAGCGCAAGGGAGTGCTGATCGGCGACACCGTGGTGCTGCGCAAGGCCGGCGACGTCATCCCCGAGGTGCTCGGCCCCGTGGTCGACCTGCGGCCCGCCGACGCCCGGCCGTTCGTCATGCCCACCACCTGCCCGGCCTGCGGCACGCCGCTCGCCCCGGCGAAGGAGGGCGACGTCGACATCCGCTGCCCCAACACCCGCAGCTGCCCGGCGCAGCTGCGCGAGCGGGTCTTCCACCTGGCCGGCCGGGGCGCATTCGACATCGAGGTGCTCGGTTACAAGGGCGCCGCGGCCCTGCTCGACGCGCAGATCATCGCCGACGAGGGTGACCTGTTCGTCCTCGACGCCGACCAGCTCGCCCGCTCGCCCTTCTTCGTCAACAAGGACGGCAGCCTGGGCAGCAACGCCGTCAAGCTGCTGGACAACCTGGCCGAGGCCAAGCAGCGGGACCTGTGGCGGGTGCTGGTCGCGCTTTCCATCCGGCATGTCGGCCCGACCGCGGCGCAGGCGCTCGCCCGGCACTTCCGCTCGATGGACGCCATCGAGGCGGCCACCGAGGAGGAGCTGTCCTCGGTGGACGGTGTCGGGCCGACCATCGCCGCCAGCATCAAGGAGTGGTTCGCCGTCGACTGGCACCGCGAGGTGGTGCGCAAGTGGGCCGAGGCGGGCGTACGGATGGCCGAGGAGGCGGTGGACGAGGGGCCGCGGCCGCTGGAGGGGCTCACCGTGGTGGTGACCGGCACTCTCGCCGGGTTCAGCCGGGACCAGGCGTCCGAGGCGATCCAGAGCCGGGGCGGCAAGGTGACCGGCTCGGTCTCCAAGAAGACCAGCTTCGTGGTGGTCGGGGACAACCCCGGCTCCAAGGCGGACAAGGCCGTCAGCCTCAAGCTGCCCGTCCTCGACGAGGAGGGCTTCCGGGTGCTGCTGGAGTCCGGCCCGGACGCTGCCCGGGGCGTCGCCCGCACCGAGGAGTGACGCCGCGGGTCGGGGCGGCGTCTGCGCGTATTCCAACTTAATTACGACTACGACCGATTCGTGACTGTCATGTCGGGGAAACCGGGACCGAGGGCGTTTCATTGGTGCACGGCGTGTGAGCGGAGCACGCCAGGGCCGATCCCGGGAGGTGCGATGGAGGCCGCCGATCCGCGCAACTCCGTCCCGCCCGGACGCGTGGCGCCGTTCTTCGGCTTCGTCGCCGCGGTGTTCGCCCTGGCCGTGCTGATCTCGGCCGGGTCACTGGCCGACCTGCCCGATCGGCTGCACCGGATGCCGGCGGCGTTCTGGACCATGGCGGCGCTCGCCGTCGCCTGCGACGCGCGTCCCTTCGTCCCGCCCGGCCGGAGGCAGACCTCCGCCGTCTTCCCGTCGACCTGCTTCAGCTTCGCCATCCTGCTCGGTTGGGGGCTCGGTCCAGCGGTCGCCGTGCAGGCGGTGGCGGTCGCCGTGTCCGGCTGGCGGCTCGGGTACGCGCCGTGGCGCACCGCCTTCAACGCCGCCCAGTACGCCTGCGCCCTCGGCGCCGCGTACTGGGTCACCCGGCTCGGCCCGGGCGCCATCTTCGACGGCGGCCGGCTGCACTGGACCGACGTCGGGGCCGTCGGCGGGGCCGCCGTCGCCTGGTTCGCGGTCAACTACGGGCTGGTCACCAGCGCTATCCGGCTGCGCTTCGGCGACCGCTGGTGGCCCAGCGTCCGGCTCGGCCTGGCGTACGAGCTGCTCTCCACCGGTTCGCTGCTGCTGCTCGCCCCGGTGCTGGTCGCCGCCGCCCGGGCCAGCGCGGCGCTGATCCCGCTGGTGCTGGTGCCGCTCTTCGCGGTCTACCGGATGGCCCGGCTCGCCGCCGAGCAGGAGCAGCTCGCCGCGCTCGACCCGCTCACCGGGCTGCCCAACCGCAAGGCGCTGCTGGCCGAGGTGGCCGAGCAGGTGCACCTGCACGCGGAGCGGGCCGCCCGGGGGGCGCCGGACGCGCACCTCGCCCTGCTGCTCATCGACCTGGACCGGTTCAAGCACGTCAACGACGCCCTCGGGCACGCGGTGGGGGACCGGCTGCTGGTCGAGGTCAGCGCCCGGCTCACCGACGTGGTACGCGACGGCGACCTGGTCGCCCGGCTCGGCGGGGACGAGTTCGCCATCGTGGTCCCGGCGCTGACCGGCACCGACGAGGCCCGGGCGCTGGCCGACCGGGTGGTCGGCGCGCTCGCCGAGCCGGTGTCCCTGGACGGCCTGCCACTGGACGTCGGCGGCTCGATCGGCATCGCCATCTTCCCCGAGCACGGCGAGGACTTCGCCACCCTGATGCGCCACGCCGACGTGGCGATGTACGACGCCAAGCACCGCAACGACACGGTCGCCGTGTACGCCGCCGAGTCCGACCACAACTCGGCGGAGCGGCTGAGCCTCCTGGCCGACCTGCGTCGCGTACTCGAAGCGGGGCCGGCGGTGCCCGATCCGGCCGGGGCGCGTGGCGGCGACGGCGCCGTGCTTTCGGCCGGCGCGGCGCTGCCACCCGCGGTAGACGGGCACGCGGCCGGCGGCCCGCGCGGCGGCGCGGAGCCGGGGCGGTGGCGCTTCCGGCGCCGGCGGGAGCGGCCGGAGATCCGGCACGACGACGAGCTGATCAATCAGATCGTCACCGGCGCGGACCCGATCCGCCGCCGGGCGGCCCGGTCGGCCGCCGCGGAGGCGGCCGTCAACGGCGTGCCCGCCGACGTGGCGACCGCCGGACCGGCGGTCACCGGTCCGGTCTCCACGGCGCCGAGGGACGCCGGGCGGGTGCGCGCGGCGCCCGGGCGGGACGAGGATCCGGCCGGCGACCCGGGCGAGATCACCATGTACTACCAGCCGCAGATCGCCATCGCCACCGGGGAGGTCGTCGGGGTCGAGGCGCTGCTGCGCTGGCGCCACCCCCGACGCGGCATGGTCGATCCGGGGGAGCTGATCCAGGTCGCCGAGCAGAGCGCGGTGATGCGGCTGCTCACCCGGCGGGTGGTGGACGACGTGGTCGAGCAGCTGGCCAAGTGGTCGGCGGCGGGGGTCATCCTCCGCGCCGCGCTCAACGTCAGCGTCCGCGACCTGCACACCGGGGAGATCGCCGACCAGATCGCCGACCGGCTGGCCCGCTACGGGGTACGCCCGGACCGGCTGCAGGTGGAGATCACCGAGGGGGCGCTGATGGCGGATCCCCGACGGGTCCTGGCCAGCATCTCCCAGCTGCACCGGATCGGGGTGGGCATCGCGCTGGACGACTTCGGCACCGGCTACTCGTCGCTGCAGCACCTGCGCCGGCTGCCGCTGTCGGAGGTGAAGGTGGACCGGTCGTTCGTGCTGGGGATGGCCGACGACCCCGACGACGCCGCGATCGTCCGCTCGATGATCGAGCTGGCCGGGGCGCTGGGGCTCCGGGTGGTGGCCGAGGGCGTGGAGGACGAGCGGACCTGGCGGCTGCTCCACGCGGCCGGCTGCGACGTGGCCCAGGGCTGGTTCCACGCCCGGCCGATGCCGGCCGAGGAGTTGGCCGCCTGGCTGGCCCGGTACCGGCCGGTGCGCCCGGCGGTGACGGCGGACGCGCAGGTGCCCCGCCGGCCGACCAGGTGACGCCCCGGCGGGCGCGTGGAGGGGGAGTCGGAGGCGTCGGTGCGAGCGCAGGACAATAGACTCGCTCCGGTCACCGCGCGTCATCTCCACCTCGACTGCGCGGCCGGCACACGCAGAAGCAGCAGGACAGCCACGAAGGGGGCACCGATGGCCGCCATCTCCCGCGAGGAGGTCGCGCACCTGGCGCGACTGTCGCGGCTCGCCGTCACGGAGGAGGAGCTGGACACCTTCGCCGGCCAGCTCGACGTGATCCTCCAGTCGGTCGCCCAGGTCGGCGAGGTCGCCGCGGCGGACATCCCGCCGACCTCCCACTCGGTGCCGCTGACCAACGTGCTCCGCGAGGACGTGGTGACGCCGTGCCTGACCCCGGAGGAGGCGCTGTCCGGCGCGCCCGACGTCGACCAGCAGCGGTTCCGCGTTCCGCGGATCCTGGACGAGGATGTGGCTTCATGAGCGAGTTGATCAAGCTCACCGCGACCGAGATCGCCGGGCTGGTGGCGAAGGGCGAGACCTCTGCGGTCGAGGTGACGCAGGCCCACCTGGACCGGATCGCCGCCGTCGACGACCGGGTGCACGCGTTCCTGCACGTCGACAGCGAGGGCGCGCTGGCCGCGGCCCGCCGGGTGGACGAGCGCCGGGCCGGCGGCGAGGAGCTGGGCCCGCTGGCCGGCGTGCCGGTCGCGGTCAAGGACGTGCTGACCACCAAGGGCGTGCCGACCACCGTCGGGTCGAAGATCCTGGAGGGCTGGCGCCCGCCGTACGACTCGACGATCGTGCAGCGGCTGCGCGACGCCGGCACGGTGATGCTCGGCAAGACGAACATGGACGAGTTCGCGATGGGCTCCTCCACCGAATACTCCGCGTACGGCCCGACCCACAACCCGTGGGACCTGGACCGGATCCCGGGCGGCTCCGGTGGCGGCAGCGCCGCCGCGCTCGCCGCGTACGAGGCCCCGCTGTCGATCGGCTCGGACACCGGCGGCTCGATCCGCCAGCCCGGCGCGGTCACCGGCACCGTCGGCGCCAAGCCCACCTACGGCGGCACCTCCCGGTACGGCCTGGTGGCGTTCTCCTCGTCGCTGGACACCCCCGGCCCGTGTGCGCGTACGGTGCTCGACGCCGCGCTGCTGCACCAGGTGATCGGCGGCCACGACCCGCGCGACTCCACCTCCATCCCGCAGCCGGTGCCGGACGTGGTGGCCGCGGCGAAGCTCGGCGCGACCGGCGACCTGACCGGGGTGAAGCTCGGTGTGGTCACCGAGTTCACCGGCGAGGGCGCCGAGCCGGGCGTGATGGCCGCGTTCCGCGAGTCGGTGGACGCGCTGGCCAAGCTGGGCGCCGAGATCGTCGAGGTGTCCTGTCCGCACTTCCGCTACGCGCTGCCGGCGTACTACCTGATCGCGCCGAGCGAGTGCTCCTCCAACCTGGCCCGGTTCGACGGCGTGCGGTTCGGCCTGCGGGTCGGCGACGACGGCAACCGGTCGCTGGAGGAGGTCATGTCGCTGACCCGCGAGGCCGGCTTCGGCGCCGAGGTCAAGCGTCGCATCATGATCGGCACGTACGCGCTCTCCTCGGGCTACTACGACGCCTACTACGGGCAGGCGCAGAAGGTCCGCACCCTGATCACCCGGGACTTCACCGCCGCCTTCGAGCAGGTCGACGCGCTGATCTCGCCGACCACCCCGTTCGTGGCGTTCCCGATCGGGGCGCGCACCGCCGACCCGTACCAGATGTACCTGGCGGACCTCTTCACCATCCCGACCAACCTGTACGGCGGCCCGGGCATCTCGGTGCCCTGCGGCCTCTCCGACGGGCTCCCCGTCGGCCTCCAGGTGATGGCCCCGACGATGGCCGACGACCGGATGTACCGGGTCGCCGCCGCGCTGGAGTCCGTGGTCGGCACGTTCACCCCACCGGCGCTGTGAGGCAGGAGCTCAGATGACCACGACACTGCCCGCGTACGACGAGGTCGTCGCGCGCTACGAACCGGTGATCGGCCTGGAGACCCACGTCGAGCTGGGCACGAACACCAAGATGTTCTGCGGCTGCCCGACGGACTTCGGCGGCGAGCCGAACACCCGGGTCTGCCCGGTCTGCCTGGGCCTGCCCGGCTCGCTGCCGGTGGCCAACAAGGCGGCCATCGAGGCGACGATCCGGATCGGCCTGGCGCTGAACTGCTCGATCGCCGAGTGGAGCCGGTTCGCCCGGAAGAACTACTTCTACCCGGACATGCCGAAGGACTTCCAGATCAGCCAGTACGACGAGCCGCTGTGCTTCGACGGCTACCTGGACGTCGAGGTCAACGGGGAGCTGGTGCGGATCGGCATCGAGCGGGTGCACCTGGAGGAGGACACCGGCAAGACGCTGCACGTCGGTGGCGCCACCGGCCGCATCCACGGCGCGACCGAGTCGCTGGTCGACTACAACCGGGCCGGCATCCCGCTGGTGGAGATCGTCACCAAGCCGGTTCCCGGCACCGGCGCGCTGGCGCCGGAGGTGGCCCGGGCGTACGTGACCGAGCTGCGGGACGTGCTCCGCACGCTGGGCGTCTCCGACGTCCGGATGGAGGAGGGCTCGCTGCGCTGCGACGTCAACACCTCGCTGAACCTGCCGGGCGAGGAGTGGGGCACGCGCACCGAGACCAAGAACGTCAACTCGCTGCGGTCGGTCGAGCGCGCGGTCCGGTCGGAGATGCTGCGCCAGGCGTCGGTGCTGGACGCCGGCGGGAAGATCACCCAGGAGACCCGGCACTTCCACGAGGACACCGGCGACACCACGCCGGGCCGGTCCAAGGAGACCGCCACCGACTACCGGTACTTCCCGGAGCCGGACCTGGTGCCGCTCGCGCCGGACCCCGCCTGGGTGGCCGAGCTGAAGGCCGCCCTGCCGGAGCTGCCCCGGCTGCACCGCCGCCGGCTCCAGGAGCAGTGGGGCCTGTCCGACCTGGACATGCAGTCGGTGCTCAACGCCGGCGCCGTCGAGCTGATCGAGGCCACGGTCGCCGCCGGCGCCACCCCGGCCGCCGCCCGGAAGTGGTGGCTGGGTGAGCTGTCCCGGCGGGCCAACGAGACCGGCGTGGAACTGGCCGACGTCGGGGCCACCCCGGAGCAGGTCGCCGAGCTCCAGGGCCTGGTCGACGCCGGCAAGCTCAACGACAAGCTGGCCCGGACGGTGCTGGAGGGCGTGGTCGCCGGCGAGGGCTCGCCGACCGACGTCATGACCAACCGCAACCTGGAGGTCGTCTCCGACACCGGCGCGCTCACCGCCGCCGTGGACGAGGCGATCGCCGCGAACCCCGACGTCGCGGACAAGATCCGCAGCGGCAAGGTCGCGGCGGCCGGCGCGCTGGTCGGCGCGGTCATGAAGACCACCCGCGGCCAGGCCGACGCCAAGACCGTCCGTGAGCTGATCCTGGAGCGCCTCGGCGCCCAGGGCTGAGTCCCACCGGAGAAGGCCGCCGTCGCAACCCGGCGGCGGCCTTCTCGCTTCCCTCGAGTACGCGCGCGACCCGCGCCACCCCTCGCGAGGGCGTCATCGGCGACGCCCGGATGGAGTCACCGTGAACCAGCACGACCTCGACGTCCTCGACGAGATCCAGCGCCGGGTGCTCTGGCTCGCCACCCGCATCGTGGACGCCGCCAACCACGACCGGAACACCGGCGACGGGGTGAAGGTCGGCGGCCACCAGGCGTCCAGCGCCTCGCTGGTCACCGCGATGACGGCGCTCTGGTTCGCCCACCTGGACGCCGAGGACCGGGTCGCGGTCAAGCCGCACGCCTCCCCGGTCTTCCACGCCATCCAGTACCTGCTCGGCAACCTGGACCGGTCGTACCTGCCGAAGCTGCGGGCGCGCGGCGGGCTCCAGTCGTACCCGTCGCGGACCAAGGACCCCGACGAGGTGGACTTCTCCACCGGTTCGGTGGGTCTCGGTGCGGCCGCGCCGCTGTTCGCCGCGGTCACCCGCCGCTACGTCGACGCGCACTTCGGCGCCCGGCCGCACTCCCGGTTCGTGGCGCTGATCGGCGACGCCGAGCTGGACGAGGGGAACATCTGGGAGGCCGTCGCCGACCCGGCCACCACCGGCCTGGGCAACGTGATGTGGCTGGTCGACTTCAACCGGCAGTCCCTCGACCGGGTCGTCCCCGGCATCCGGATCAACCAGTGGCGGGGGCAGTTCGAGGCCGCCGGCTGGCACGTCGTGGAGGTCAAGTACGGCCGCAAGCTCGCCGAGGCGTACGCCCGGCCGGGCGGGGCGGCCCTGCGGGACTGGATCGACCGGATGCCGAACGAGCAGTACCAGTCGCTGTTCGGGCTGGCCGGGCCGGCGCTGCGCAAGCAGTTCCTGGACGGCGCACCGGCCGGCATCGCCGAGTTCATCGCCGACATCTCCGACGACGAGCTGGGCCCGCTCGTCACCGACCTGGGCGGGCACGACCTGGAAGCGATGCTCGACGCGTACGCCCAGTGCGACGCGGTCATCGACCGGCCCAGCGTGGTCTTCGCGTACACCGTGAAGGGCTGGGGGCTGCCGATCGCCGGCAACCCGCGCAACCACTCGGCGCTGCTCACCACCGAGCAGGTCGACGCGCTGCGCGCCGCACAGGGCCTGACGCCGGAGACCGAGTGGGACCGCCTCGACCCGGCGTCCCCGGCCGGCATCCGGGCCGGCGAGCGTCGGGAGGCGCTGTCCCGCGCGCCCCGCGAGCGGGCGCTCGGGGTCACCGTCCCGGAAACCACGAAGGCACGCGCGAACAAGCCGGTCTCCACGCAGGAGGTCTTCGGCCGGGTGCTGGTCGACCTGGCCCGCGATCCCGCCGTGGCGCCCTACCTGGTGACCACCGCGCCGGACGTGGCCACCTCCACCAACCTCGCCGGGTTCATCAACAAGACCGGCGTCTTCGCCCCCACCGAGCAGCGCTCCTGGACCGAGGACCGGATGCTGCGCTGGACGGAGAGCCCGTCGGGCCAGCACATCGAGCTGGGCATCTCGGAGATGAACCTGTTCCTGCTGCTGGGCCAGCTCGGGCTGTCCTGGGACCTGTCGGGGCAGCCGCTGCTGCCGATCGGCGCGGTCTACGACCCGTTCGTGCTGCGCGGCCTGGACGCGTTCCTCTACGGCACCTACTCCGGCTCCCGGTTCGTGGTGGCGGGCACCCCGTCCGGCATCACGCTGGCCCCGGAGGGCGGCGCCCACCAGTCCACCATCACCGCCTCGGTGGGCCTGGAACTGCCCGGGGTGACCTTCCTCGAACCCGCGTACGCGGGCAGCCTGGACTGGCTGCTCTGCGACGCGCTCGGCCAGATCGCCGGGGGAGCGGCGCCGGCCGCCACCGCCGCGCCGGCCGAGGACGGGGCGTACTACTTCCGGCTCAGCACCCGCCCGATCGACCAGGCGCCGTTCGAGGCGGCGCGGGCCCGGATCGGCGACGCGGTGCTGCGCCGGCAGGTGGTCGCCGGGGCGTACCGGCTGGTGGACGCGCACCAGGCGTACCCGCAGCTGGCGGACGCCCCGGTGGTGCAGCTCGCCGCCTCCGGCGCGGTGCTGCCGGAGGTCCTCGCGGCCGCCGCGGAGCTGGCGGAGGAGGGGGTGGCCGCGCACGTCGTGGACGTCACCTCGCTGGACCGGCTCTACCGGGCCTGGCAGCGGACGCTGCGGCAGGGCGTGCGCACGGCGACCGTGCCGAGCGTGCCGGGCGCGTTGCGGTCGGCGTTCGCGGACCGGGTGCCGGTGGTGACCGTGCACGACGCCGCCTCACACGCGATGGCCTGGCTCGGTTCGGCCGTCGGCGCCCCGGCGGTGCCGCTCGGGGTGGACGAGTTCGGCCAGTCCGGCAGCGTGCAGGAGCTGTACGAGCTGCACGACCTGCTGCCCGGCAGCATCGTCAACGCCGCCCTGGCCGCCCTGTCGCTGCGCTGACCCGGCATCCGCCACCCGCCGGCCGCTCCTGGCGACCGCCGGGTGGCGCGGTGCACCGCCGATCACCCGGCGTGACGGGTCCGCGCCGGCACGCAGGGTGACGGCAGGACGGGCACCGACAATGCTCGCCCCGCCCTTTGCTCTGCTTACCTCACCGCAACACCAGCCCTGAGCTGGACGAGCTTCTGGCGGGCGGAACGACGCCCGGTGACCCGGCGTGACTGTTGCGTCCGTTGAAGCAGAGCAAAGGGCGTCGCGACCATGGGCGTGGGCCGGACAGGCCGGCGAGGAGAGTGACCGGGGCAAGGAGGTGCGGCAAGGAGCCGCAGGGAGACCCCTGGCGAGAGGGGCGGGGCCAACCGCGTGTCCCACCCTGCGGACCGGTCAGCGGGTCGGGGTCGGGCTGGCCGACTCCGGACCACCGCGGGTCGGGGTCGGGGTGACCGGCACCTCCGCGCCCTGCGCCGGGTCTCGGATCACGTGCCGCTCCAGGTTGACCTGCGACTGGCCGGTGCCGCCCACGGTGATGTCGTCGTACGCCTGAAGCATCTTCTGCTGGTCGAAGTAGAGCACCGACATCGACAGCGGGGTGGGCTTCTCGCCCTCCAGGCCGCGCAGCCCGGCCCCGCCGGTGGAGCCCTCCACGAACAGCTGCGTCGGCTGCTTCCCCGGCACCTGCGGCAGCCTGGACACCTGCCGGGCATGGGTGTGCCCGGCCAGCACCAGCGGGCAGGTGCCGGAGAGCGGCCCGGCCGAGGCGGGGTCGTGCACCAGCGCGATGTTCACCGGACGCGGCGAGCCGGTGACCGTGGTGGCGAGCTGTTCGCCGGCGCCGATCACCTGTTCGGCCACCTGCTTGGTCAGACCGCTGCCCGCCGGTGAGGTGTTCTTGTCCGGAGTGAACCGGGGGTCGCCGATCCCGGCCACGGTCAGCCCGGCCACGGTGGTCGTCGAGTTGTCCAACACGATCGCGTTCGGCTGCTTGGCCACCGCCGCCGCCGTCCGCGCCGAGTCGTGGTTGCCCCGGATGTAGACGTACGGCTTCTTGAGCAGGCCGATCGAGCCGACGAAGGACGCCTCCGGCTCGCTGCCCCAGTCGGTGATGTCGCCCGTGTCGATCACCACGTCGATGCCGAACTGCTCGACCACCGTCCGGATCAGCTGCCACCCCGTCGGGTTGAGGTGCATGTCCGACACGTGCAGCACCCGCGTCGTGCCGGGGGCCGGCTCGTACACCGGCAGCGCCGAGACGGTGGTGTAGAGCTGGCTGACGTTGCCCACCAGGCGCTGGAGCTGCTCGGCGTACTTCGTGTAGTCGTTGGCGATCCGGCGGGCGTCGCCCACGATCGCCGGGGCGTTGACCAGCAGCCCCTCGTACCGGGGCTCCTCGATCGCCTGCGGGCGCATGGTCGCGGCGGCCAGCCCGAGGCTGCCGGCGGTGACCACCAGGGCCAGCCCACCGGCCCAGGCCGTCCGCCGGGCGTCCCGGAAGACCAGCCCCGCCAGCAGCAGGGTGGCCAGCACCGTCGCGCCCAGCGTCTTCAAACCCAGGCGCATCACCCCGGCCCGGACGTCGGCGACGGCGGACTGGCTGGCCCGGCTGATGCTCGCCGGGTCGTTGATCAGCGCCTGGGTCCGCCGCTGGTCCAGCGCGCCCAGCCGCACCGTGAGGTAGGTCGGCCCGTCGTGGCTGTTCAGCAGCAGCGCGCCCAGCGGCGGGACGTCGACGGTGGTGCCACCGTGGAGCGACGGGCTCAGGTCGAGCTCCGCCCGGAACGGCCCGATGTCGGTGCCGACGTGCCCACCGGCGTACGTGCCGGCGACCACCCCGCCCAGGGCGACCGCCACGACGGCCAGCGCCACGCCGAGCCGCCGCAGCCACGGGCTCCGACCCGACCGGCCGGTACGCCGCGGCCAGCTCGCCCAGCGCCGGGCACGTCCGGTCGCCGGGGCACCCTCGTCCCCGGTGTCGCGCTGCTCGTTCTCCTGGCCGTCCATGCTGAGATTCTGACCTGCCCGTCGTGGGATCTTGGCAAACCCGAGAGAAGCCGGCGCGTTCCCACCTTTTCGACCCGCCGGTCGCCCCCGTCTCGCGGGGTGACCGGCCGGCTACGGTCGGTCGGTCAACTCCGGCCGGCCCCGCCGTCGGCGAAGACCAGCCGCAGGATCCGGTCGTCCTCCGGCGCCGGCTGGCCCCGTCCGTCCCGGTTGGAGGTGGTGACCCAGAGCGACCCGTCCGGCGCGGCGGCCACCGCCCGCAGCCGACCGTACTTCCCGGTCAGCAGCTCGCGGGGCTGGCCGAGCACAGTGCCCTTGTCGGTGAGCTCGACCAGCCAGAGCCGCTCGCCGCGCAGGCACGCGGTGACCAGCAACCGCCCCACCGCGGCGAGCCCGGAGCAGGAGGCCTCGCCGGTCCGCCACTGCACGATCGGGTCGGCGTACCGCTTGTCGCCGGCCCGTCCCTCGACCTGCGGCCAGCCGTAGTTGCCACCCCGGGTGATCTGGTTGATCTCGTCCCAGGTGTTCTGACCGAACTCGACGGCGTACATCCGCTTCGCCGGGTCCCAGGCGAAGCCCTGGACGTTGCGGTGCCCCAGCGACCAGACCGGCGAGCCGGGGAAGGGGTTGCTGGCGGCCGGCTTGCCGTCCGCGGTGATCCGGAGGATCTTGCCGCCGAGGCTCTTGCGGTCCTGGGCGTTCGCCTGCCGGCCCGCGTCGCCGGTGCTGGCGTACAGGCTGCCGTCCGGGCCGAAGCCGAGCCCGCCGCCGTTGTGGTTCCCGGCGGCCGGAATGCCGGTGAGGATCGGCGTGGGCCGCCCGCCGAGCTGAAGCCGGGCGATCCGGTTGTCCCGGGCGGTCGTGTAGTAGACGAAGACCGTCCGGTCCTTGGCGTAGGACGGGGAGACGGCGACGCCCAGCAGCCCGCCCTCGCCGCCGGCGGCCACGTCCGGCACGGTCTGCACGACCGTGACGGTCAGCCCCTCCGGCCCCGAGCCGGGCCCGACCTGGAGGATCCGGCCGCTGTCCCGCTCGGTGACCAGCGCGGCGCCGTCGGGGAGGAAGGCGACGGCCCACGGCACCCGCAGCCCCTTCGCCAGCACCGTGGCCACCACCTGCTGACCGGCGCCGGCCGCGCCGGGCGTGGCCGACGGCGTCGGGAGGTTCGGCGGCTCGCCGGCCGGGTCGGGCCCGGGCTCGCCGAAGGCGCAGCCGGTGGTGCCCAGCAGCAGCGCCGCGCAGGACGCCGCCAGCGCCGCCCGGAGGCGGCCGATGCGGGGGTACGGGGGACGGGCCTTCACCCGGCCCAGCTTAGCCCGGCGGGCCGACCGTCCGGGTACGACGGATCCGGCGCGTCCGGCCTGCGGCACCCGTCCGCGGCGACGGGTGGCTCCGGCTCAGCGGGCCCGTTTGCGGGCGTGGGAACGGCGCGCCGGTTATCGTCGGCGGTCGTGAAGGTATGGATCCCGCACCGCTCCGGTCACGCCCTCCTCGGTGAGCTGCCCCCGGGTGTCACCGTGGAGGTGATGGAGGACCCGGCCCGGCTCCCGTCAGTCCCCGACGGCGTGCGGTTCTGGGTGCCGCCGTTCCTCGCGGGTCCGGACGCCGGCGCGCTGCTCGCCGAGCTGCCCGACCTCGAGGTGGTGCAGCTGCTCTCCGCCGGGGCGGACGCCTGGGTGGGCCGGATGCCCGAGGGGGTCACCCTCTGCGACGCCCGCGGGGTGCACGACTCGGCCACCGCCGAGTGGGTGGTCGCCGCGGTGCTGTCCAAGCTGCGCGGCTTCGGTCCGCTGGCCCGGGCGCAGGGGCGCCGCGAGTGGGCGTACGACGAGGTGGCCCCCACCGACGAGCTGGCCGGCAAGCGGGTGCTGATCGTCGGCGCCGGCTCGATCGGCGCGGCGGTCCAGGCCCGGCTGGCCCCGTTCGAGGTCACCTTCACCCTGGTCGCTCGCACCGCCCGGCCCGCCGAGGGGGTGCACGGGGTGGACGAGCTGCCCGGCCTGCTGCCGGAGGCGGACGTGGTGGTGCTGCTGGTGCCGCTGACCGAGCGGACCCGGGGGCTGGTGGACGAGAAGTTCCTCGCCGCGATGGCCGACGGCGCGCTGCTGGTCAACGCGGCCCGCGGCCCGGTGGCCCGGACGTCGGCGCTGGTCGCTGAGCTGACCACCGGTCGGCTCCGGGCGGCGCTGGACGTCACCGATCCCGAGCCGCTCCCCGCCGACCATCCCCTGTGGGGGCTGCCGAACGTGCTGCTCACCCCGCACGTCGCCGGCTCGGTGCGCGGGCTGCTGCCGCGGGCGTACCGGCTGGTGGGGGAGCAGCTGCGCCGGTTCGCGGCCGGGGAGCCGCTGGTCAACCGGGTGGTGGACGGCTACTGACCGGGCCGGCTCAGCGGGTGCTGCCGGGCAGCCCCTGCCCGGTGGCGGCGATCAGCCGGGGCAGGTCGGCGGCCCGGACGGCGGGCAGCACCAGGCGCTCGCCGTCGTCGAGCCGGACCACCGCCCGGCCGCGCTCGTCGGCGCCCAGCTCGGCGACCCGTTCCCAGGCGATCCGGCGCTGCCCGGCGAGCGCCCGCAGCCGCAGCCCGCGTGGGTCGGCCTCGGTGCCGGACCGCCACGCCCAGAGCCCGACGGCCAGCGGGATCAGCAGCACCCACAGCAGCCACCAGCGGGCGGTGGCCAGCGGCAGGGCGCCGATGAACGCGACGATCGCGGCGACCAGGATCGCCTGGTTGGGCCGGAAGCGGACGGTGTCGGCGGAACTCACCCCCCGATGATCGCACCTCGACCCGGCGCGGCTCCGCGCGGGCAGGGCGGCGGCGTACGGCACGGACCTTGTGACCGCGGTCACTGGAATGACCCGTAACCGGACGTCGTAGGAATCGTTTGTTCGCGTGGTCGCGCCGGTTTGCCGCCCGTCGGTCCGTCGCACCCACCGTCGCCCGTCCGACCGCGTACCGCCGACACACCCCGCACGTCGTTCCGCAACGCACCGCCCCGTGCCCCCTCACGAAGGCGACCGCCGTGTCCGTCGCGTACCCCTCCGGCGACCACCGTCGCCGGCCGTCGTCGCCCGACCTCCTGGTGCTGGCGGTCGGCGCGCTGCTCGTCCTGGCCGGGTCCGCCGGCCTCGTCCCGCCGTCGGCGGCCTTGGCGCTGGCCGTCGCCGCCGGCTCCGCCCTGGCCTGCGT
>NZ_QGKS01000091.1 GCF_003172935.1 Micromonospora sicca | reverse complement strand
CAACATCCTGCAACGAGCCGGCGACCCCGACATCGCCCTGCACACCCCACACCACAAGGTGAAGCAGATCCTGCAGGACAGGACCGATCGCCACCGGACCAGACTGCCGGTCCAGGACTCCAGCCCGGCCACCGCCGAGCGGAGAGCGAATTTATCCGAACCGCTCAGCAATGAGCAAGAAGTAGGAAGCAGAATGTGCGGCATCGCGCTCAGCATCGGCCCGGAGGCCGACCCCCACCTTTCGCCGGATGCTCGCCGTCCTCGCCCCGCGCGGCGAGATCACAATGCCCGGGACCTGGTCGGCGCGGCGAAGTGGAACGCCGCCCGGTGGTCCGCCGGCTGGTCGGCCCGCGCCGCACCCGCGGTGGCGACGAGGCGGCGCTGCCCGGCTGAGCACTGGAACGGTGACGCGAGGTCCGATCGCCGCCAGCATCCCGTTCCGGGTCGCGCGAGGCTGGGGTCATGACGACAGCACTCGGCAACAACACGTTCCTCGTCCGCCCGCTGCCGGCCGGGGCGCTGGCCGCCGTTCGGGCCACCGGCTTGGACGCGGCGGGGCAGCCGGTGGAGCGGTCCACCGCCGAGGGCGGGGAGCCGCTGCGCTGCTGCCTGCGCGATGCGAATCCGGGCGAGCCGCTGCTGTTGTTCGGTTACGCGCCGCCGCTGGCCGCCGGGCCGTACCGGGAGGTGGGGCCGGTCTTCGCCCACGACGCGGACTGCCGGGGAGCCGATCCCGCCGGCGGCTACCCGGCGCCCTGGCGGGGACGTCCGCAGGTGTTGCGGGCGTACGACCGGCGGGGCCGCATCCACGGCGGCCGGCGGCACGACGGCGACGACCCGGAGGCGGTCATCGCCGAGCTGTTCGCCGACCCGGCGGTGGTCGCGCTGCACAGCCGCAACGTGGTTTACGGCTGCTTCATGTTCACGGTCGAGCGGGCCCACGACTGAGCCACCCCGTCCCGGGGCGTGACCGGCGGCGGCCCGGGTATCAGCCCGGCATGGCGGGACTGGACGCGATCGCGGTCGGGCAGGTGGCGCGGGACCTCGTGCTGCTGGTGGACGAGGTTCCCGGCGCCTCCCGGACGGCCCTCGTGCGGCGTCGCCGGGAGCTGCTCGGCGGCAAGGGCGCCAACCAGGCCGTGGGCCTCGCACAGCTCGGCGCGCGGGTCGGCCTGCTCGGGGTGGTGGGGCTGGACGAGGTCGGGGACCGGCTGCTCGGCCAGGCGCGCAGCGACGGCATCGACGTGGCACCGGTGGTGCGCCGGGAGGGCACGCCGAGCGCGCTCATCGTCGACGTGGTGGACGCCCACGGCCGCTGGCGCTACCTGGAGGACATCCCCGAGGAGACCCTGCTGACCGAGGCGGACGTGGCCGGCGCGGAGGACGTGGTGCGGGCGGCCCGGGCGGTGCTCGTACAGCTGCAGCAGCCGCTGCCGGCGGCGCTCGCGGCGGCGCGGTGTGCCCGGGCGGCCGACCGGCTGGTGCTGCTCGACGGCGCGCCGGACGACCCGGACGGCGCGGCGGAGTTGCTCACCCTCGCCGACGTGCTGCGCGCCGACGCGCGGGAGGCCGGGCTGATCGTCGGCGACCCGCCGAAGGACGCCGACGCCGGCCTGCGGGCCGGCCGGGAGCTGCTCGGGCGGGGACCGTCGCTGGTGGCCATCGAGGTGGCGGGGGAGGGGAACGCCTTCGCCTGGCCGGGCGGCGAGCTGTTCGTGCCGCTCAGCGAGACGCCCACGGTGGACACCACCGGCGCCGGCGACGCCTTCGTCGCCGCGCTCACCGTCGGCCTGCTCCGCGGCGACCCGCCCGAGCACACCGCCCGGTACGCGGTCGCGGCCGCCGGAGCCACGGTGGGCCATCCCGGCGGCCGGCCGGCCCTCTCCGCAGCGGCGATCGAGGAGCAGCTGGCCCGCATCCCGGCACCCTGACAGCCGGCCCGCCGGGACGGCGAGGCAGCCGGGCGATCGCTGCGGCCATGGACAACCGTCCGTGCCAGCCGTAGCGTCGCCGGTATGCGGAGGAGGACTCTGCTCGCCGCCGGCGGCGCCCTGCTTGTCGCCGGCACCGGGTGCACGCGTCCGCCGACCCCGGCGCCGCGCCCGGCCGCGGCCGGGACGCCGATGGCCTCGCGGCAGGACCCGGGCCAGGTCGAGCGGACCCTGGCCAGCCTGCGCAAGGTCGACGACCTGCCGCTGTACGAGATGACCTACGCGGGCGACTACGACCCGACGGTCGGCATTTCCGCGCCGCCCACGGCGAGCCCGTTCGGCTGTTCGCTCTTCGCCGCGCTCGGCGACCGTGGCCGGCCGTTGTTCGCTCGCAACTTCGACTGGGAACCCAATCCGGCCCTGGTGCTGCGGACCGACCCGCCGGACGGGTACGCCTCGATCTCCCTGGTGGACATTTCCTACCTCGGTGTCGGCCCCGATCCGGCCGGCGACCGGCGGCTGCTCAACGCGCCGCTGCTGCCGTTCGACGGAATGAACGAGCGTGGGCTCGCCGTCGGGCTGGCCGCCGACGACCGGGCGACCGCCCGTCCGGTGCCGGGCCGCCCCACCGCCGGCTCGGTACGCATCCTGCGCCTCGTGCTGGACAACGCCGCCACGGTGGACGAGGCGATCGGCGTTTTCGAGCGCTACAACCTGGACTTCGCCGGCGGTCCGCCGCTGCACTACCTGCTCGCGGATGCCACCGGCGCGTCCGCCGTGGTCGAGTTCGTCGACGGGAGGCTGCGGGCCCAGCGGGGTCGGGGCCGCTGGCAGGCGTTGACCAACGTGCCCGTGATCGACGTGCCCGAGCGGCGGCTGCGGCAGGACCACCGGTACGGCGTCATCGCGGCCGCACTGGACAAGGCGGGCGGGGTGGTGGACTCCCCGGCCGCGCTGAAGCTCCTCGACGCCGTCCGGCAGCCGCACACCCGCTGGTCGGTGACGTACGGCCTGCGCACCGGGGAGGTGCGGCTGGTCACCGCGAGGGGCGGCGGCGAGCGCCGCTACCAGCTGGCGATGAGCTGACCGGCGTCGGGCCCGGCCCCCGTGGTGCGGGGCCGGGCCCGAGTGCGGCGTGGAACGTCAGTCCCGGTAGTCGGGCTGGGTCTGCACGTTGAGCCGGTTGAAGTGCCTCGTGTTGGCTCCCGGGATGGACTCCTGGTCGATCTCCAGCACGTCCAGGCCCTTCTGGATGTCGCTGGAGAAGATGTTGCCGTTGTAGTAGTACGACGACCAGGCGCCGCCGAGGATCAGCTGGGTGTCGGAGATCGGTCCCCGCTCCCAGTAGCCGATCTCCCGCGGTGCCGACGAGTCGGTGAAGTCCCAGACGGAGATGCCGCCCTGGTACCAGGCCTGGACCATGATGTCGCGCCCGGGCACCGGGATCAGCGAGCCGTTGTGGGCCACGCAGTTCTCGGTGCTGGAGTTGGCCCGGGGGATCTTGAAGTAGCTGCGGAACACCATCGTCCGGGCGTCACCGCTGCCGGTGATGTCGTAGATGGCGTCCGCGCCGCGGTTCGGCCCGACGGTCGTGTTGCAGGTCGCCGCGCCACCGCCGCCCAGCTCGTCGGTGAAGATGACCTTGGTGCCGGTGTTGTTGAACGTGGCCGAGTGCCAGAAGGCGAAGTTGACCGTGTCCCGGACCTGGTTGATCACCCGGGGCGCCTCCCGGTCGGAGATGTCCATCAGGATGCCGTCACCCATGCAGGCGCCGGCGGCCAGGTCCTTCTCCGGGTACGCGGTGATGTCGTGGCAGCCGGTCGTCGCCGAGCCGCCCGGGCGGCCCGGGTACCCGCCGTCCGGGAAGAGGTTCGGCGTGCTGACGACCGCCGCGTCGGTGGGCTGGTTCAGCGGCACCTTCACGATGGAGATCGAGTCGTGCGGCGGCTGGCAGTCGGGGAACGACGCGGTCGGGCTGTACGAGGAGACGTACAGGTAGACGGAGTCGCCGTCCTTCCCGGGCACCAGGGTGTGCGTGTGCGAGCCGCAGTCGGTCTCGACCGACTTGATGTAGCGCGGGTTCTCCTTGTCGCTGATGTCGAAGACCTTGATGCCCTCCCAGGACTCCTTCACCGACGCCGACTGCGAGACGCTGTTGCAGGAGTCGTCGCTGCGGGAGGAGTCGGTGGAGAGGAAGAGCAGGTCACCGTAGACGGAGACGTCGTTCTGGGACCCGGGGCAGAGCACCTGCGACATGATCTTCGGCTTGGACGCGTTCGCGATGTTGTAGATGACGAACCCGTTGTAGTTGCCGACGTAGGCGAACGGCCCCTGGAAGGCCATGTCGGTGCCGAAGGCGCTCTCGGTGTCGAACGGCGCCTGCTTCGGCAGGTGGGCGATCTGCCGGATGTTGGGGCTGCTGGAGATCTGGTCGACACCGAGCCCGGCGGCGTCCACCGTGGCGGGTTCGGCGCTGAGTCGGGGTGTCGCCTGAGCGCTGGTGGCGGTGGCGACGCTGGCAAGGAGCAGGCCGGTGGCGGCCAGGCTCACTATCCGGAGTTGACGGGACCGAGACGCAGTGAATCTGATCATCGGCGAGACCCTTCGAAAGGGGATGACGATTGCCCACACCTTACCGGCGGACGACCGACATCAATGTGACCTGAGTCACATTCGGGTTCCATTGTCTATGGATAGGATCGCTGTCACCTCGACCGGGAGGGGTCGCGCATGACTGACCGACGTGGACGGACGCTCATCGCCGTCACAGTTGGAGCCCTGGTGTTGGTCGTCCTCGGCCTGACCCTTCGGTCGCCCGCCGACAGCGCCCCGGAGGTTGCCGCAGCGACGTCGAGCGCGTCGCCCACGGCGGACGTACCCCCGGTCATCGTGCCCGGACGGCCGGGGGAGTCGGCGGCGGTCCGCCCGGCGCAGGAGGTCCGGGACGCGTCACCACCCCGGTACAACAGCCTCGACGTCTGGTTCGTCCGGATGATGATCCCGCACCACCAGCAGGCGCTGGAGATGGCCGCGCTCGCCGAGAGCCGGGCCGCCGACCCGCGGGTCCGCGCAGTCGCCGACCGCATCCGGGCCGCCCAGGAGCCGGAGATCGGCCTGATGCGGGGCTGGCTCGCCGCGCGTGGGCTGCCCGCGGAGGTCGCCGGCCACGACCACGGCACCATGCGGGGCATGCAGTCCCCGGAGGCCATGCGGCGGCTCGCGGCCGCCCGGGGCGCGGACTTCGACCGGCTCTTCGTCCAGATGATGACCGCGCACCACCAGGGTGCCGTCACGATGGCGACCGACCTGCTCAAGGTGGGCGCGGACCTGACCATGAACGAGTTCGCCAACTCGGTCGCCACCGAGCAGGGCGTCGAGATCGACCGGATGCACGAACTGCTGGCCCGCTGACCGCCACATGACCACCAATCCGCATCGGACCGGGCGACCGGCGGCGGTCTCCCATACCGCCGAGCCGCGACCGCGGCTGGACTACTACCTGATCCTCTCGCCGATCAGCGCCCGCCCGCCGGAACCCCGGGCGGAGGGGATCCTCGTGGAGGAGTTCGTCCGGGACTGCGACTGGTCGACCTTGGGCCTGCGGAGTGCAGGGTGGACACCGGCGGACGGCGGCTGGTGGAGCTTCGCATCCTTCAGCCGCGGCATGCGCACCGACCCGAAGCTGTCCGGGCGGGTGACGCCGGTCGGCCGCGGCGCCGCCGAGGCGTCCTACCGGCAGCTCGGCGGGGGACGGCTGCCCGCCGAAGCCGTACTGCGTACCTACTTCCGTCACTACGAACCGTTTCCGACCGCGCCGCCGCTCCGGCTCGGTCCGGCGGACGCACCGGACGGATTCCACGAGCAGCGGGTCTACCGCGTCCTGTTCGCCAAGGACCTTCGTGCGGACCAACTGGCGAACCTGAGTGCCGGGTGGCGGACGCCGGCCGAAGACGATCCTGCCGACCAGGCACGGGGGATGCCCGCCGGCCGACTGCGGGTAGGCAGCGACCTGTTCGACTGGAACCTCCGCAGGATCGGCCAGGGCCTCGCCTGGTGCCTCGACCTGACCGCCTCGCTGGCGACCGACGCCGACGACGCCGTCGGGCCGGTGCTGCACGAACTGACCGCCGTCCTGCGCCGGCAGGGGCTGATCCCCGTGACGACCGAACGGTTCGCCTGACGGCTCAGGGGCTACCGCGGTCGGCCGTCGCGGCCGGTGCAGGCTCCATCGTGGTCGGCCGGGAGGGGGCAGCGGGCCGAGTCGCCGAGCAGCGCGTCGCACCAGACCCGGGTACGCACGAACTGGCGGTCCTCCTCGCTGAGGGTGGTCTCGCCGAAGTCGATGGCGGTGACGTGGCGCAACGAGTCCCGCAGCGCGACGGTCAGGGAGATCGCCTCGTCCAGGCTGGTGAGGGTGGTGGGGAGGTGGACGATCCACCGGGGCGGCAGCGGAAGCCCGTCGAGGACGGCGTCGGTCGAATCCATGACCCTCCCTGGTCGATGGGCAGGTGGCGCCGAGGCGGGCGGGGGCGACCGGCGCGACCGCGCGCCCACGCCGGCCGGAGCCCGGCACCCACCCCGGGCCTGCTCCTTGTCGGCCGTCTGCCGACGGCTCAGGTTGCTGGCGTCGGAGCAGCACGGCGGCCCTCTGACCGTCCGGTTGCCGCTCCGACGAAGGAAGGGGCCGCAGTGCCTAGCTGGGGCCTTTCCTCGTCTCTGCACCCTACCGACAATACTGGTAAAGTCAACGTTGCTCTTGAAGTTCTCCCGCGGGCCGTGATCAGATGTGTGGGCCTAGCTGGGAGTACTTCGCATGCCCGCACCACGGAAGTTCGAGCCGCACTATCGGCGGATCATCGCCGACATCAGGGAACGCATCGCCTCGGGCGAGTGGCCGCCCGGACACAAGCTGCCCTCGACCAAGGCTCTCGCCGACCTGTACGAGGTCGGCAGTCAGTCGACGGTCCGCCAGGCCATCACGATCCTCATCGAAACTGGCGAACTGTACGGCCACCAGGGTCTCGGCGTCTTCGTCGCCGACCGTTCCTCGTGAGGACCGGCCGGCGAGGGCACAACGATCGGCCGGCGTCTGACCGCACGCCAGCCTGGGTCGTGTTGGCCGCCGGCGAAGGGCAACCCGAGCGCGTCTTGGGTACCGCCCACCTGTTGGCCCACCTGAGACGGGCGACCGCGTTGCTGCCGGAGCTGGTCGGCGACACGGAGATCCGGGTCGTGCTGTCTTCCCGGGCTGAGGCCGATGCCCTCAGCCGGGCAGTGAGCGACTGGGCGCCCGGCGCGGTCGACGGCTGGACAGTGGCCATCACCGGTTCGGCTTGGCCGGCGTCGGGGCGGGCCACGTTGCACCGGGTGCGCGGGCGGTTCGCCGCTGAGTGGGTCGCCTGGTCGGTCGCCGTGGCCGCTGGCTTCGAAGCGGGGCCGACGGTGGGCATCGACGAGCGGGACGCCCCGTACGCTGGGTGACCGTGAACCGCACGATCTTCGGCCGTCCGCTGCGCGGCGTCGCGTTCGACGTCGCCGTCTCCGGCCTGGTGGTGCTCTTCGCCGTCGCCGGCGTGGTCACCCAGCCGGGCGGCTGGAAGGCGACCCTGGTCGGCTGCGCGATGGCGGTGGCGCTGCTGTTCCGGCGGTCGCACCCGACGCCGGTGGCCGTCGTGGTGGGCGCCCTCGCGCTCACCCAGGTGATCGCCGGCTGGGGTCCGCTGGGCTACGACATCGCCGTGCTGATCGCCCTCTACAGCGTGGTGAAGTACGCCGACCGGCTGCGGGACGGCATCCTCGCCGGTGCGGCCGCCGCGGTCGGGGTGGTGCTCGCCGCGCTCCAGGTCCGCGGGCCGGCGGCCTGGTGGGCGAGCGCGATCTACTTCGGGCTGATCACCGGCGCGGTCTGGCTGGTCGGCCTCAACGTGCGGACCCGCCGGCTCTACGTGCTGACCCTGGAGGAGCGGGCCGCCACCCTGGAACGCGAGCGGGAGGCGGAGTCCCGGGCGGCGGTGGCCGAGGAGCGCACCCGGATCGCCCGGGAGCTGCACGACGTGGTCGCGCACAGCATGGCGGTGATGATCGTGCAGGCCGACGGCGCCCGCTTCACCATCGACCGGGACCCGGCCACCGCCCGCGAGGCGGTCAAGGTGGTCGCCGACACCGGCCGGCAGGCGCTGGAGGAGATGCGGCGGCTGGTGGGCGTACTGCGGGAACCGAGCCGGCCGGAGCCGGTGGCCGCGCCCGGGATGGCGGGTGAGGCCGACGGCGGCGGGTGGTCGGCGGAGCCGGCGCACCGCCGGCCGGCGCTGGTCGAGCTGCCCGAGCTGCTGGACCGGTTCCGCGCCGCCGGGCTGCGGATCGCCTGGACCGTGACCGGCGAGCCGGTGGCGCTGCCGCCGGGCCTGGAGCTGACCGTGTACCGGGTGGTGCAGGAGGCGCTGACCAACGCCCTCAAGCACGCCGGGGTGGGCGCGTCCGTCGAGCTGGACCTCGGGTACTCCGACGACGCCGTGCTGGTCCGGGCCGTCGACGACGGGCGCGGCCGGCCGCTGGTCCAGCCGGCGCCGTCCGGCGGGCACGGCCTGGTCGGCATGCGCGAGCGGGTCAGCGTGTACGACGGCAGCCTCACCGCCGGGCCGCGGCTGGCCGGGGGCTGGCGGGTCGAGGTGCGGCTGCCGCTACCGTCGGCGGCCGAGGGGGTGGCGGCATGACGGTCCGGGTGGTGATCGTGGACGACCAGGCGCTGGTGCGCGCCGGGTTCAAGATGGTGCTGGACTCCCAGCCCGACCTGGCGGTGGTCGGCGAGGCGATCGACGGCGCCGACGCGCTGCGGGTGCTCGACCGGGTCGAGGCGGACGTGGTGGTGATGGACATCCGGATGCCGACCATGGACGGGGTGGAGGCGACCCGCCGGATCTGCGCCGGGCGGCCGCTGGGTCGGCCCCGGGTGCTGGTGCTCACCACCTTCGACACCGAGGCCGACGCGTTCGCCGCCCTCCAGGCGGGGGCGAGCGGCTTCCTGCTCAAGAACGTCCCGCCGGAGGAGCTGCTGGCCGCGATCCGGGTGGTCGCCGAGGGCGACTCGGTGGTGGCGCCGTCGATCACCCGGCGGCTGCTGGACCGGTTCGCCGGTCAGCTCGGTCCCGGCCCGACCGAGGACCCCCGGCTGGCCCAGCTCACCGAGCGGGAACGGGAGGTGCTGCTGCTCGTGGCGCAGGGCCTGTCCAACGCGGAGATCGCCGCCCGGGTGCACGTCGCGGAGGCGACGGTGAAGACCCACGTCGGCCGGATCCTGGCGAAACTCCAGCTCCGCGACCGGGTGCAGGCGGTGGTGCTGGCGTACGAGAGCGGGCTGGTCACCCCCGGCGGCTGAGCGGGCGTACGACCTGGGTCGTACGGGTCCACCCGGTCCGGGGCGACCCCGGTCGTACCCAGGTCGAGCGCGCAGGTGGAGATCAACCGGCCGGTGCCGCGCCTAGCGTCGGAAGGGTCAGATCCACCGCCTGAAACACGGGGAGCACCACGTGTCCGTCGCACCTGTCACGACCGCTGCCGGCGTCGCGGTCACCACCCGCGACCTGCGCAAGGAGTACGGCGCCGGCCAGTCCCGGGTCGTCGCGCTCGACGGCGTCGACCTCGACTTCGCCGCCGCCCGGTTCACCGCCATCATGGGACCCTCCGGGTCCGGCAAGTCCACGCTGATGCACTGCCTCGCCGGGCTCGACCGGCCGAGCGGCGGCGCGGTGCGGATCGGCGACGCGGACCTCGCCCGCCTCGACGACCGGCGGCTCACGCTGCTGCGCCGGGACCGGATCGGCTTCGTCTTCCAGAAGTTCAACCTGCTGCCCACCCTCACCGCCGAGGAGAACATCGTCCTGCCGCTGGCCATCGCCGGCCGGCGGCCCGACCCGGCCTGGCTGCGGCAGGTGGTCGCCGCGGTGGGGCTCACCGACCGGCTCCGGCACCGGCCCGCCGAACTCTCCGGCGGGCAGCAGCAGCGGGTCGCGGTGGCCTGGGCGCTGATCACCCGGCCGTGGGTGGTCTTCGCCGACGAGCCGACCGGCAACCTGGACTCCCGCTCCGGCGCCGAGGTGCTGCGCCTGCTCCGCGAGGCGGTCGACACCCTCGGCCAGACGGTCGTGATGGTGACCCACGACCCGGTGGCCGCCGGGCACGCCGACCGGGTGGTCTTCCTCGCCGACGGCCGCCTGGTCCACGAACTGATCGCGCCGACCGCCGGGCAGGTCCTCGACGCGCTCACCCGCCTCGACCCGGCCGCCACGCCGGCCCAGGGGCGGTGACCCGATGTTCCGTCTGACCCTGCGCCAGGTACGCGCCGACGGGCTGCGCCTGCTGCTCTCCTCGCTCGCCATCGTCCTGGGCGTCGCCTTCGTCGCCGGCACGCTGATCTTCACCGACGGCATGCGGGCCGCCGCGTACGAGCGCGCCGGCACCTTCGACCGGCACACCGACCTGGCCGTGTACGCCGGGAAGACGCCCCTGCCGCCCGCCCTGGTCGACCAGGTGCGGGCCGTCGACGGGGTGGCCGCCGCCGACGGCGAGCTGACCGGCTCCGCCGGGGTGGTCGGCTCCGACGGCCGCCCGGTGCTCGGGTACGCCGTCCTCGCCGCGATCCCCACCGATCCGGCCCTCCAGTCGTACGACGTGGTGGCCGGCCGGCTGCCGGCCCGCCCCGGCGAGCTGGTGCTCGACGCGCCGACCGTCGCCGACGAGGGCTTCCGGCTCGGCTCACCGGTACGGGTCGGCGGGTCCGGGGGAGCGGCCCGGCCGTACACCCTGGTCGGCACGGTGGACGTGGCCGGCACCCCGCGGGACGTCGGCGGACCGTACCTGGGGCTGGTGGGCGCCGACGCGCTCGCGGTGACCGGCGAGCCCGGGTACGGCCGGATCATGGTGGCCGCCCGTCCCGGGACGGACCCGCGGGCGCTGGCCGAACGGGTCCGCGCCGTGGCCGGGGCCGGGGCGACGGTGAAGGAGCGGCAGCAGATCCTCGACGACGCGGTCGACGACGCGGTACGCGACCAGCGCCAGTTCGGCCTGTTCCTGATGACCTTCGCGGCGGTGTCCGTCGTGGTGGCCGGCTTCGTCATCGCCAACACCTTCGCCATCGTGCTCGCCCAGCGGACCCGGCGGACCGCGCTGCTGCGGCTGGTCGGCGCCACCCGCGGGCAGGTGTTCCGGGCGACCCTGCTGGAGGCGGCGGTGATCGGGCTGCTCGCCTCGGTGCTCGGCGTCCTCGCCGGCGCCGCGCTCGCCGGCGGACTGAACGCGCTGCTGTCCGCGCGGGAGGCCCCGACCTCCGGCGGGCTCACCCTCACCGCCCGGACGGTGCTGCTCTGCCTCGGCCTCGGCACGCTGCTCACCGTCGGCGCGGGGGCGCTGCCGGCCTGGCAGGGGACCCGGGTGCCGCCGGTGGCCGCGCTCACCGACGCGGCGGTGCGGCCGTCCCGGCGGGCCGGCCGGATGCGGCTGGCGTTGGGCGCGCTGGTCTTCGCCGCCGGGGTGGCGGCGCTGGTCGGCGCCGGCCTGGCCGGTCAGGTGCCGCTGGTGGCCGCCGGCGGGGTGCTCAGCTTCTTCGGCATCGTGCTCTTCGGCCCGGTGCTGGTGCCGGCGCTGGTCCGGGTGCTGGGCCGGCCGGCCCGGCGACTGCTCGGCGCGACCGCCGGGCTCGCCGTGGCCAACGCGGTCCGCAACCCGCGCCGGGTCGCCGCGACCGCCACCGCGCTGGTCATCGGGATCGGTCTGGTGTCGGCGTTCGTGGTCGGGGCGGGCAGCGCGAAGGCGGGCATCGAGCGCGCCGTGGACGCGGAGATCGGGGTGGACTTCCTGGTCACCGGGATCGGGGCGGACCTGCCGGCGCCGCTGGCCGGGGAGTTGGCCGCCCGACCGGAGCTGGGCGTCGTGCACGAGCAGCGCAGCCGCGTCGTCGGCGGTGTCGGTGTGCGGTCGGCGCACCCCGCCCTGATCGGCCGGACGCTGACCGCCGTGGACTCCGGTGACGTCGGCCGGCTCGGCCCCGGCACCGTGCTGGTGCACCGGCAGGTGGCCGCGGCGCGGGGCTGGACCGTCGGCTCGACCGTGACCGTCGCCGGTCGGACGTTCCGGGTGGCGGCGGTGGTCGCCGACGACGGTCCGGTGCTGGCCGGCAGCCCGGTGCCCGCCGGTTTCGTGGTCGACGTGGTGGACGCCGACTTCGGCCGGCTCTTCCCGGCCGAGCGCGGGTACCTGGCGGAGGTCGACCCCGCCGACGGGGTCTCCCCGGCCGCGGCCCGGACCGCGATCGAGTCCGTGCTCGCCGACTACCCCACGGTCAATCTGATGGACCAGGCCGCGTACAAGAAGATGCTCACCGGCACGGTGGACATGGTGCTCGCCTTCGTCACCGCGCTGCTCGGCCTGGCCGTGGTGATCGCGCTGGTCGGGGTGGCGAACACGCTCAGCCTGTCGGTGGTCGAACGCACCCGGGAGAACGCGGTGCTGCGGGCGGTCGGGCTGACCCGGGGCGGGATGCGCGCCGTGCTGGCCGTCGAGGCGGTGCTCACCGCCCTGGTCGGCACGCTGCTCGGGATCGCGCTGGGCACCGGCGTCAGCGCGGGCGCGATGGCCGTGGTGGCCCGGATCGGCGGCGACTTCACCCTGGTCATGCCGTGGGGGCGGCTCGGCCTGATCCTCGCGGTGGCGGTGCTGGCCGCGCTCGCCGCCTCCGTCCTGCCGGCCCGGCGGGCGCTGGCCCGGCCGGTGGTCGAGGCGCTCGGCGCGGAGTGAAAACGGCGCGGTGAGCGACCGCGCTCGGGCCCGCTAGCAGCGGGACCGGAGCGCGGCCGCTTCGGATCAGGCGGTGCGGCGAGGTTGGCCGGTCCCCTGTGGCCGGTGCGGAGCAGCGGCGCACCGGTGCCGGCGATGGATCGGGCCGGTTCAGCCCTCTGGGGTGTCCGGAGGGGTGGTCGTGGTGCTCGTGTCCGTCGGTACCGGCGCGGTGGTCGTGGTCGTGTCAGTCGGCACCGGCTCGGTGCTCGTCGGCGTGGTCTCGACCGTCGAGGGCTCCGGTGATGTCGACGGCGAGGTAGCCGGGGTCGGCGTCCGGCTCGGTGTCGCCGAAGCCGACGGGGACGGCCGGTTGCCCGGCCCGGCCGGACGGTAGGTGCGACCGTCCTGGTCCGTCGGGGCGGCCTCGGTGGCGGCCGGGACCTCGCCTTCGCCGCTGGGCGCGACCCCGGGCGACGTGGTCTCGATCGTGGTGGCCGGGTTGTTGTCGGCCGATTTCGCCGCGCCGAGCGCGGCGCCGAGCGCGATCAGCCCCACCAGCACCGCCGCGAGCGCGCCGACCAGCGCGCCACGTCGCCCGCGCCGACCGGCTCGGCCGACCGTGGCCGTCGGCGCCACGATCGGGTGGTCGTCCCGGGTGGTCATCGGGCCGGCCGGCCTGCGCAGCGTGACCGGCACCATGGCGGTGGGCGACTCGGAGATCGCGGCGCGGGCCGCCGCCGCCATCGCGGCGCCGTCCGGGAAGCGGTCGGCCGGGTCCTTCGCCAGCGCCCGCGCGACCAGTTCGCGGACCGGCTGCGGGATGTCGTGCGACAGCTCCGGCGGCTCGTCGTCGAGGTGCCGCACGGCGACCTGGAGCGGATTGTCGCCGGTGAACGGCGGACTGCCGGTGAGGCAGCAGTACGCCACGGCGCCGAGCGCGTAGATGTCGGTGGCCCCGGAGACCGGACGGCCCGCGGCCTGCTCGGGAGCCATGTAGAGGGCGGTGCCGGGTACGGCGTTCGTGCTGGTGATGCTGGTCACGTTGGTCGACCGGGCCACGCCGAAGTCGACCAGCACGACCGTGCCGTCCTCCTGCACCAGCAGGTTGCTCGGCTTGACGTCCCGGTGCACGATGCCGCGGGCGTGCGCCGCGTGCAGGGACTGGGCCACCTGCGCCACGATCGACATCGTCTCGGCGACCTCGAGCTGCCCGGCGGCCTCGATGCGGCGGGAGAGTGGCTCGCCCTCGACGAACTCCATGACCAGGTAGTCGGCGCGGCTGCCGTCGGGCAGGTCGTCCGCGCCGGAGTCGAAGACCTGCACGATGCCGGGGCTGCGCAGCGAGGCCATGATCCGGGCCTCGGCGCGGAACCGGGCGATGAAGTCGGGGTCGGACACCAGCGCCGGAAGTAGGACCTTCACTGCGACCTGACGGCCCAGCACCTGGTCCGTGGCACGCCAGACGTCGCCCATGCCGCCGGTGGCGACACGTTCGTCCAGGCGGTACCGACCGCTGAGTACGACTTCCGATGACAACACCCCATTACCGTACCCAGAGTGGCGGCGGAGTATTTCCCGCGATCTCTCCCGCCGGAAGCGGCGGCCGGTTCGAGGTCGATTCGCCGAATGGTCGGCGGCATCCGCGCCGTTCGGCCGACCTTGCGGACCCCGGTACGATCGGCCAGGAAATGGGGCTGACGAGTTCGTATGTCCGGCTTCAGGACATCGGATTCACCTGATGTCCGCTGATCGGCGCACCGAGCGTCTGAAAGGCCCCTGCCGTTACACCGACTCGCCGTGTCAGGTTGTAGACAAATCTCACTCTTTCCGATCGAACGGCGGCTTGTCCCACCACCGATCCACTCCTAGCGTTAGCCCGGCTCTGGGCCGCCCCATGGCGCCGGTACCGTATGTCCGCCGACGGCCGTGTTCCGCGGCGTTGTCCATACGTGCGTCCGCCGCTCCGGCGTCGGGCGCGATCGGGTCAGCGGGGGGCTGATGGTGCGGGTGGTGGTCCGGTTGTCGGACAGGGCGGGCGCCGGCCTCGCCGGCTCCGGCACGGGTCGGCCCGCGGATTCGGAACGGCGGGTCCATGACCGGTGAGCTGAACGAGGCGGTCGTCGCCGCGCAGGCGGGGGACGAGGAAGCATTCCGTTTCCTTTACCGCACCCTGCAGCCCGGCCTGGTCCGCTATCTCACCGCGCTCGTCGGCGCGGACGCCGAGGACGTCGCCTCGGAAACCTGGCTGCAGATCTCCCGTGACCTGCCCAGATTCACCGGCGGCGAAATCCGGGCCTGGACGGTCACCATCGCCCGCAACCGCGCGATGGACCATCTGCGCCGGCAGCGCCGCAGACCGTCGCTGCCGGTGCCCGTGCAGGCGCTCAGCGAGCTGGCCGGGGACGCCGACACCGCCGAGCGGGCCGGGGAGACCATCGGCACCGAGGCGGCGCTCGCGCTGATCGCCACCCTGCCGCCGCGGGAGGCCGAGGCGGTGCTGCTCCGGGCGGTGATCGGTCTCGACGCGGAGACCGCCGGACGGGTCCTCGGGCGGCGCCCGGGCGCGGTCCGCACCGCCGCCCACCGGGGGCTGCGCCGACTCGCCGGGCTGCTCGAACGCGGCGAGCCGGGCCAGCCGTCGGCGCCGCCCCGCCCCCGTACCGGTCGGGGATCGCAGGCGCCCAGCGCGCCCCACGCCGAGCCGGCGGACGGATGACGTGAGGGGATTCCGAATGAGCTTTCGCCGGTCCGACGGGCCCGCCGACCGGGCGGAGTCCGAGCGTCTCCTCGACGCGGCCCGGGACGGCCGACCCCCGGCCGACGCGGACCCGCTGCGGCACCTGCTCGCCGCCGCGGCCGCCCCGGCGAACCCGGGCGAGCTGTCCGGGGAGGAGCAGGCCATGGCCGCGTTCCGAGCGGCCCGCGTGGCGCCCGCGTTCGCGCCGGCGCCGGCACCCCGGCGACGGCGGCTCCGGGTCGGCGCGGCGGCCTGGGTCGCCGGGCTCGCCGCCACCGCCACCGCCGGCGTGGCCTTCGCCGCGGTCAGCCTCGACCGTCCCGAGCAGCCCACCTCCCCACCCGCACCCACCACGCCGGGCAGCTCCAGCTCCGGCGTCGACGGCTCGCCGTCGCCGACCCGCGGGGCCGACCCGACCGGGAGCAGCCCGGGCACCCCCGCCAGCACCGGCCCGTCCGTGGCACCCGGCACCACCGGTGCCGGACCGGGCCGACCGGCGACCACGGCGCAGCTGACCGGGCTCTGCCGGTCGTACCTCGCCAAGTCGCCAGAGCAGCGCGCCAAGGCGCTGGAGACGCCCAGCTTCGGCGATCTGGTGAGCGTCGCCGGCGGCGCCGACCGCGTCGAGGACTACTGCCTGCGG
>NZ_QGKS01000103.1 GCF_003172935.1 Micromonospora sicca | reverse complement strand
GTCACCGGCGCCGGGCGGCGGCCGGCCGGCTGCGCGCCGCCGAAGAGGTCGAGGAACGGCGAGTCGATGTCGCCGCTGTCGCCGACCGTCGACGCGGGCTGATCGCCCGCCGCCTGGCCGCGCGGCGAGGCGGGCCGGGGCGGCTGGAAGACGCCGACCCGGCCGTGCCCGGGGCTGGTCACCAGGGCCGGGTCGAGGGCGACCTCGTCCAGTTCCTCGGCCTCTGGGTAGTCGAACGATCGCGCACGGTTACCGTGGGGATCGGCGTGCCGCCCGGCCGGGGAACCCGGCGTGGAAGAGCGATTCATGCGACCGCCTCACCCGCGTCGTTCGTCTGCCCGATCGGCGTACGCCCGGTCATGCCAGTTCCTCCCGGATCCTGATCCGGCTCGCCACCAGGCGCGGGTCGCGCAGCTCGGCGGCCGGCTCCCGGGTGCGTCGCCAGTCGGTCAGCGCGGTGCGGATGACCATGCGCGCCGGCCGGTCCGGGTCGACGTACCGGAAGATGAACGAGGTGGTCACGATGGCGAGCGAGATCTCCCACGCGGGGAAGAGCTCGACCTGCAGCGTGAACAGCCAGTGGATGAACATGTAGAGGGGTACGAGCAGCATGAACAGGCCGTACTGGGCGTACGGCAGGTGCACGGGAAGGGTGTAGCCGGGCGGCCCCAGATAGACGAGACGAGCCCGGTAGATGTCGTCGTCGGTGCGCAGCCGCATGGTCGCCCGCGCCTATTCGAAGATCAGGTTGATCAGGTAGTCGCCGACGAAGAAGAGGGTGGCGGCGCCGGCGATGAACGCCAGGCCGACGATGGCGATGGCCGAGCTGGTCAGCACCTTCGAGATCTCGCCCCGGCTGGCCCGCCCGATGAAGATGACGCCGAGCACGGCGAGCAGAATCGGTGCGATCTTGCTGGCGAAGAAGGTGACGACACCCTCGGTGTCGATGCCCTTGGGCGCCGGCTCGGCGAGTGGAGTCGACGCCAGGGTGTGGAGCGCGTGGTGGACGGCGGACGACGCCGTCCCCAGGAGCTCGATGGCGATCACTGGAAACCTCCCCATGACGCGGCCGGCGACGCCGCGGTGGTGCAGTAGTCAAGCCTGGCGGGATCGGTGCTCACTCTGCGCAGCGTCGGCGACGCTGCGTTCGTTACCCACCACGCAGAGTGGTGAGCTTTGGGGGAATTTCTCCCGCTTCGGCCCTCCCTCCAGGCTTCGCCATCTCGATGCTGGGCAATTCCAAAGCGTACGGCCCGGCCACCTTTGCGACAACCCGCGAAGAGTCGGCCCGATACGACCCGGACGACCGATCGTACACCTGTTCCAATCGGCATGTCAGGACTGTTGCGGGCGGTCCGGGGCCGGGTCGGCAAAGGCGCTGTCGGCGACCGGTACGGTCTAGTCGTGACCGATCTGGTACGGGCCCAGGCCCCGGTGGTGATGGGCGTCCTCAACGTCACGCCCGACTCCTTCTCCGACGGCGGCAGATACGCCGATCTCGACGCCGCGGTCGGACACGGAGTGCGACTGTGCGCGGCCGGTGCGGACCTGGTGGACGTGGGCGGGGAGTCGACCCGTCCCGGCGCCGACCGGGTCGACGCGGAGACCGAGAACGCCCGGGTGCTGCCGGTGATCCGCGAGCTCGCCGCGGCCGGCATCCCGGTCAGCATCGACACCAGCCGGGCCCGGGTGGCCGAGGCGGCCCTCGCCGCCGGCGCCGACGTGGTCAACGACGTCTCCGGGGGCCTCGCCGACCCGGACATGGCCCGGGTGGTCCGCGACGCCGGCTGCCCCTGGGTGCTGATGCACTGGCGGGGGCACTCCCGCGAGATGCGCGACCTGGCCAGCTACACCGACGTGGTCGCCGACGTCCGGGCCGAGCTGGGTCAGCGCGTGGACGAGGCGTTGGCCGCCGGGGTGGCCGCCGACCGGATCATCGTCGACCCCGGGCTCGGCTTCGCCAAGACCGCCGCGCACAACTGGGAGCTCAGCGCCCGCCTGCCGGAGCTGCTCGAACTGGGCTTCCCGCTGCTGTTCGGGGCGAGCCGCAAGTCGTACCTGGGTCAGCTGCTGACCGGCCCGGACGGCGCGCCCCGCCCGACCGCCGAACGGGAGGCGGCCACCGTCGCCACCAGCCTGCTCGCCGTCGCCGCCGGCGCCTGGGGGGTCCGGGTGCACGACGTCCGCGCCACCGCCGACGCGCTCGCCGTCTGGGCCGCCACCGGCCGCCCCCACCTGGTCGCCGGTCCCACCGGGAACGACGGCGGCGACCGGCGGCGGCCCGGCGCCGAAGCGGGCCGGGGCGGGGCCGGCGCGGGGAGAGGACGCCCGATGACCGACCGGATCGAGCTGACCGGGCTGCGGGCGCGCGGCCGGCACGGCGTCTACGACTTCGAGCGCGCCCAGGGGCAGGAGTTCGTGGTCGACGCGGTGCTCGAACTGGACCTGGCGCCGGCCGCGCGCTCCGACGAGGTGACCGACACGGTGCACTACGGCGAGCTGGCCGAGCGGCTGGTGGCGGTGATCACCGGGGAGCCGGTGAACCTGATCGAGACGCTCGCCGACCGGCTGCTCGCGGTCTGCCTCGCCGAGCCGCTGGTCGGCGCCGCCACGATCACCGTGCACAAGCCCGAGGCGCCGATCCCGCACGCCTTCCGGGACGTTGCCGTCACGATGCGGCGTACCCGGTGACCCGGGCCGTGCTGTCGATCGGCAGCAACCTCGGCGACCGGCTCGACCACCTGCGCTCGGCGGTGAACGCGCTCGGGGACGCGGTGCGGGTGGTCTCCGGCGTGTACGAGACTCCACCCTGGGGGGACGCCGCGCAGCCGGCGTACCTGAACGCGGTGGTGCTGGTTGTGGACCCGGCGGCGACCGCGCGGGACTGGCTGGCGCGGGCCCGGGCCGCCGAGGCGGCGGCCGGCCGGGTCCGCGACCCGGAACGCCGGTTCGGGCCGCGCACCCTGGACGTCGACGTCGTCACGGTCTGGGACGACGCGGGCCGGCCGGTGCTCAGCGACGACCCGGAGCTGACCCTGCCGCACCCTCGCGCCCACCTGCGGGCCTTCGTGCTCCGGCCGTGGATCGACATCGAGCCGCACGGGCGACTGCCCGGCCACGGCTGGCTGACCGACCTGCTCAACGCCGAGCCGCTGGCCGGGGACGCGCTGGAACTGAGCCCCCGACCGGATCTGGCGTTAGAGTCGGACGCATGACCCACTGGAGCCGGACGGCATGAGCCAGGCGCAGTTCCCGCGCGACCCCGACCGCTTCCGGATGGGTCCGACCCGGATCTCCACCCTGGTCGTGGCCGCTCTCGCCGCCGCCGCGGTGGCCTGGCTGCTGATCAGCAGCTTCTACTACGACGTCGCGCCGAACCTGCCCTGGCTGCCGGTCGTCACGCTGGCCGCGCTGGCCGTGCTGGAGGGGTACGCGGCGGTCAACACCCGGGGCCGGATCGAGCGCCGGCCGGGCCGGGACCCGGTCAACCCGCTGCTGGTCGCCCGGTTCGTGGTGTTGGCCAAGGCCTCCGCGCTGGCCGGGGCGATCTTCGCCGGCTTCTACGCCGGGCTCACCGCGTGGCTCTTCGTCGAGCGGACCAACGCGGCGGCCGGCGACCGGCCGGCCGCCGGCGCCGGGCTGCTCGCCTCGCTCGCCCTGGTGGCCGCCGCCCTCTGGCTGGAGCGGGCCTGCCGGGTGCCGGAGCAGGAGGACGACGAGGATCGCGAGCCCGGCGACCGGGAGACACCTCGCGGCCGCCTCTGATCAGGGGGTTCCCACCACCCGCGCCCGCAGGTACCGTGCCTGGCGACCGGAAGCAACGGCCGCCGCCGGTCCGCCCGTGCGTCGGGCCGGTCGGCCGGCGACGTGGGAGGCGCGGGTCATGACGTACGACGAAACGGGCCGGGATGGGCCGGCGGAGCCGTCGTCGGGGGTGCCCGCCGCAGTGCTGGAGAACGTCTTCGACGACCCTCTGCACGGTGAGCCCGGGCGGGACCGGATCGCCGTCCACGTGGTCTGGGAGTTCGTGCTGCTGGCCGGGCTGGGCGGCATGGCGTACCTGCTCTGGCGGGAGAACGCGGACGCGCTGCGCGGCGACGGCCTGAAGTCGCTGCTCGTCGACGTGGTCGCGCTGGGCCTGCTGGCCCTCGCCGCCGGGCTGAGCCTGCGCGCCGCCGCCGTCAACCTGGCGGTCGGCCCGGTCGCGGTGGCCGCCGCGCTGCACTTCGCCGAGCAGGGCGACCATGGCCTGCGGGAGGCCCTCCTCCCGGCACTGGTGGTGGCCGCCGTGGGCGGCGCGGCGCTCGCCCTGGCGGTGGTGGTGCTGCACGTGCCCGGCTGGGCGGCCAGCCTGGCGGGCGCGGCCGGGGTGATCGTGTACATCGAGCGGCGCGCCGGCCCCGTCGCCGTGCAGGGCACGTACGACCCCCGGGGCATGGCCGTCAACCTCTTCGCCGGGTTCGCCGCGCTGGCCGTCCTCGGCGGCCTGTTCGGCGCGGTCAAGGCGATCCGCCGGCTGGTGGGCCGGTTCCGGCCGGTCGTCGACCCGGCCCGGCGGCGGGGCGGCGTCGCCGCGACGGTGGCCGCCCTGGCGCTGGTCGGCTCCACCGTGCTGGCCATGCTCGCCGGGGTGCTGATCGCGGCCAACGGGACCGGCCCCGTGGCGCCCACCTCCGGGCTGGACTGGTCGATCCTGGCCGTCGGCACGGCGATGCTCGCCGGCACCAGCGCGTACGGCCGGCGCGGCGGGATCCTCGGCACCCTGATCGCGGTCACCCTGGTGGTGGTCTTCCTCGCCTGGGCGCAGGCCCGCGGCTGGACGGTCAGCCGGTGGGCCGTCGGCGGGGCGATGCTCGGCACCGGGCTGCTGGTCACCCGGCTGGTCGAGACGCTCGGCCGACCGCGGGCGGTCACCGGCGAAGCGTTCGAGCGGGCGCCGGCCGGGGACGGCACGATCAGCACGGGCTGGGCGCTGTCCCGGCCCGGCCCGGTCGACACCTGGCCGTCGGTGCTGCCCGTGCAGGCCCCCGAGACCACGGTCGACCCGTGGGAGGCGCACCGCTGGGAGACCGGCCCGCAGCGCTGGGACGCCGACGACCGCTGACCGGGCCCCGTCCGGCGGGCCGAGCCTGATCTCGCCGGTTAGGCTCGGCGGCATGACCGA
This sequence comes from Micromonospora sicca, assembly GCF_003172935.1. GTDB lineage: Bacteria > Actinomycetota > Actinomycetes > Mycobacteriales > Micromonosporaceae > Micromonospora > Micromonospora sicca. The sequence continues at coordinate 10,974 of NZ_QGKS01000103.1, read as the reverse complement.
ATCTCCTGCCACCGGCGGCCGTACCTTCGACCAGCTCGACCAGCTCTCCACCGAGGAGCTGCGCGAGCAGGCGTTCGCCCTGGCCCGGGAGCGGCACGACGTCAACTTCTTCTGGACGGTGCTGCGGCACCTGCCGAACGCGGACGAGGCCGCCGTGCTGGACGGGGCGCCCAACTCGATCGGGCCCATCATCGATGAGGCCAACGCCCTGTGGCGCGAGCTGACCGGGCACGGTTACGAGGAGGCCGCGCCACTGCTGCGCGCCGCCTTCATCGACTACCTGCTGAAGCACTGACCCGTCCGGTGGCTGCCCGCCGGCTGGCGGGGGTGGCCCGTGCGCGCAGGTTTGCCCGGCGGCGCGGGCCGGGAACTGACCGCCCCATGGCCCTCACCAACCGCCCCCGGACCGTCAGCGGCTACGGCACCGCCGCGGGCACCGGCACCCTGGCCGCGCTGCTCCTGGTCGGGGTCGGCGGCAGCCCCGCGTACGTGGGGTGGGTCCAGGCTCACACGGACCCGAACGGCGCGGGCGGCTGGTTCCTGCGGCTGCTGGCCTGGCCGGCCTGGCGGCTGCACTCCGACGACCCGGCGCACGGGGTGTTCGCCACCGACCTGCGGGCGGTGCTGATGGTGATCCTGGCGGCGGCGCTCCTCTATCTGCTGCCCGCCTCGCAGGTGGCCCGGGTGCAGGGCTCGGTCAGCCAGTTCTTCTCCGGCTGGGCGGCGTACGTCCTGGCGGGTGGGTTCACCGGGCTGCTCGCCGCGCTGCTCGGCCCGGACGGGTCGCTGCTCGCGGCCTTCCAGGCGGCGAGCACCGGCGCCACGTACGGCTTCTTCGCCGGCTGGATCGTCGGCGCCGCCAGCCTCGGCGGCCGCGCCTGACCGCGCCCGCCCCCGTCGCGGGGGCCGCGCTCGACGCCGGAACCGCCGGGCGAGGCCCGGTCAGCCCGCCATGGCTCCCAGGGTCAGCACCCGGTCCCGGCTGAGCAGCCCGACCGGGCGGCCGTCCTCGGTGACCACGGCGTGTTCGGCGGCCGAGGTGAGCAGCACGCCCAACGCGTCGTACGCCGACCCGCCGAGCGGCACCGCGGGCAGGTCCGACCCGTCGTCCGCCGGTAGCGGGTCGAGCACCTCCCGGGTGACCGGGGTGACCGCCAGCCGGCGGATGCCCCGGTCGGCGCCGACGAACTCGCGGACGAACGGCGAGGCGGGCGAGCCGAGGATGGCGGCCGGGGTGTCGTACTGCTCCAGCCGGCCGCCCTGAGAGAGCACCGCGATCCGGTCGCCCAGCCGGACCGCCTCGTCCAGGTCGTGGGTGACCAGCACGATCGTCTTGCGGACCTCGGCCTGGAGCCGGAGGAACTCCTCCTGCAGCCGGGTCCGGACGATCGGGTCGACGGCGGAGAACGGCTCGTCCATCAGCAGCACCACCGGGTCGGCGGCGAGCGCCCGGGCCACCCCGACGCGCTGCCGCTGACCGCCGGAGAGCTCGTGCGGGTAGCGGCGGCCGAACTGGGCCGGGTCGAGGCCGACCAGGTCCAGCAGCTCGTCGACCCGCCGGCGGGTCCGCTCCCGCGGCCAGCCGAGCAGGCCGGGCACGGTGGCCACGTTCGCGCTGACGGTCTGGTGCGGGAAGAGACCGACGTTCTGGATCACGTACCCGATGCGGCGGCGCAGCCGGACCGGGTCGACCCGGGTGACGTCGTCGTCGCCGAGCAGGATCCGGCCAGCGGTCGGCTCGATCAACCGGTTGATCATCCGCAGCACGGTGGACTTGCCGCAGCCGGACGGGCCGATCAGCACCGCCAGCTCCCCGGCCTTGACCTCGAGGCTCAGCTCCCGCACCGCCTCGGTCCCGTCCGGGTAGCGCTTGCGGATGCCCTCCAGGGTGATCGAGGCCGCGCCGTGTCCGGCGTCGCCGCCGGCCTGCGGGGTAACGTCCACCTGTGTCCCTCCACCTGAGCTACCGGGCCGAGCCGGAGAACCCGTGGTTCTCCTGGCAGTACGTGCGGGACAACTCTGACACGATCCTCACCGCGCTGCGCGAGCACGCCTCGCTGACCGCCCGGGCGGTGCTGATCGCCGCGGTGGTGGCGCTGCCGCTGGCGGTGGCCGCGTACTGGTTCCGGTCCCTCGCCGGGCCGATCCTGGCTCTCACCGGCGTGCTCTACACGATCCCCTCGCTGGCGCTGTTCGCCTTCCTCGCGCCCTATCTGGGCATCGGCGTGCTGACCGTGCTCAGCGTGGTGGTGCTCTACGCCCTGCTGGTGATCGTCCGCAACGCGGTGGCCGGGTTGAACCAGGTGCCCCCCGAGGTCCGCGAGGCCGCCGAGGGGATGGGGTACGGCCGCTGGGGCCGGCTGTTCCGGATCGAGCTGCCGCTGGCCCTGCCCGGCATCCTCACCGGCCTGCGGTTGGCCACCGTCTCCACGGTGGCCCTGGTCACCGTCGGCGTGGTGGTCGGTCGCGGCGGCCTCGGCCAGCTGATCTTCGCCGGCTTCCAGAACAACTTCTACAAGGCGCAGATCATGACCGGCACGCTGCTCTGCGTCCTGCTCGCGCTGGTGCTGGACCTAGTCCTCGCCGGGGTCGGCCGGCTGCTCACGCCGTGGCTGCGCGGGCGCGTCTCATGAACGCGATCGAACAGGCCGTGCGTTGGCTGAACGACCCGCTGAACTGGACGAACCCGGGCGGCATCCTGGACCGGCTCGGCGAGCACCTGAGCATGTCCGCCGCGGCGGTGCTGCTGGGCTGCCTGGTGGCCTGGCCGCTCGGGCTCTGGCTCGGGCACACCGGCCGGGGCGGCGGCGGGGTGCTGCTGATCTCCAACGTCAGCCTGGCGATCCCGACCCTGGCCCTGCTGACCATCCTGCCGTTGACCTTCCTCGGTTTCGGCCGGCCGTCGGTGGTGGTCGCGCTGGCGGTGTTCGCGGTGCCACCGCTGCTGGCCAACGCGTACACCGGGGTGCGGCAGGCCGATCCGGAGGCCCGGGACGCGGCGCGTGGGATGGGCCTGTCCGGGGGGCAGCTGCTGCGCCGGGTGGAGCTGCCGCTCGCCGTGCCGTACCTGGCCGCCGGCTTTCGTACCGCCGCGGTCCAGGTGGTCGCCACCGCGGCGCTGGCGTCCTTCGTCAACGGCGGCGGGCTGGGTCAGATCATCCGGGCCGGCTTCGGGCTGGACATCGCGGCCGGTGGCGGCCAGATCATCGCCGGCGGCGTGCTGGTGGCCGGGCTCGCCGTGCTGGTGGAGCTGCTGCTCGCGCTGGTCGAGCGGGTGGCCACGCCGCGCCCGCTGCGCCGGGCCCGCGGCGGCGGGGACCGCCGGGCCGCGGACGCCGTCACCGGTGGCGGCTGACCCGCCGGTACGCCCCGGCGGGCGCCCGCCGGGGACCGGGTGACGATCCGGTGACGAAGGTCGCCACATGTTGTCGGTCCCCCCGGGCAAGATGTTGGGTGGACCTTGCGGGCGCATCAGTGGACGATCGCCCGTCGGACACGCGGCCGGCCCGGAAGGGTCGCGCCGGGACACGGAAGGCGGGCTTTGATGCGCGCACGTACCAGGCTGGCCATCGGGGCGGTCGGCGCCCTGGCCGCGGCCGGGCTCCTTACCGGGTGCGGCAAGGGCGGTTCGTCCGGCACCGAAGCGCCCGACAAGGGCGCCTCCGGGGCCGGTTGCGCCCCGGTCAAGGGTGACCAGTTGGTCGTCCTCACCGACGACAAGAAGCTCCAGAACACCGACAACGTCCTCCCGGCGATCAGCGCGAAGGCGGCCAGCCCGCAGCTCGTCGCCGCGCTGGACAAGGTCTCCGAGAAGCTGGACACCCCGAAGCTGATCGAGCTGAACAAGTCCGTCGACGTCGAGCGGCAGACCCCGCAGGTCGCGGCGAAGGAGTTCGCCGACTCCAACGACCTGACCGAGGGCATCGAGAAGGGCCCGGGCGGCGCGTTCACCGTCGGCGCGGGCAATTTCAGCGAGAGCCAGACCATCGCCGAGCTCTACAAGATCGCGCTCACCGCGGCCGGTTACCAGGTCAAGGTGCAGACCATCGGCAACCGGGAGCTCTACGAGCCCGCCCTGGCCAAGGGCGAGATCCAGGTCGTCCCGGAGTACGCGGCCACCATGGCCGAGTTCCTCAACACCAAGGCGAACGGCCAGAACGCCCAGCCGGTCTCCGCGCCCGACCTGGACAAGACGGTCAGCGCGTTGAAGGCGGAGGGCGACAAGGCCGGGATCACCTTTGGCAAGCCGTCCGCGGCGCAGGACCAGAACGCCTTCGCCGTCACCAAGGCCTTCGCCGACAAGTACAAGGTGGCCACGCTCTCCGATCTGGCGAGCAAGTGCTCCGGCCAGGCCACCGTGCTGGCCGGCCCGCCGGAGTGCCCGCAGCGGCCGAAGTGCCAGGCCGGCCTGGTCCAGGTCTACGACTTCAAGGCCGGTTCGTTCAGCTCGCTGGACGCCGGCGGTCCGCAGACCAAGAACGCCCTGAAGACCGGCCAGGCAAGCGTGGGCCTGGTCTTCTCCTCGGACGGGGCGCTCGCCGCCAGCTGACCCACCGGTCGCCGACGGGCCTGGGTGGCCCGTCGGCGACCGTCCGCGGTGGCGGTCGACGGGTGCCGCGTCCCTGCCAGATCGTGCGTTCGGCCTGTTCCCAGCCGCGGGAACTCTCGGTACTGTGCACAGCCATGCCCGCCCCGGTTCCCCCCGCCGAGAAGCGCACTTCGTCGCTGCTGACCGTCCTGTTCTGGATCGGTGTGGCGCTCGCGCCCATGGCGGCGCTGATCCTCCTGGTGGCCGACGGCAACGGCCCGCTGCGCTTCGGCGCCGTGCTGGCCATCCTGGCCGTCGTGCTGATCGGCCTCTCCATCGCGCTGCGCGCCGAGGGCGGCGAGTCGGCGGGCTCCGAGCACCTGCTCGACGAGGTCGAGCAGGTGCGCCGGGAGTTGCGCGGCGAGATCGTGGCCGCCGCGCAGCGCGGCAACCAGGCGCTCGACCAGGCCCAGCGCGCCCAGGAGTCGATCATCGCGCTGCGGCGCCGGCTGGACGCCGCGGCCGCCGGCATCGCGGCCGCCGCGGGCATCACCGCCCCGGCCGCCGACGAGCAGGCCGGTGGCCGCGCCCGGGTGCCGGCCGCCGAGACGTACGACGACGCGCCGGGCCGGGGCCGCTACGCCGCCCAGGACGAGGCCCCGACGGGCTGGGGGCAGTCCGCCGGCGACCGCCGGGACGAGGAGGAGGCGGTCCGCCACCCCCAGCCGGCCGGCCGGTACGCCGCCGAACGCCCCCAGTCCGGCGTGTACGGCGCCCCGCGCGCCGCCGAGCCGGAGGCCCGGCCTGAGCCGGCCCCGCGCCAGGTCGGGGTGGTGCACCACACCGAGACCGTGCACGTCACCACCCGGCACACCATCGTGGACGGCGCCGACCCGGCGGCCGGCAACCGCTACGGCGCCGGGTACGCCGGCCGGTGGTCCCCGGAGGAGCGGGCCCGGGGCGGTGCGGAGCCGGAGGAGCGCTCATGGGCCGGTCACCGGGAGCCGGAGGACGACCGGGGCTGGTCGGGCGACGACCGGTCCCGGGGTGCCCAGGCCGGTGCCCGCGATGACCGGGCCTGGTCCGGAGCCCCCCGGGACGACCGGTCGTGGTCGGGCGCCCCGGCGGACGACCAGCGCTGGGCGGGCGCGGCCCAGGACGACCGCGCGGGTGCGCCGCGCGACGACCGGGGCTGGCCGGCGGGCCAGGGTGGGCCGCGCGACGACCGGTCCTGGGCCGGTCAGGGCGCGCCCCGGGACGACCGCTCGTGGGCCGGCCCGGCCGGCCCGGGTGACGACCGGTCCTGGGCTGGCCGGGGTGCGGCGTACCCCGCCCCGGACGCCCGTGCCTGGGGCTCGTCCGAGCAGCCCGGCCGGGCCGCCGTTCCCGCCTCGGACGACCCGGACGGCGACTACTGGTCGGAGCTGCGCGCCGGGGACCGCTGGGCCTCGGTCCGCGACGACGAGCACGGCCGGGAGGTGCGGGTCGGTGAGCGGCACGCGGCGGTGCACGCCGACGGCGCCGGCACCGAGTTCCGGGTCGAGGACCGCTGGGCGTCGGTACGCCGTGGCGAGCCGCGCCGCGACCAGGAGCGGGACGCCGAGCCGGGCTGGGGTGGCGGTTGGGCGGAGGAACGCCGCCCGGCGCTCCCGGCCGGCGGGGTGCCCGTGCCCGACGAGTGGCGTCCCCCGACGCAGCGCACCGCGCCGCCGGCGGACGAGTGGCGGGCGGCGGAGCCCGAGCCGGCCCGGTACGGCCGGCCCCGCGCCGACGAGCGGTACGGCTACCCGCCGCAGGACGAGGTGCCCCGCGCGGGTGGGGCCCGGTCCGCCGACCGCTGGCGCTGACCGCCCCGGCGGCTACTTGTCGATGTCGCCGACCACGAAGAACATCGAGCCGAGGATGGCGATCAGGTCCGGCACCAGGCAGCCGGGGAGCAGCGTGGCCAGCGCCTGCACGTTGGCGTACGAGGCGGTGCGCAGCTTGAGCCGCCACGGCGTCTTCTCGCCCCGGGACACCAGGTAGTAGCCGTTGATGCCGAGCGGGTTCTCGGTCCAGGCGTAGGTGTGCCCCTCGGGCGCCTTGACCACCTTGGGCAGCCGGGTGTTCACCGGCCCGGTGAGCCGGTCCACCCGGTCCAGGCACTGCTCGGCGAGGTCGAGGGAGACGTACACCTGGTCGAGCAGCACCTCGAACCGGGCGTGGCAGTCCCCGGCGGTCTTGGTGACCACCGGCACGTCGAGCTGGTCGTACGCCAGGTAGGGCTCGTCGCGGCGCAGGTCCAGGTCGAGGCCGGAGGCCCGGGCGACCGGCCCGGACGCGCCGAACGCGGCCGCGTCGGCGGCCGACAGCACCCCCACCCCGACGGTGCGGGCCAGGAAGATCTCGTTGCGCCGGATGAGGTGGTCCAGGTCGGGCAGCCGGCGGCGTACCTCGCCGATCGCGGCACGGGCCCGCCCGGTCCAGCCGGCCGGCACCTCCTCCTTGAGGCCGCCGACCCGGTTGAACATGTAGTGGATCCGGCCGCCGGAGACCTCCTCCATCACCGCCTGGATCGTCTCCCGCTCCCGGAACGCGTAGAAGACGGGGGTGATCGCGCCGATCTCCAGCGGGTACGAGCCGAGGAACATCAGGTGGTTGAGTACCCGGTTCAGCTCGGCGAGCGCCATCCGCAGCCAGACCGCCCGCTCCGGCACCTCCATGCCCATCAGCCGTTCGACGGCGAGCACCACGCCCAGCTCGTTGGAGAAGGCGGAGAGCCAGTCGTGCCGGTTGGCCAGCACGATGATCTGCCGGTAGTCGCGTACCTCGAAGAGCTTCTCCGCGCCCCGGTGCATGTAGCCGACGATCGGCTCGGCGGCGACCACCCGCTCGCCGTCGAGCACCAGCTTCAGCCGGAGCACGCCGTGCGTGGACGGGTGCTGCGGGCCGATGTTGAGCACCATGTCGGTGCCGAGCTGCTCGCCGCCCGCGCCGGTGCCGACGGTCAGTTCGCGGAGGTCGCCGTCGGTGGTCATGCCCGTCATCGTGCCATGAGCGAGTCGAGGGCGACGTCGACCGGTTGCAGCAGCCACCAGTGCCCGCCGAGCCCGGCCGGGTCGGTCAGTTCGGCCACCGTCGAGGCGGCGGCGAGCGCCCGCACGTACCCGGCCGGGTCGCTGGCAGCCAGGCTCAGCGGTGGTCGCCCGCCGTCGGCCCCGAGCGCCCGCAGCGCCGCCCGTTGCGAGACCAGGCGGTACGCACACCGGGCGACCCGCTCGCCGGCGGAGGCGACCGAGTCGACGGCGACGTGCGCGGTCACGTCACCCGAACCGTCCGGCACCGGTGGCACCTGCCGCCCGCCCCGGTACCCGGTGAGCGTCCCGTCGACCGGCCGACTGTCCCGCAGGTGCCCGTAGTCCACGGTCAACGCCAGCCCGCGGTCGATCTTCGCGACCGCCTCGGCCCACGCCTCGTCCCTCGTCCGGCCGATCTCGGCTCTCGCGCCCGAGGCGGCCGGCGTGGTCGGCCACCACCGGTCCAGCCACTCCTCGTCAACTGGGCTGACCGGGTCACCCACCGACTCCTCCCCGGTGGCGGGGTCGACCAGGAGGCAGCGCCAGCCGTCGTCGGACTGCACGGCCACGTCCAGCGGCACGTTGTCCAGCCACTCGGTGGCCAGCAGGAGGCCGGTGATCGCGTCCGGAATCTCGTCCACCCAGTTGATCTCCTCGGGCAGGTCCGCGGGTCTGGCCGCCCGCTCGACGGCGGTGAGCCGCAGCCGGCGGGCGCCCAGAGCGCAACCAGCGGAAACGCCGAGGGCCGAGAGGAGTTCTCCGCGACCGGCGCCCACGTCCACCACGTCCAGTCGGGCAGGATGGCCCAGGGCCGCGTCGACCTGGTGAACCACGGCCAGAAGGGCGGCGGCGAAGACCGGCGAGGCGTGCACGCTGGTGCGGAAGTGGGCGGCCGGCCCGGCCCCGGCGACGAAGAAGCCGTCGGGCCCGTAGAGCGCCCGGTCCATCGCCACCCGCCAGGGCAGCCGGTCCTCGGGAAACGTCACCCGCCGACCGTACGGGCTGCCGCGCGGCAGGGCGGAGCAGGTCGCGGAGCAGCCGCTCCGGCGGGTCGTGTCGTGCCCCGGAATTCCGCCTTTCAACCGCCCGGTGAAGGTTTTCACACATGCTTGTTTTCGCTCCGTGACCCCGGCGCATACTTGCGATCGACCGGTACCCACTCGTAGGACTGGATCGATTGCCATGAGCGCACCGCTGCGCCCGCGTACGGCCGCCCCGCACGGGCCCGCCGTACCGTCGGGTGGCGCCTCCGCCGGCGCCCCGTTGGTCTTTCCCCGCATCCTCACCGTCGGCGTGATCGGCGCCGGCCGGGTGGGCGCTGTGCTCGGCGCGGCCCTCGCCGCCGCCGGCCACCGGGTGGTCGCCGCCTCCGGCATCTCCGGCGCCGTGAAGGCGCGGATGGCGTTGCTGCTCCCGGAGACCCCGAACCGTTCCGCGACCTCGGTCGCCCGCGCCGCCACGGACCTGCTGATCGTGGCGGTGCCCGACGACGCCCTGGCTGGCGTGGTCGGCGGCCTGGCCGAGACCGGGGCGCTGCGCCCCGGCCAGGTGGTCGCGCACACCTCCGGCGCGCACGGGCTGGCCGTCCTCGCCCCGGCCGCCGCCGTCGGTGCCCGGCCGCTGGCTCTGCACCCGGCGATGACCTTCACCGGTACGCCGGACGACCTGACCCGCCTCGCCGGCATCTCGTACGGGGTGACCGCCCCGGCGGAGCTGCGCGCGTTCGCCGCCCGGCTGGTGGCCGACCTCGGCGGCGTGCCGGAGTGGGTGGGGGAGGCGGACCGGCCGCTCTACCACGCGGGGCTGGCGCACGGCGCGAACCACCTGGTCACCCTGGTCAACGAGGCGGCCGACCGGCTGCGCGACGCCGGGGTGGCCCAGCCGGAGAAGGTGCTCGCCCCGCTGCTGCGGGCGGCGCTGGAGAACGCCCTGCGGCTCGGCGACGACGCGCTGACCGGCCCGGTGTCCCGGGGCGACGCGGGCACCGTACGCCGGCACCTGGAACGGCTGGCGGCGACCGCGCCGGAATCGGTGGCGCCCTACCTGGCGTTGGCCCGACGGACGGCGGATCGGGCGATCGCGGCCGGTCGGCTCCGGCCGGCGGACGCGGAGCCGCTGCTGGACGTGCTGAGCGGGAGGGACCGGGAGGTGGCCGCATGACCGAACTGGTGCACACGCGCAAGGAACTGGCGGCGGCGCGGGACGGGCTGACCGGCACGGTCGGCGTGGTGATGACCATGGGCGCGCTGCACTCCGGGCACGAGGCCCTGCTGCGGGCCGCCCGGGAGCGGGCCGACCACGTCATCGTGACGATCTTCGTGAACCCGCTGCAGTTCGGCCCGAACGAGGACTTCGACCGGTACCCGCGCACCCTCGACGCGGACCTGGAGGTCGGCCGGCGGGCCGGCGCGGACGTGGTCTTCGCCCCCTCGGTGGCCGACATGTACCCGGACGGGGAGCCGAAGGTGCGGCTCAACCCGGGCCCGCTGGGGGAGGACCTGGAGGGGCTGAGCCGGCCCGGCTTCTTTCACGGGGTGCTGACCGTGGTCCTGAAGCTGCTCCAGCTCACCCGCCCCGACCTGGCCTTCTTCGGCGAGAAGGACTACCAGCAGCTGACCCTGGTCCGGCGGATGGTGCGGGACCTGGACGTGCCGGTCGAGGTGGTCGGCGTGCCGACCGTGCGGGAGCCGGACGGCCTGGCGCTGTCCAGCCGCAACCGCTACCTCTCCGCGCCGGAGCGGACGGCGGCGCTGAGCCTCTCCGCCGCGCTGCGGGCCGGCGTCGCGGCCGCCGAGGAGGGCGGGGACGCGGGCGCGGTGCTGGCCGCCGCCCACCGGGCCTTCGACTCCGGTACGCCCGGCACCCGGCTCGACTATTTGGTGCTCACTGACGCCGACCTGGAGCCGGGGCCGGTGTCCGGTCCGGCGCGGCTGCTGATCGCGGCCTGGGCCGGCGCCACCCGGCTGATCGACAACACGGCGATCCCGCTCGCCCCGCGTTCCTGACTCCTTCACCGACCCGCGGAAAGGCACCCCGATGTTCCGGACCATGCTCAAGTCGAAGATCCACCGCGCCACGGTGACCCAGGCCGACCTGCACTACGTCGGCTCGGTGACCGTGGACGAGGATCTGCTCGACGCGGCCGACCTGATCCCCGGGGAGCAGGTGGCGATCGTGGACATCACCAACGGGGCCCGGCTGGAGACGTACGTCATCCCGGGTGAGCGGGGCAGTGGCGTGATCGGCATCAACGGTGCCGCCGCGCACCTGGTGCACCCCGGTGACCTGGTCATCCTCATCTCGTACGGCCAGATGGACGACGCCGAGGCCCGCGCGTACCGCCCCCGCGTCGTCCACGTCGACGCCCAGAACCGCATCTGTCTCTTATAC
>NZ_QGKS01000092.1 GCF_003172935.1 Micromonospora sicca | reverse complement strand
ACACTTCGAAGACACCACGCTCGCCATCGCCGGACTGGTCTCCGACCGCTGCGCCGAACGGTAGGCAAACCACCAAACCGAACCAGGCATACAAGCACTGCCGGGTCCTAATCGTGCACGACCTCGTTAATCCGCGGGTTCGGGGTTCGAGTCCCTGGCGGCGCACAAATGATCAAGGCTCTGATCTGGTTTTCATCCCAGATCAGAGCCTTTCTCATGTCTACTGTGGATGGCTGTGTGATCGACGTATGATCGACGGGTTGGGCGGCCCCGTCCCGCGTGATTGTTCGTGCCAAACGAGCGCCACTTGTTGATCAATGCCTGACGCAGCGCCGAGGTCGGCACGGGTCATTGAGCCACTCTCCGTAGACACCGACTATGGTGACGAGAGCTGGGCCGATGTGCGGCCGATGAGCGGGCGTCTGGTCCGACCCCGATCGGACGAACGTCCGTGTCTGCCCGCTGACCATTCGTCGGACGCCGCGCGGCCCGCGCCGCGCCGGCATTCGGGTGCCGGGCGGCGCTGCCGCAGTGCGGGGTCGCGATCGTGTGGCGGGCCTGCACCGGCGGTCGAGCCACCGCCGCGTGCTGACCTCGCCGCAATCAGGGGGAGAAGACGCGCCCGCAGGCCCGCGCAGCAGCGTTCCGGTTACTGTTCCTCCGGCTCGTCGAGCATGGTCGAGTAGTTGCGCGACCAGGCGACGCGTCCGTCGCGGATTCCGGCGACCATCACGACTGGCGCGGTGAACCGCGTGCCGGTGGCGAGAATCCTGCCATGGATCCGGTATTCGGCCACAGCGACGGCGGGGTCGCTGGTCTCGTGGATAAATACGTCGCTGACCCGATCGAAGCGCTGAACCGCCGCGCCTTCCCGGAGATGGGCGCGGAACGCCTCGCGGCCGGGCTCCTGCGGGGGCAGGCCAGGGGGAAGCATTGGCATGTCGAAGATGGCGTCCTCCGTGAACATGTCGGCCAGTTCGATAGCCGGCCCTTCGCCGGTGAGCCGGACGACCTCGTCGACGACGTTACGTGCGCTGATCACTGACAAGAGAGAACCCCTTCATCCCAGGTGCCTACCGATCGTTCGGTAAGGCGACCGTATCGCCTTACCGAACGATCGGCAAGTAGGCTGATCGCCACAACGACGGTCGTGAAGGAGCAACATGCCGAAGGTGGCCGGCCATGACGACACGCGCAGCCGCATCCTGGCGGTGGCGATGCGCCTGTTCACCAGCAAGGGCTATGCCGGAACCTCGATCGCCGACATCACCAGCCAGCTCGGGATCAGCAAGGCAGCGTTGTACCACCATTTCGGCGCCAAAACCGAGATCCTCGAAGAACTGGTCGCCGGTCCGCTGGCCGAGTTCGCACGCCTCGCTGAACGCGCGGTCGCGGAACAACAAACCCCCGAGAAGCTGCTCGCCGCGCTCATCGACACGACCGCCGCAACCCGCTCAATCGCCACCATGATCAGCAGCGATCCGTCCACCCAGGACGTCCTCAACGACCGCGCCGGACTCCAGCACGCCCACGAACTCAACGACTCCCTCGCGGCCGTTCTCGCCGGGCCGAACCCCACCGTCACCGCGACCGTCCGTGCTCACGCGGCGCTCGCGGTCGCCAAGCAAGGCACACTCGCCCTCATGGGGACCGCAGAGGATTCGCTCGGCCCAGCACAGCGCGACGAACTACTCGCCGCCGCCCTTCGCGCGCTACACGGTTAACTCCCGCTGCGCCGACCCCCGGCCAATCCAGAGCCACCTACGGTAAACCGAGGAACAAGGCTGGCATATCGACCCATCGGAGTGCGCCCAGTCATGCCACAGACGCCGCGCGCCCGGCTCCCCGTGACTCGTCACCATGCGTGAGCGCAAGGCTGGTCCGGCGGCCAAGACCAGACCAGCGTCCGGGGTGGAGCCGAAACATACGAACATCGAGATCGGCGCCCGAACTCAGCGACATGTGGCGCCGTAACTCACGAACAAAACCAGTTGGCCGAGTCTTTGCCCCACCCGCTCGCCTGGGCTGACCGGGCTCAGCGCTGGCGGACTCGGGCGTGCAGGGCAGCCCGCAGCGCCGGCCCGAAGATGCGCCGCACTTCGGCCGAGGGCAGGGCGGCGATGGAACGGATCGGGTTCAGGTATCGCGTGAAGATCAGGCCGCCGATCACGCCGACCGCCGCGGTGGCGCGCTCCGTCGCGTCCGGGCCGCCGAGAAATTCAGCAATGCGGACGAGGAGCTCACTTTCCAGGTAGTCGCGGAAGGCGCGCATCGTGTCGGCGTCCTGCAACGCCATGCGGTTTTCGGTGGGCTCGGTGGCGTCCCACAGGCTCGTGACGGAGGTGAGAAGCCGGTCGGCGAGGCCGGCCTGGTCACCCTGCAGGGCTTGGTCGAGGGCGGTGGACTCGACGCACAGCAGGTTCAGCGACTGGCCGAAGAGGCCCTGCTTGGAGCCGAAATGGTAGCTGATCAGCGCCGAGTCGACGCTCGCCGCGGCGGCGACCGCGCGGACTGTCGTGCCCTTGTACCCGTGCGCCAGGAACAGCTCGCGGGCGGCCTCGGCGATGCGGGCCTTGGTGTCGGGGTTGCCGCGGGGCCGGCCCCGCGTTTTATTCAGCACAGTTGAATATTGCGCTCCTGGCGCGGCATCGTCAAACCACCAACCCCGCAACGAGGAGCGAGCACATGCGTACTGTCATCTTCGGCGCCACCGGCCCAACCGGCCGCCACCTCACCGCGCAGGCCCTGGCCGCCGGCCATCAGGTCACCGCGGTCACCCGCCGCCCGGGCAGCATCCAGCCCCGCGCCGGCCTCACCGTGATCACCGCCGACGTCGCCAACCCCGACGCCGTCGAACGTGCCGTCGCCGGCGGCGACGCCGTCCTATCCAGCCTGGGGGTGCCGCTTTCCCCCAAACCGATCACGGTGTATTCGTTGGGCAACGCGAACATCGTGGCGGCGATGCACCGGCACGGGGTGAAGCGGCTGGTCACGGTCAGCTCCAGCGTCATGGATCCGATGTGGCGACCGACCGGCGCATTCTTCTTCAACAACATCATGGACCCGTTGGTCAACCGCAGGCTGGGCCGCACCGCGCACGAGGACATGCGCCGCATGGAGGCCCTCGTCCGCGACAGCGACCTGGACTGGACGCTCGCCCGGCCGTCCGGGCTGTTCGATCACCCGACCGTCACGCGGTACCACGTTGAGGACAACGTCGCGGACGGGTTGTTCACGGCGCGCGCGGATCTGGCGGCGAGCATGGTGGCACAGCTGACCGACGACCGGTTCATCCGGCGGGCGATGGCGGTGATCACCACCGAGGTCAGGCCGAGCATCGCAGGCCTGATCTGGCGCGAGGCCGTCGCGAAAAAGAAGTGACGCCGCCGGCAGCTAGAGGCCCTAGCGAAGCGGCGGGGGGCGCGGCGTTCCTCGCCGAGCCGCACCAATGCACGCTGACGACGCTGCGGCCGGACGGCTCGCCGCACGTCACGGCCGTCCGGTTCACCTGGGACCCGGCCACCGGCCTGGCCCGAGTACTGACCGTCGCGTCCAGCCGCAAGGCCCGCAACGTGGCGCGCTCTCCCGAGGGCCGCGTCGCGGTGTGCCAGGTCGCGGGGTTCCGCTGGATCACCCTCGAAGGCACCGCGACCGTGTCCAACGACGCGGCGCGGGTCGCCGAGGGCGCACGCCGCTACCTCCTGCTTCCGGCCTTGGCCAGACCGCGGCTACCTAGGTAGCCGATGGTCAGCAGCGTGATGAAGAACCAGGCATGGTTGGCGCCGAAGATGTCTACGCCGACCGAGTTCTTGCCGACCAACTGAGATGCGGCCAGCACACCGATCACTGCCGCGATGTAAACCCAGAACTCGGTTGTCCGCAGCGACGGTTTGGTACGCCAGCGGCGACCTGGTACGACGGGGCCTCTCGCAGCGCGGAGCCCCGCCGGACCTTCGATGATGGCATCGTCTGCAGGTTCTCGGACCTCGCTTTCGGCAGGCCGGCGGGAAAGTGGCTGCGGCGGATGGCACCGGACCTCGTGATCGCCACCCATCCGGTCGCCGGTTACCTGTGCGCGCGGCGGCTGGCCGACGGGGACGTACCGGTTGTCTCGCTCGTCCACGGACAGCGGACCGGTCAACCGGATCTGGTTCCACGGCCGGTACGACCGAGTGTTGTTGACCGATCCTGGGACCCGGGAGCACGCCGTGCGGGTCCTGGGGCCCACGTCCGAGGTCGCCGTCGTCGGCGCCCCCGTCTTACCTGCGCTGCAGCTGCGCCGGCAGCGGGCGCAATCCCGCGATGTGCTCGGTATCGGCCAGCGGTTCACCGTGCTGCTCACCGCGGGCGGTGCGGGGTTGGGGCAAAGGGACAAGCTCCTCCAACTGCTGCGTTTCGGCTGCTCCTACGAAGCGATCGCCGACACGACCTGCTCGGCCAGCACCATCCGCAGCCGGCGCGACGAGTGGATCCGACTGGGCATCTTCAGCCAGTTCAAGCAGATCGCACTCGACTCCTACGACCGCATGGTTGGCCTGATGCTGGAGCAGATCGCCGTCGGCGGCTCCATCACCAAGGCCCCCGGCGGCGGCGAGGTCGCCGGGCGCTCCCCGGTTGATCGCGGCAAACAGGGTCTGAAGCGCTCCGGCATGACGGATGGTTACGGAATCCCACTCGGTCGCGTCCTGGCCGGGGCAAACTGCCACGACTCCCCGCTGCTGGCCCCCACGCTGGACCGCCTCGCGGACCTCGGGCCGCTGCCCAACGGCATCACGGTGCACCTGGACGCCGGCTATGACTCGAACAAGACCCGCGCCCTGCTCGACGAACGCGGCCTGCACGGCCGGATAGCGCACAAGGGCGAGAAGGCACCGATCCAGGCAAGCCAGCGCTGGCACGTCGAGCGCACCCACGCCTGGCAGAACGCCTTCCACCGCCTCGCCCGCTGCTACGAACGCTGCGCCATCGTGATCGACGTCTTCTTCGACCTCGCGGACACGATCATCACCGTTCGCGGCCTCATCCGACGAGCCTGGACAACCCACCGCTGGGACAACCGCCCGAACCGCCGCCCATGAATGCACGCCTGCCACTGGACTCCACGGTTCTATGCGACGCTGCCCGGCGTCGGCCGCACGACCGGCAACGTGGTGTTGGGTTACGCCTTCGGCACGACGACGATGACGCAGTAGCTTGCGCTCTGACCACCAATCAGGCGCTCGCCTCGCCTAGCCTTGTTCGAGTGGTAGGTGCCGGGGTGGAACCTTAATATGACTGGGCCGCGACAGGGTCGCTGTAGGACACCACCCTGCCTCCCACGAACGGCAGCAGCCGGTCGGCTTCCTGTTCCAGGGCCGCCCGATCGGTTGCGCAGAGCGGTCGGAACGGGGTGAGCCGCAGCGTCCCGGCGTCGAGGGACCACGTTCCGTGCACCCAGCCGTCCACCAGGAAGGTGGGCCGTACCTGTGCCTGGCCGGGCATCACCCACTTCCGGTCCTCGTCGCTGATGACCCGGGTTCGGTCGGCGTGGCCGAGCAGGGCGTTGTCGAAGGCGGGCAGCAGCCGCACTGGAGCGAGCGTCTCGGGGTCGGGCAGCTCAGCGTCGGCCAGATCGATCAGATCCCCGCCGTCGGGGCCGGAGTAGTGGCGCAGTTCGGCGCGCATATCCGTGACGACCTCGCCCAGGCGGGTCAGTCCGCACCAGGCCTGGACGTCCTTCACTCCGGCCGGCCCGAAGGCGGCCAGATAGCGGCGGATCAGCTCCTTGGCGGCAGTCGCCGTCGCTGCGGTCGCCATCGGCTGTCCCAGCCAGACCTCGGCGGGCGTGACCGAGACCGCCGACCGGTTGCCCCAGGAGCCCCATGCGCCGGTGGCCGCGCCATGGACGAGGGGGGTGCGCAGTTCCACCTGCCCGGCCAGAATCCGCCCGTCGCGTCCCGGATGGCGTTCGGTCAGCCGCCGGGCCAGCTCCTTGCGCGACAGCGTCCCTCCCGCGAGAAGGTCGAGTCCCTCGGCCACCAAGGACGCCGCGTCCAGGCCTGTGGTGTTCCGGGTGAAGTGGGGCGAGCCGGCCGTGCGGTCGAGCACGGGCTGCAGCAGCGGCCGCAGCCGACGGAAGTCGTCGGCCGCGGCGAGGTGCTGGGTACTGCGGAGCAGAGCGGAGCGGACCACCTGCCGGTCCTCCAGCAGTGCGGTGAGCTCGGACTGCGTGAAGGCGTGGATTCTGCTCCACAGCCCGACATAGGCCCAGTTGGGCTCCTGTGCCTGCAGCGCAACCAGTCGCCCGATCACCTCCAGCGGGGTGCGATCGGTGCGCCCCAGCAGGAACTGGCGGTCCATCAGCGCCCGGTTCAGGGCCCGGAGGGAGAGTGTGGTCACGGCAGCGGCACCGAGACATTGCCCTGGTAGGAACCCTGCAGTAGGGAGAGGAACGCCTGCGGCACGTCCTCGATCCCGCCCTCGACGACTGTCTGCGGGTAGACGAAGCGGCCCTCGCCGAGCCAGCTGCTGAAGTGCTCGCGCCAGGCCGCGATCTGATCGGGCGTGTGGTAGCAGGAGAACGGCAGCAGCTCGACGCCCCTGGCCTCGGCCGCCGCGCGATCGGGCTGCGGAAAGCGCTGCGCCGCGTCACCGAGCTGGCTGGACAGTGAGCCGCAGAGCGCGAAGCGCGCTCCGGGCCGGGCCGCCTGGAGCGCGCCCTGGTACTGCTCGCCGCCCACGACGTCGAAGAAGACCGAGATGCCTTCGGGCGCGAGTTCCTTGAGCCGGTCGGCCGCGGAGCCGTCGTGGTAGTCGAAGGCGGCGTCGTAGCCGAGCTCGTTCACCAAGTAGTCGGCCTTCGCCGGGCTGCCGGCGCTGCCGATCACCCGCGCCGCGCCAAGGCACTTGGCGATCTGCCCGGCCAGCGAGCCGACCCCGCCCGCCGCGCCGGAGACGAAGACCACGTCGCCTTCGCCGACGGCCGCTACCTCGGCCATCCCGTAGTAGGCGGTCGGTCCCTGGCCGAGGTAGTAGCCGGGGTCGGCGAAGAGCTCGCGGCTGAGCTTGAGGTACGAGCCGGCCGGGCCGGCCGAGTACTCGCTCCAGCCGGTCATCGACTGGACCAGGTCGCCGGCCTCGAGTTCGGGGCTGTCGGATCGGACCACGGTGCCGATGGCGGCCACCCCTACCCGCTGCCCCGGCTGCCAGGCCGGGACCGGAATGGTGCAGTCTGCCCGCATCAGCTCCAGGTAGGTCGCGGCGAGCCCGATCTGGTCGGTGCGTACCAGGACCTCGCCGTCCACCTCGGTCTTGGCGACGGTGAAATGTTCGAGCGTGAGGGCGCCGGTGATCTGGGCAGTCAGCTGGATCTCACGGGTGATCATTTTCTGTCCTTACCTCGGGTGTGACCGTCGAGATCGACTCTAGGGATGCTTCCGGCCAGTTTCTGACCGGAAGTCGAGGCAGGATGTCGCCATGGCGAACACCAGCTCACGGACCCTCAGACTGCTCTCGCTGCTGCAGACCCACCGGCACTGGTCCGGCCTGGAACTGGCCGACCGGCTCGGGGTCTCCGAGCGGACGCTGCGCCGCGATGTCGAGCGGCTGCGCGAGCTCGGCTACCCGGTCAGCGCGGCCCGGGGCACCGACGGTGGCTACCAGCTCGCGCCCGGCGCCGTCCTGCCGCCGCTGCTGCTGGACGACGAGGAGGCGGTGGCCCTCGCGGTGGGCATCGGCGACGCGGTGCAGAGCGGGATCGCGGGGATGGAGGAGGCGTCTCTGCGCGCACTCACCAAGGTGGTGCGGGTCCTGCCGCCCCGGCTGCGGGCCAGGGTGGACGCCCTGCGGGAGATGACCCTCTCCGCTGTCGTGTCCGGGCCGGTCGTCGCGGCGGGGGTGCTCACCGCAGTCGCCCAGGCTTGCCGGGACGAGGAGCGGCTGCGGTTCGGTTACACGGCCAGGGGCTCCGCACCCACTGAGCGCGAGGTCGAGCCGCACCGCGTCGTCGCACTCGGCGGACGCTGGTACCTGGTGGCCTACGACCTGGGTCGGCACGACTGGCGCAGTTTCCGCCTCGACCGGCTGACCGAGCCGACGGCTACCGGCACGCGCTTCCGGCCGCGCCTGCTCCCGGCCGAGGACGCCGTGGCCTTCGTCCAGGCAGCGAGCGGGGCCCCGGCTCCGTACACGGTCGAGGTCCTTGTGCACGCGCCCTCCTCGCGGGTGCGGCAGGTGGTCGGCCGCTGGGGCACGATCGAGCCACTCGATCAGGACAGCTGCCAGCTCACCATGACCTCGACCTCCCTCGACTGGCCGACCCAGGCACTGGGCAACGTGGGCGCCGAGTTCGAGGTCCTGGGGCCGCCGGAGTTCGCCGCGCACGTCCAGGAGTGGGGCGCCCGCTTCATCCGGGCCACCCGCGCACCCGCATGACCTTCCTCGCCGTGGCACCGCGACGGTGGCGCGACGTTCGTGGCAGCCGGCGAGGCAGTGGAAAGGCGTTCTGCCAGGCGTAGGAGGGCTTGAAGATCGGTCCCACAGCGGTTCGGTCAGCCATGAAGTACGGACAGGGATAGGCCTCCCCGATGATCACAGCACGGCGCAACTCCATGAGCGCCAAGACCTGTGCCTGGTTTGCTGCCGGGCGCGCCCCCGCGCCAATCTGCGCGACCTCTAAGCCAACGGTCACTCGTTCGCGGGGTGGTTTACTAACCGCCATCGTCCCCAGCCATGCGCAGGTACGGTGGCCAGTGATGAGGGCGCGGCAGGCCGCACCTGATGGGTGGCTTCGGCAAGGGGGCCTGGCGCGCCCCCATCACCACTGGCAGCACGCGCACGTAGCCGCTCAACGCAACGTGATGCCCGGCTGGCAACGCCAGTCGACCTGCAATCTGATGCACCGCATGTCCACGGGCACGCCCTGCCGGGGAGGGGACTGCCCCGGGTTTGGTTGACTCGCGGGGTTGAGTGGTTCAGGCCGCGTGTGCGGGCCTGTTGATTGTCTCAAACTCGATCGGGGTGAGTCGTCCGAGGCGTCGTTGCCGCCGGCGGCGGTGGTAAGTGCGTTCGATCCAGGTCACGATCGCCAGGCGTAGTTCATGGCGGGTGTGCCAGCGTTGCCGGTCCAGGACGTTGCGTTGCAGTAGGGCGAAGAACGATTCCATCGCCGCGTTGTCGCCGCAGGCGCCGACCCGGCCCATAGAGCCGACCAATCCGTTGCGGTGCAACGCCTTGACGAACTTTCTGGACCGGAATTGGGCGGATTCAACTGGTCGTCGCAACACCTCGTCGGAAGGGTGAAGCGATGGCGTATGGGCCGAGGCAGAAGCGGGTTCGGGAGTATCGGGGTCAGATTCCCTCGCCGGGACGACCGACGGTGGCGTGGCGTGAGGACAGGGTCAGGTTCTGGGCTGCGATCAGTCGTGGTGTGATGACCGAGGACGCGGCCACGGCGGCGGGCGTGTCGTCACCGGTTGGATTCCGGTGGTTCCGGCACGCTGGCGGCGTGAATCCTGCGTTGCCCGCAACGGTGTCGGGCCGGTATCTGTCGTTCAGCGAACGCGAAGACATCGCTCTGTCGAAGGCGCAAGGCATGGGCGTCCGCGAGATCGCACGCCAGCTCGGCCGAGACCCGTCGACAATCTCGCGGGAGTTGCGGCGCAACGCCTCGACCAGGACATACCGGTTGGACTACAAGGCCTCGACCGCGCAGTGGCATGCCGAGCGTCGAGCCCGCCGGCCGAAGACCGCGAAGCTGCTCACGAATGAGCGACTCCGGGAGTATGTCCAGCAACGGCTTGCGGGTGCGATCCGGACAGTGGATGGCCGTCCGGTCGCCGGGCCGAAGGGCCCACAGTGGAAGGGCCGCAACAAGCCCCACCGGAGCGACCGGGCATGGGTGAACGGGTGGAGTCCGGAGCAGATCTCCCGAAGGCTCAGGGCCGAGTTCCCGGAGGATGAGTCCATGCGCATCAGTCACGAAGCGATCTATCAGGCGCTGTATGTCCAGAGCCGCGGCGCCGTCAATCGCGAACTGGTCACCTGCTTGCGGACCAGGCGGGCGCTTCGCGTCCCCCGGGCACGCGCGAAACAACGCGCCTGGGCGCATGTCACCAGCGACACGCTGATCAGTGAACGTCCGGCCGAAGCCGCGGACCGCGCCGTCCCCGGGCACTGGGAAGGAGATCTGATCATCGGTTTGCAGCGTTCCGCGATCGGGACCCTGGTCGAGCGGACGACCAGGTTCACGATGCTGATCCACCTACCACGCGAGGACGGCTGGGGTGTGATCCCGCGGACGAAGAACGGGCCGGCTCTCGCCGGGTATGGGGCGATCACGATGAGCAAGCCCTCGCCGAGACGATCACGACACTGCCCGAGCAGCTCCGCAGATCGCTGACATGGGATCGCGGCAAGGAATTGTCTGCGCATGCACGGTTTACGGTCGAGACCGGAGTCCCGGTGTTCTTCGCCGACCCGCATAGCCCCTGGCAACGCGGCAGCAACGAGAACACCAACGGGCTGCTGCGGCAGTACTTCCCGAAAGGCACCGACCTGTCCAGATGGAGCGCCGACGAGATCAACGCTGTCGCCCACGCGCTCAACAGCAGACCCCGGAAAACTCTCGGCTGGAAGACTCCAGCCGAAGTCCTCGACGAACACCTACGATCGCTCCAACAACCCAGTGTTGCGACGACCGATTGAATCCGCCTTGGCTGCCCCTATCCGAGTGCACGATCGTGCCGGCCGGGTTGCGCAGCCGGGCCGCGTTACGCAGCGCGGTGACGGCCAGGGATGCCTTCATCCGGGTGTCGATGGAGTAGCCGACGATCCGGCCGGAGTACACGTCCTTGATCGCGCACAGGTACAGCTTGCCCTCGGCGGTGGGGTGTTCGGTGATGTCGGTCAGCCACACCCGGTTGGGCGCGTCGGCGGTGAAGCGGCGTTGCACCAGGTCGTCGTGCACCGGCGGCCCGGCCCGCCTGGTGAGGCCCTTGCGCTTGGCGAACACCGACCAGATGCGCTGTTGTGAGCAGAGCCTGGCCACCCGGTTGGCGCCGGCGGTGATGCCGTGGGCGGGCAGTTCGTCGGCGATGAACCGGTACCCGAACGCCGGATCGTCGGCGTGGATGTCGAGGGCGGCGTTGATCAGGTGCGCGTCGTCCCAGTCCCGCTGCGAGACCGGCTCGGCGCGCTACGCGTAGTAGGCCTGCTTGCTGAAGCCCAGCACCCGGCAGGTCACCGCGACGGGAATCCCGTCCGCGGCCAGGTCACCGACCAGCGGGTACGTCATTTTGGGGCGATCTCCTTGGCGAAGAACGCCGCCGCCCGACGCAGGATCTCATTCTCCTGCTCGAGGAGCTTGCTCCGCCGCCGCAGCTCCCGCAGCTCTGCGGACTCACTGCTGGTGGTCCCGGGACGACCCCCGTCCTCGATCTCGGCGAGCTTGAGCCAGCGGTGCAGACACGACTCGGAGATCCCGAAGTCCTTCGCGATCTGCGCGATGGGCGCCTCACCCTTGCGGGCGACCGCGACGACATCACGGCGGAACTCCGGCGGGAACGCTTTCGGCATGGCAGACATCCTTCCAGCGAGGAACGCATCCTCACAGGTCAGGAGTCAACCGAACCGGGGGCAGTCCCCAGGGGCTCGAAGATGTCGCGGCCCAGCGTGATGGCCTGGTCCTGGTCGAGGACGGTGGCGGTGAGGGTGGGATGGGCGGTGATCCACGCCTGGGCGTTTTCGGGCTGAGGTGAAGAAGTTGATGGTGAAGCAGCAGGTGTCTACCGAACGGCCGGTCGCACGGCTCGCCGCGTACACCACCACCGCTTCCGGCGGCTGGTAGGTGGCGGCGCCTTCGGCGACGGTGACTTGGATGGGTTTGCCGGTGTGCGGGTCTGCGGAGGTGATGAGCGCGTCGGTGTCGAGCATGAACGGCATGCCCAGCGCGTGGATGGCGCACATCGCGAACACGTCGACGTCACCGAGCGACACCGTATGCGGTGTCGGCACCGGGGAGAACGGGTAGGCGGCGATCAGCCGCCCGCCGTCGTCGACAGGGAGCAGATCCACGGCACTGAGTTGCCGTAGGGCGGCTGCCGCATCGAGGCCGACCGCGTCGGCGGCCGAGCTAGCGGGCCTGCGTCGACGGTGTCGAAACCCAATCGGTCGATCAGCGTCGCCGCGTCGGCCTTCGCCTCGGGATGGTCACCGGCGATCGGCAGGGCGGTGCGGTCGGCGGCACCGGAAGGGCGGGCCAGCTGGGGGATGTGGTGGGCCAGGATGTTGTTGAACGCCTTGACCAGCCGGACTCCGTCGAAGTGCCGGTGCACCAGCTCGC
Organism: Micromonospora sicca; assembly: GCF_003172935.1. Lineage (GTDB taxonomy): Bacteria > Actinomycetota > Actinomycetes > Mycobacteriales > Micromonosporaceae > Micromonospora > Micromonospora sicca. The sequence continues at coordinate 3,824 of NZ_QGKS01000092.1, read as the reverse complement.
TGGTGGTGAGCTTGTCATCGTCGAGCTCGGCGATCCGGCCGTCGCGGAAGGGTAGTAGTTGCTGGTGTCCAGCACGGTCTTGCCCGCGAGCGGTGCTGCCGGGACGGCGGTGTGCGCAGTGAGCGGCACGGACAGCAAGACGAGGTCACTGGCCTGGGCCGCCTGCTCGACCGTGCCGGCTGCGGCCAGCGGGCCTAGCTCAGCGATGAGGTCGGCGAGGCTCTGCGGCCCTCGAGAGTTCGACACCACGACGGGAATTCCAGCCGCGACCGCGAGACGCGCGACAGCTGCGCCGATGTTTCCGCTTCCGATGATACCAAGGGTGGCCATGTCTGCTCTGCTTCCGGGTTGATGGTGGCCTTGTCTGGCAGTGGTCATGGTGGTCGCGCCGGCATCAATGCTCTGCCTGAACAGCCACTACCAGCGCAGACACCGAATCTGAAAGTGCGGCTGGAGTACTTGCCTAGCCGTCGAACCGGAACACGGGGAGCTGGCCGGCCAGGGCGGCGAACTCATCCGGAGTGCCCTCGCGTACCCGCCCCGTCCGCTTGGCCACCCCGACGCCGCCCGGCACCTTGGTCGCGAACCTGCGCAGCACGGGACCCGCTTCGGCAGGGCTGAGTTCGACGATTCGCACGCGCCGCGACTTGCGGCCGCGGGAAAGCGTTCCGGCGCCCGCCGCACGGGCGTTGGCCGCCCCAGTCGGCGCCGGGGTAATTCGCCACGGCGTAAAGGCCGCCGTCGTGCTCGAACGGTGTCAGCGGGGTGCTGCGCGGCTTTCCGGATTTCCTGCCGGGCACCGTCAGCACCATCGCCGGCCCGGCGGGGATGCCAAGCTTCTGGACCGCCATCAGGAACATGTTCAACGGCTTCACCCAGCGGGGCGCGCGGAGCTCGAACATGCCTTGTCTCCTGTCCATTGGTGAATGGATCGCGATGCGCGGTCACCCCTTCGGCGAAGGTCTCGGCGGGACGGCCGACCGGCCGATCCTGTGGGCCACCGGCTGAAGGCCTGCCGTGGACGCGTCGGTGTTAGTGGCTGATGACGACCTTGCCGAAGTGAGCACCGCTCTCCATGTAGGACGCTGCGGCGGGCGCCTGCTCGAAGGGGAAGACGCGGTCGATCACCGGCCGCAGTTTGTGCGCGGTGATCACTCTGTTCATGTCCTCCAGGTCACTCCTGCTGCCGCCGCCGATCGCGCGCAGCGTTGCGCCGCTGTAGGTGAAGTCCAGGAGGTTCATGCCCGTCGTGTCATACGCGACGTGGCCGACCAGCGAGATGACGCCGCGGTACGCGACCGCCGCGATCGACTGCGCGATCGTCCCCGCGCCACCGACCTCCACGATCACGTCGGCGCCCTGACCGTCGGTGAGCTTGCGCACCTCGGCGCCCCAGTCAGGCGTGGAGACGTAGTTGATCACGTCGCTCGCGCCGAGTTCGAGGAGTCGCGCCGCCTTCTTCTCGCTGGACGTCGTGGCGATCACGCGGGCTCCCGCGGCGCGGGCGAGTTGCAGTGCGAACAGCGAGACGCCGCCCGAACCTTGGACCAGCACCGCGTCCCCGGGACCGGCCCCCTCCACCGCCGACCACGCCGTGACCGCGGCGCAGGGCAGTGTCGCCCCCTCCGTGAAGTCCAGGTGCTCGGGCATGGACACCAGCCCCTGCTGGTCGATCACGACGTATTCGGCCAGCCACCCGTCAATGTCCGTGTGGTACGCCGGGCCAGGCTTGCGCTGCGGTCCGCCGAACCAGGTGGCGTGGAACGAGTTCAACACCCGGTCACCGACCTCGAACCGCGTGACGCCGGGGCCGACGGCATCGACGACGCCCGCGGCATCGGACAGCGGCACCCGACCGGGCGGCACCGGGTAGCGGCCGTCCAGCATGAACAGGTCGCGGGCGTTGAGCGAGCTGGCGCGCACACGTACCAACACCTGGCCTGTGCCGGGTGTCGGCGCCGGTTCGTCGACGAGTGCGATACGGCCGGATTCGGACATCCTGAACAAGCGCATGGTTATCCCTTTTCTCTGGCTGTACCACCCCCAACGGGCGTCACGATGTAATGACTGTGCGCGTCGGGGACGGGCGTTTGCGCGGGAGCCGGGGTGGCTCGCCCATGCGGATGACCCTTGTCCAGGCGGGCATGGGCACCTCTCGAACGACTAAGCGGCGGGGCCCGCCACTTCGCATCCGCTACGATAACAACTAAGTGGCGGGCCCCGCCACTTCGGGGTTCGGGAGGTGATCCATGCCCGCGCAGCGGTCCGACGCCCAGCGCAACTACGCGCGGATCCTCGCCGTCGCCGAGCAGGAGGTCGCCGCGCACGGCGCGGAGGCGTCGCTGGAGCAGATCGCCCGCGCCGCCGGGGTCGGGTCGGCCACCGTGCGCCGGCACTTCCCCAGCAGGCGCGCCCTGCTCGACGCCGTTTTCCGGGAACGCGTCGAGGCACTGGACGCCCGCGCCCGCGAACTGGCCGGCGCCGAGGACGCACGGGCCGCGCTGCTCGACTGGCTCGCCGCGCTCGTGGAGTACGCCGCCTCCGCGCGGGGCATGGCCGTGGCGCTGATGCGGGAGGAGGCCGACGTGGGTCAGGGGCGCGCCTGTGTGCGCGTCACGGATGCCGGTGAACCGCTGGTGCGGCGGGCCATCGGTGCCAGCGCAGTGCCGGCCGGGGTGACGTCGGCGGATCTGCTGGCGCTGGTCACCGGCATCGTCCTCGCCACGGAGCACCACCGGGATCCGGCCGCGGAGGCGGATCGGCTGCTGGCATTGGCGGTGCGGGGAATCAGCCCGAACGGAAGGCCGTGGGGAGACGTCGAGGGCGGCAAGCCGTTCGCGGGCCTCGCTGTTGCTAGCGATCGGCGGAGGAATCAGCCGTAGCGGAAGGGCGGCAGGAAGCGTCGAAGGCGGCTGTCAGCCAGTCGCGGATCTCTTATCCACATTGGATGACTCGCGCAGAGTCAGCGGTGCGCGACGCGCGGTCCGCCATCCGTCAGACCTTACTTCCGATAAGACTGATTACAGGAAGTAGATTTCCGGGATGACTTCCGATAAACGGGTCCCTGGCCGTCCGGAAGCTCCATGTGTCGCACCCGCATATCGCGGCGGGTCCCGCTGGCCAGCGTTCGCTGCCGGCGGGTCGTCGCTCGCCATGGCCGACGCACAACGACGCCCTGCCGCAGCAGGAGGTCGTAGAGGCAGCCGATCGATGCCGCGTCGCGATCCCAGGCCGCCTCACCGACAGTCTGCTCGGCCTCGTCGAGCCGCCAACGCCGGAAGTCCTGGACGTCTGCCTCGGCCAGGTCGAGCCCTCGGGCCTGCAGGAACCGCAGCAGCATCAACGCCGTGTACCCGTACCCGCGCATCGTCTTTGGGCTGCGCCGGTTCAGCGCCAACTCCCGGAACCAGCTGCACAGCGGCTCCACCGAGCACCGGCATACCCGGGACCGGCGCGGACCTTGCGAGCACATCGGAGGTCTCCGGTGCACTCAGCCCCGGGACACCACCAGCCTTACGGACCGTCCGCACGTCTGCGAAGAACAGGTGCATTACAGCTCCGGGCAGTCGACGACTACGTCAACCACTCAACGGCGCCAGCGTCCGACAGTAGCGGCGGACGCCCTGATCAAATCCACTGGACGATCTCGCCCACTGACTACAGCGTGTTACCACGACGAGGGGCGGAGCGCCCGGATCGCGGCAGAAGAGGGCACCGACGGGGACATCGAACCCATCAAATCGACGATCCTCCGACTCTGCTGAAGGCGTGCGCGAGGCGGTAGGGACCAGCAGCCGCCGTCGGGGCGGCGACCAACAGTTGGC
>NZ_QGKS01000094.1 GCF_003172935.1 Micromonospora sicca | reverse complement strand
ATCCCCACCCCCGTCGATCTTGCACTTGTCGCCCCGGCGAATGGGGCACAACGCCCATCGTGAGGGCCCGAACTGCAAGATCGGCGCGCTGGGGGGTGGGGGAGGTGGTCAGGTCAGGGTGTGGGTGACCTTTTCGGTGGTCGCGCGGGAGTCGGTGCGGGTGGCGTCGAGGTTGCCGCAGAGGACGATGCTGGCGCGGGCCGTGAGCGGGGCGAGGAGCCAGTCGACCGGGTCGGGGTGGACGGCCGCGTCGATCAGCAGGCGGTCGCCGGGGGCGATGCCCAGGTCCGCGGCGCGGGCCTCCCCGCGGGCCAGCAGGTCCGCGTCCGCCTCGCCGGCACCGGGGTACGAGGTGAAGTGGTCGCCGTGGCCGCGTACCGCCACGACGTAGTCGGCGAAGCCGGGCGGCACCTGACGCAGCGGGGCGGCGAACGGGGCGAGCGCGAGGGCGTACCGCTCGCCCGTCGACCAGGCCGCCGCCTCCTCGGCCCGGTCCGCCGCCGCGAAGAGCACGTCCACGTCGCCCGGCGTGTCGACCACCGTCAACGTCGCCGACCAGCAGCCGAGCAGCACCGCGGCGGTCTGCCAGTGCGGCGGCAGCAGCACCCCGGCCGTGTCGCCGGGGGCGACGGCCGCCTCGTCGACGAGCAGGTTGGCCGTCTTGGCCACCCAGTTCGCGAGCGTCGCGCCGGAAAGCTCGGTCCGCTCACCGGTCGCGTCGTCGTACCAGGTCAGCAGGGGGCGGGTCGGGTCGGTCGCGATCGCGGCGGCGAAGACCCGGGCAATGTTGTCGGACATCGGCGCGAACGATACGCGGTCCGCGCCCGTATTCGATGACGATGACAAGTCGGCGTACCGTCGGGTCGCAGTCAGCGTCGGGGCCCCGCCCCGGCGTAGGCTTGCCGACAGTGCTGTTCACCACAGACCCGCCAGCCTGAGGAGTCGCCCCGTGACCGCCGGTCGCCCGCCCCGCGTGCTCATCGACGCCACGAGTGTCCCCGCCGACCGTGGCGGCGTCGGTAGATACGTCGATGGCCTGCTCGGCGCCCTCGGCAAGGTCTGCGGCTCCGGCGTGGACCTTGCCGTGGTGAGCCTCCGCACCGACCTGGAGCGCTACACCCGGATGCTGCCCGGGGCGGAGGTCATCCCCGCCCCGGCGGCGGTCGCGCACCGTCCCGCCCGGCTCGCCTGGGAGCAGACCGGCCTGCCGCTGCTCGCCCAGCAGGTGGGCGCGGAGGTGCTCCACTCGCCCTTCTACACCTGCCCGCTGCGGGCCGGCTGCCCGGTGACGGTCACCGTGCACGACGCGACGTTCTTCACCGAGCCGGAGCATTACGACAAGTCCCGCCGGACGTTCTTCCGCAGCGCGATCAAGACGTCGCTGCGCCGGGCCGACCGGGTGATCGTGCCGAGCAAGGCCACCCGGGACGAGCTGATCCGGCTGCTCGACGCCGACCCGACCCGGATCGACGTGGCGTACCACGGTGTCGACCAGGCCGCCTTCCACGCCCCGAGCGAGGAGGAGAAGGCCCGGGTCCGGGCGCGGCTGGGGCTGGGCAGCAGCAGCTACATCGCGTTCCTCGGGGCCAAGGAGCCGCGGAAGAACGTACCCAACCTGATCCGCGGCTGGGCCCGCGCGGTGGCCGACCGGACCGACCCGCCGGCCCTGGTCATCGCCGGCGGCCAGGGGCACGACGACGACATCGACCGCGCGGTGGCCGAGGTCCCGTCGCACCTGCGGCTGCTCCGCCCGGGCTACCTGCGCTACGCCGACCTGCCCGGCTTCCTCGGTGGCGCACTGGTCGCCGCCTACCCGTCGTACGGCGAGGGCTTCGGCCTGCCGATCCTGGAGGCGATGGCCTGCGCCGCGCCGGTGCTGACCACGCCCCGGCTCTCCCTGCCCGAGGTGGGCGGCGACGCGGTGGCCTACACCAGCGAGGACTCGGCCCAGATCGCCACCGACCTGGCCGCCCTGCTGGACGACGAGCACCGCCGGCTCTCCCTGGCCAAGGCCGGTTTCGACCGGGCCAAGGAGTTCACCTGGGAGTCCAGCGCCGAGGTGCACATCGCGGCGTGGAGCCGGGCCCGTTCCTGATTGTCGGCTGCCGGTACGCCCGACGGTGCGTCCGCGGCATGGCGGTTCGGGCATGATGTGCTGATGTTCTACGCCGTCATCCCGGCGGGTGGCAGCGGCACGAGGTTGTGGCCGCTGTCCCGTGCCGGCCACCCCAAGTTCCTCCACCCGCTGACCGGCACCCCGGCCTCGCTGCTCCAGGCCACGGTGGACCGGCTCGCCCCGTTGGCCACACCCGAGCGCACGTTGGTGGTCACCGGTGCCGCGCACGTCGCGGCGGTGGCGCGGCAACTGGCCGGCCTGCCGGAGGAGAACATCCTCGTCGAGCCCTCGCCGCGCGACTCCTGCGCGGCGATCGCGCTGGCCGCCGCGGTGATCGTGCTGCGCGACCCGGAGGCGGTGATGGGCTCGTTCGCCGCCGACCACCTGATCGGCGACCCGGCCCGGTGGGCGGAGACGGTGCGCGAGGCGATCGGCGGCGCCGAGCGGGGGCTGCTGATGACGGTGGGCATCACCCCGACCCGGCCGGAGACCGGCTACGGCTACCTGGAGACGGGCGACCCGACCGGGGACGGTCCACTGCGTCCGGTCGTGGAGTTCAAGGAGAAGCCGGCCGCCGAGGTGGCCGAGGAGTACGTCCGCTCCGGGCGGCACCTCTGGAACGCCAGCATGTTCGTCTGGCGGGTGGACGTCTTCCTGGCCGAGCTGGCCCGGCAGCAGCCGGCGCTGCACGCCGGGATCACCGCGATCGCGGCCGCCTGGGGCACCCCGGAGCAGGACGACATCCTCGGCACCATCTGGCCGACCCTGCCGAAGATCTCCGTGGACTACGCGGTGATGGAGGGCGCGGCGACGGCCGGCCGGGTGGCCACCGTCCCCGGCGACTTCGGCTGGAACGACGTCGGCGACTTCCACACCCTCGGTGAGGTGCTGCCCGCCGACCCGGACGGCAACGTGGTGCTCGGCATCGAGGGCAAGCCGGGCGTGCTGCTGCGGGACAGCCGCGACCTGGTGGTGGTGCCGCAGTCGGGTCGGCTGGTGGCCGCCCTCGGCCTGCACGACCTGATCGTGGTGGACACCCCGGACGCGGTGCTGGTCTGCCCCCGCGACCGGGCCCAGGACGTCAAGAAGCTGGTCGACGAGCTGAAGGAGCGCGGCGAGGAGGGCTACGTCTGATCCGACGGCTCAGCGGTGCGGCGGCGCAGGGCGGCCAGGGCCGGGGCGACGAGCTGGGTGGTGCCGTCGGCCAGCGGCTCGGGGAGCCGGTCCGGTGGGAACCAGCCCAGCGCCTCGGACTCCGCGCTGACCCGCTCGGTGGCGCCCGCCGGGGCGAAGACCGCGAACCGGACGTCGTAGTGCAGCGAGCCGCCCTGGCAGGCCACCGGGTGGATGTCCACGTCGATCGGCACCGGGTCGACCACCAGGCCGGGGATCCCGGACTCCTCGGTCGCCTCGCGCAGCGCGGCCTCCGCGAGGGTCCGGTCGGCCGGCTCGCAGTGCCCACCGAGCTGCACCCACTTGCGGAACTTGCCGTGCAGGCAGAGCAGCACCCGCCCGCCGGTGGGATCGAGCACCAGCGCGCTGGCGGTGACGTGCCCGGCGCGGTGGCTCCGGCTCATCGCCACCGGGCCGGCCGTCAGCAGCCGCAGCGTGCGGTCCCGGGCCTCGGCGGCCGCCGGGCTGGTCGGGGTCCACCCGGTCAGCACGGCGGTCGCATTGCCGTGCAGGGCGTGGACGCCGGCGGGCGACGGATCCGTCGCGGGAGCGCCGGGCGGCGGGGCGGCGGGGCTGGTGGTCGCGGCGTCGGGCACCCCGACACTCTACGAGCGCGGCCCCCGTACCCTGGCCGGGTGGCCCTGCGACTCGTCGAGTTCGTCGTGGCCGGCAACGAGGCCAGTGACCTGCTGCCGGTCCGCTCACCGGCGGTGCTGCGCGCGCACCACGCGCGGCGCGGCTTCTGGACCGTCCTGGACGAGGGCCCGGTGGAACGCTGCCTGGCCCTGCTGCTCGAACGCGAGGACGGCGAGTGGGTGGCGCAGCACGTCGCCGCCGACGCCGGCGCGGAGAACGGCCGGACCGAGGACGGTGAGGCGCTCGCCCACCACGACGGCTGGGTGTACGTGTTCGGCTCGCATTTCGGCTCGAAGGCCGGCCCGCTGCGGCCTCGGCGGGCGTTCGTGGCCCGGTTCCGGGAGGACGACGCCGCCACCGGGACGCTGCCCGTGCACGTGGTGCGCAACCGGTTCCGGCTGCACCGGGCGGTCAACGACGCGCTCGCCGCGGCTCCGCTGACCCCGCTGCCGCCGGGCGACCGGGTCCGGCACCGGTTCATCGTGGAGACCCTGGCCCGGGGCACCGCCCGGGCGAAGAGCTGGGTGAGCCGGCTCACCGAGGACGACCTGCCGCTCAACGTCGAGGCGGCGGCCTTCACGCCGACCGGCACGGTGCTGCTCGGGCTCCGGTTCCCGGTGACCGCCGAGGGCGAGCCGATCCTGGTCGAGCTGGCCGGGGTGGCGGGGATGTTCGCCGCCGACCCGGCCTGGCCCCAGGCCGTGGGGGCGTACGCGCTGACCGGGGTGACGCCGCCGGGGGCGCTGACCGGTTTCCGGGCGATCGCGCCCACCGCCGACGGCGGATACGCGGCGGTGATCGGGTCGATCGACGCGCTGGGCAAGGGTTCGGTGCTGCTCGACGACCATCCGCAGGGCGGCGCGGTGACCTCGCGGCACGTCCGCTTCCGGCTCGACGTCACGCCGGACGCGCGGGTGGCCGGGAAGGTGGTCGCCGACCTGGCGCCGTTCCACCACGTGGAGGGCTTGGCCGAGCTGGCGGGACGCTGCTGGTACGTCACCGACGAGGACCATCGGGTGGCGCTCTGGAGCGACTGACACCCGGGTCGAGCCCCGGGGACGACCGGGTGACACCTCTGCGGAACGTGGCCCGCAGACCCTCGTGGTGCCGCCCGGTCGCCGCTTTCCCGGCCCCCGGTCGCCCCCGGAGCCGGTGATGTCCCGGCCCTGAGGGGCAAGGGGAAGCATGCCCAACCGGGCCCGGTCACGTCGAGGTTTTTCAGCTCACGCTTAAAGATGGAGATTAGTGCCGGCGGGTACAGTGCAGATGGTCGGCGGGCACTCCCTCTGCCCCGCCCCCGGGAGAGCGCTCCATGCTGAAGATCTTTTTCACGAGCGAGGACATCCTGCGGACCAGGGTGGCCCCCGCCGCGGACCCGGTCTGGGAACTGGTCCTCAGCCTGCACCTGTTGCAGGGCCGCAGCCGGGACCCGCTGCTGGCGAACTGGCGGCGCAGCGTGGCCCGGACCCTGCGTACCGACAGCGCCGCCGACCGTCTCCGCCTGCTCTTCGCGCTGAACCCGCCCCGCGGCTACTTCCCCGACTTCCTCACCCCGTACGAGAGCCTGGCGGGCTTCGAGGCGGGCCTGGAGGCGGTCCGGGCCACCCCGGTCGACCTGCTGCGCCGGGACCTGACCCTGCTGACCGGGGAGACCCCCCTGCCCTCCTCGGCGTCCGCACTGGCCCGGGGCGAGCCCGAGGTGCTGCGCCACCTCACCGACTCGATGGCGCGGTACCAGGAACTGGCCATCGCGCCGTACTGGTCCCGGATCCGGGCCGCGGTGGAGGCCGACCGGGCGCGGCGGGCCCGGGCCCTGCTCGACGGCGGCGTCGAGGGGCTGCTGGCCAGCCTGCGCCCGAGCATGCGCTGGGAGGCGGGGATGCTCGAGGTGCTCGACTACCCGGACAGCCGGGAGCTGCACCTGAAGGGTCGCGGCCTGCTGCTGGTCCCGTCCTTCTTCTGCGCCCGGACCCCGGTCGCGCTGCTCGACCCGGCCCTGCCGCCGGTGCTGGTCTACCCGGTCGACCGGCTCGGCGGGCTCGCCCCGGAGCCCGGCCGGGGCGCCGGCCCGGCGCCGGGCGACGGGAACCGCCAGGCCCTGGCGGCCCTGCTCGGGCGGACCCGCGCCGCCGTGCTGGAGGCGACCGACGACGGCTGCACCACCGGTGAGGTGGCCCGCCGGCTGCACATCTCACCGGCCGCGGCCAGCCAGCACACCACCGTGCTGCGCAACGCCGGGCTGCTGGTCAGCCACCGGGACCGCAACACCGTGCTGCACACGCTGACCCCGCTCGGCCGGGCCATGCTCGACTCCTGACCCGCCGGACCAGATCGCCCGGTGGGCGGGTCAGCGGTCAGAGCGCCAGGGCGGCGCCGGCGGTGCTGCCGTCGGGCGGCGGCAGCAGCGCGGAGGGGATCCCCTCCGCGGCCAGCGCGGTCCGCAGCCGTTGCAGGTCGGCGCCGAAACGCACCAGGTCCGGCTGGTTGACCGGGGTCGGCGGCGCCCCGAGGACCAGCCCGCTGGCCTGCGCCGGCCAGCCCGGCACGGTGGCCACCAGGCCGGCGCGTACCTCCTCGTCGGTGACGTGGGTGAAGACCGTGCCGGGCGCGACCACGTCGGCGACCGCGGCGACGGCCCGGTCGACCGCGGCCGGGTCGGCCGGCGCCGGCCCGGGGCCGTCGGCCAGGGTGGCGGCCGCGCGCAGCCCGGCGGCCTTCGCCTCGGCAGTGCCCAGCGAGAAGAGGTCGAGCTCGGCGTCCCGGACCAGCGCCCGGGCACCGTCGCCGTCGTCGGCGCGGGCCACGCCGAGGTAGCCCCGGACCACCGCGACCGGCACCTGGTCGCACTTGCCCTTGATCAGCTCACCGGCGCCGGCCAGCTCGTCCACCACGGCGATCTCGGTCAGTTGCAGCTCGTTGCCGTACGGGTCGATCTCGCCCCGGTGGTCGCGGATGGCCGGCATCCCGGCCACCCCCAGCGCCACGTCGGTGAGCCCGTTGCGCCACGGCCGGCCCATCGTGTCGCTGATGATCACCGCGACGTCGAGGTCGTAGCGGTCCCGCAGCGCCGCGCGCAGCGCCCGGGCCGAGGCGTCCGGATCCTCGGGGAGCAGCACCAGCCGGGTCTTGTCGACGTTCGAGGCGTCGATCCCGGCGGAGGCCATCACGAAGCCGTGGTGGGTCTGCACGATCCGGGTCGCCCCCCGGCTGGCGACCACCCGGGCCGTCTCGGCTTCGAGCACCTCGTCCCGGGCGGCGAGCCGCTCCGGGCCGTCCGCCGGCACGTCGACCAGCCGGCCCTCCGCCTTCGACACGATCTTGCTGGTCACCACCAGCACGTCGCCGTCGCGCAGCCACGGCGCCGCGGTGGCGATCAGCGCCGCCAGGTCGTCGCCCTCGGTCACGTCGCCGATGCCCGGCACCGGCAGGATCTCCAGCCTCACACCAGCTCCAATGCGGCGCGGACCATCGCCACGGTCGCCGCCTCGTCGGTCATCCGCAGCGGCGCCGTCCGGACGGTCACCCCCGGCACCAGCGCGCCCTCATCCTCCGGTGCGACCAGCCAACCGTCGAGCAGGCCGCCCGCCGACCGTCCGCCGTAGAGGCCGCCCACCCCGGCCGCGCTGCACTCCACCCCGAGCACCGCCAGGCAGCGGTCGGCCATGCCACGTACCGGCGCCCCGCCGATGACCGGCGACACGCCCACCACCGGCGCCGGCCCGTCGGTGACCGCTTCCCGCAGCCCCGGCACGGCCAGGATCGGCGCGATGCTCACCACCGGGTTGCTCGGCGCGATCAGCACCACGTCGGCCGAGCCGATCGCCTCCAGCACCCCCGGCGCCGGCTTCGCCGTCTCCGCGCCGACGAAGACGAACCGGTGCGTCGGGATGTCCGCCCGGTACCGCACCCACCACTCCTGGAAGTGGATCGCCCGCTGCCCCTGGTCGCCGTCGCCGTCCGGCCCGCTCACGACGACGTGGGTCTCCAGGCGGTCATCGGTGGCCGGCAGCATGGTCAGGCCCGGTTCCCACCGGGTGGCCAACGCCTGGGTCACCGCGGAGAGCGGGTACCCGGCGTTGAGCATCGTCGTCCGCACCAGGTGCGTCGCGATGTCCTTGTCGCCGAGGCCGAACCAGGTCGGCTCGGCGCCGTACGCGGCCAGCTCCGACTTGACCGTCCAGGTCTCGCCCACCCGACCCCAGCCGCGCTCCGGGTCGGCGCCGCCGCCCAGCGTGTACATCACGCTGTCCAGGTCGGGGCAGACCTTCAACCCGTGCAGCAGCAGATCGTCGCCGACGTTGACCACGGCGGTCACCTCGGCCGCCACCTCCCGGGCGTACGCCCGGACGCCGAGCAGGAACCGGGCGCCGCCGATCCCGCCGGTCAGAACCACGATGCGCATGGCGTCCATCCTTGCGTACGCGCCGCCGTCGTTCGGCCGGTGCCCGGAGCAGACTAGGCTCACAGCGGCAACTGTCCGTTTTCGTCCCCAGGGGGAGTTCGTGACCAGCCCCGCCGAGCCCGCGTCCACCGACGCGCCGCAGGCCAGCCAGCTGACCAAGCCACTGCGCGAACTGGCCGCGCTCGTCCTGCTCGGCGCGAACGCCGTGCTCCTCGTCGTCGGCCTCTTCCGGCTGCTGGTGCCGATGGACGACTACAGCACCTTCAGCGGCCGGGCAGGGAGCACCTTCTTCGTCTTCGTCGGCGTCGAGTCGACCGTGCTGCCGGTGCTGGCCGTGCTGCTCGCCACCCACGTCCGGCCGGTGCTGCCCAAGGCCAAGCTGATCACCCAGGTCGCCCTCGGCGAGTACGCGCTCGGCGCGCTCTTCGGCGCGCTGACCTTCCTGATCTGGCTCGTCGGCCGGCTCGCCGAGGCGGAGGTGCTCGACGCCCTGCTCGGGCTGCTGACCCGGGCCGCCTGGCTGGCGATCTTCGCCGTCGCCGGGTACGTCGTCTTCAAGGTCTGGCGCACCCTGTACTACACGCCCCGGCCCAAGCCGCAGCCCGGCGTCTACGGTCAGCCGCAGCCCGGTTGGCCGCAGCCGGGCGCCCATCCCGGCCAGCCCGGCGGCTACCCGTCCCCCGGCCAGGGGGGCTACCCGCCGGCCGGCGGCTACCCGGCCCCGAATCAGCCCGGCTACCCGGCCGCGAATCAGCCCGCCTACCCGGCCGCGAACCAGCCCGGCGGCTACCCGCCGCCCGGCCAGTTCGGGCAGCCGAACCCGTCGGCGCCGCCGTTCAACACGGCCCCGCCGTACGGCAACGCCCCGCACCCGGCCCCGTCGGCCGGCGCCCCGCACTCCGCGCCGCCGTTCGGCCAGCCGCCGTCGGCCGACCCGACGCAGGCCATCCCGCGGCAGTCCGCTGAGTTCGGCCAGCCGACCTGGCCCGACGGCGACCACACCCAGCGCTTCCACGGGGACGACCCCAACCAGCCGCGCTGACCCACCGCCGGCGCCTGGCGGCCGGTCTCGCGTACCACCGCCGAGAAGAGTGGCCTGTCCCGCCGCGAGGCCGCTCTTCTCGTTGCGGCGGGCCCCGGGGGCGGCCGTTCGGCGGGCGGGTCCCGGCGTCCGGTCGGGACGGTCGGGGTCAGCGCATAGGCTGGGCGGATGGTTGATCGCACCGACTCCGCCCCGACCGCGGCGAGCGTGCAGCGGGCGCTGCGCCGGGCCGCGGCCGGGCGGGCGCTGGACCTCGACGAGGCGACGGCGCTGCTGACCGCCCGGGGCGCCGCGCTGGACGAGCTGCTCCGGATCGCTGGCGACATCCGCGACGCCGGGCTACGCGAGGCCGGCCGTCCCGGTGTGGTCACCTTCTCCAAGAAGGTCTTCGTCCCGCTGACCCGGCTGTGCCGGGACCGCTGCCACTACTGCACCTTCGCCACCGTGCCGCACCGGCTGCCGGCCGCCTTCCTCGACCGCGACGAGGTGCTGGCGATCGCCCGCGAGGGCGCGGCGCAGGGCTGCAAGGAGGCGCTCTTCACCCTCGGCGACCGCCCGGAGGAACGCTGGCCGGCGGCGCGGCAATGGCTGGACGAGCGCGGCTACGACTCCACCCTGGACTACCTGCGGGCCTGTGCGGTGGCGGTGCTGGAGGAGACCGGGCTGCTGCCCCACCTGAACCCGGGCGTCCTGTCCTGGTCGGAGCTGCAACGGCTCAAGCCGGTCGCGCCGAGCATGGGGATGATGCTGGAGACCACGGCCACCCGGCTCTGGTCGGAGCCGGGCGGCCCGCACTTCGGCTCGCCCGACAAGGAGCCGGCGGTCCGGCTCCGGGTGCTCGACGACGCCGGCCGGGTGGGGGTGCCGTTCACCACCGGCATCCTCATCGGTATCGGGGAGACCCTCGCCGAGCGGGTCGACGCGCTCTTCGCGATCCGCCGCGCGCAGCGGGAGTACGGACACCTCCAGGAGGTGATCGTGCAGAACTTCCGCGCCAAGCCGGACACCGCGATGCGCGGCATGCCCGACGCCGAGCTGCACGACCTGGCCGTCACGGTCGCGGTGGCCCGGGTGCTGCTCGGCCCGCGGGCCCGGATCCAGGCCCCGCCGAACCTGATCGAGGGCGAGTACGACGTCCTCCTGCGCGCCGGCATCGACGACTGGGGCGGGGTGTCCCCGGTGACCCCGGACCACGTCAACCCGGAGCGCCCGTGGCCGCAGCTCGACGAGCTGGCCCGGCACACCGCCACCGCCGGCTTCGCCCTGCGGGAACGGCTCACCATCTACCCCGAGTACGTCCGGGCCGGCGACCCCTGGCTGGATCCACGTCTGCTGCCGCACGTGACCGCGCTGGCGGATCCGGCGACCGGCCTCGCGGTAGAGTCGGCCCGCCCGGTCGGCCGCCCGTGGCAGGAGCCGGAAGAGGTGTTCGGCGGCCGGACCGACCTGCACGTGACCATCGACACCGCCGGGCGCACCGACGACCGGCGCGGCGACTTCGACAGCGTCTACGGTGACTGGTCGGAGGTGGCCGGCAAGGCCGATGCCAGCCTGGCCGGCGCCGTCCGGGCCGCCACCGGGAGCGGGGTCGGGACGACCAGCGGCGCGGACGACCACGCCCTGCGTACCGGGCTCCGGTTGGCCGCGGACGACCCGGCGGCGCTGCTGGAGCCGCGGCACGCGGACGCGGCGCTGGCGCTCTTCGCCGCCGACGGCCCAGCGCTGGACGAGCTCTGCCGGTGCGCCGACGGGGTGCGCCGGGACGTGGTCGGCGACGACGTCACCTACGTGGTGAACCGCAACATCAACTTCAGCAACGTCTGCTACGTCGGTTGCCGGTTCTGCGCCTTCGCCCAGCGGGAGAGCGACGCGGACGCGTTCCGGCTGTCCCTGGAGCAGGTCGCCGACCGGGCCGAGGAGGCGTGGGCCGCCGGCGCCAGCGAGGTCTGCCTGCAGGGTGGGATCGACCCGAAGCTGCCGGTCACCGGCTACGCCGACCTGGTCCGGGCGATCAAGGCGCGGGTGCCGGGGATGCACGTGCACGCCTTTTCCCCGATGGAGATCGTCACCGCCGCGGCGAAGGCCGGCGTGCCGGTGAAGGAGTGGCTGGTCCAGCTCCGCGAGGCCGGGCTGGACACCATCCCGGGCACCGCCGCGGAGATCCTCGACGACGAGGTGCGCTGGGTCCTCACCAAGGGCAAGCTGCCGGCCGCCGCCTGGGTCGAGGTGGTGAGCACGGCCCACGAGCTGGGCATCCGGTCCAGCTCCACGATGATGTACGGCCACGTCGACCACCCGGGCCAGTGGCTGGCCCACTTCCGGGTGCTGGCCGGGGTGCAGGACCGCACCGGGGGCTTCACCGAGTTCGTCGCCTTGCCGTTCGTGCACACCAACGCGCCGATCTACCTGGCCGGCATCGCCCGGCCCGGCCCGACCTGGCGGGAGAACCGCGTGGTGCACGCGATGGCCCGGCTGCTGCTGCACGGCCGGATCGGCAACATCCAGTGCTCCTGGGTGAAGCTGGGCGACTCCGGCACGGTGGCGATGCTCCAGGGCGGCTGCAACGACCTGGGCGGCACGCTGATGGAGGAGACCATCTCCCGGATGGCGGGGTCGGGCAACGGCTCGGCGCGTACCGAGGAGGAGTTGCGGGCGATCGCGGCGGCGGCGGGACGACCGGCCCGCAAGCGGACGACCGCGTACGGTCACGTCCGCGCTTAGCGTCGAACCTTTCCCCGTCGCCGGCCGTACCACTGGCTGCCGGCGGCGGTTTCGGCGAGGACCGTCGCCGGCAGCCCCTACCGGGGGTGCCCGGCGGCGTCCGCCTCGGCGGAGCGTCCGGGGCTCCCGGCCACCGCGGGCGCTGACGCGCCGGCCCGGAAAGGTTGCCCATGACCAGTGATCAGCGGAAGCGGCCCTGGCCGCGACTGACCCGCCGGCAGACGTTGACCGCCGCGGCGAGCGCCACCCTGGGCGCCGCCGCCCTCACCGTGCCGGGCCTGTCGGCCGCACAGAACACCCCGTCCGCAGGGCGCCGGGACGACGCGATCGTGGTCCACCTCCGCGACGCCGCCTCCGGGACCATGGACGTCTTCGTCGGCACGACCCGGATCGAGGTACGCGACCGCGCCCTGGCGGACCGGTTGCGGCGCGCTGCCCGACGCTGACCCGCCCCGCGCCGCCCGGCGGCGTGACCTCTCCCGGCGCGGGCTCTCGGCGCCGGTGATCCCACTCGACTACCGCTTCCCAGACGCAAAGGTGTGGTCCGCCATGTCCTCCCACCGTGAAGCCCCGGAGATAGCCAAGGATCCGGTCGCCGACAGCTCCGACCTGTACGCGTTCGTCAGTCCCGATCATCCGGACACGGTCACGTTGATCGCCAACTACGTGCCGTTGCAGCTCCCCTCCGGCGGTCCGAACTTCTTCGAGTTCGGTGACGACGTGCGGTACGAGATTCATATCGACAACGATGGCGACGGCTATCCCGATGTGACGTACCGGTTCGAATTCCGCACCGAGATCACCAATCCGAACAGTTTCCTCTACAACACCGGCCCGATCGAGTCGCTGGACAGCAAGAACTGGAACCGGCGGCAGTTCTACCGGCTGACCCGGGTGGCCGACGGCAAGGAGCACGTGCTCGCGCACAAGTTGCCCTGCCCGCCGTGCAACGTCGGTCCGCTCTCCACCCCGAAATACCAGGACCTGGTCCGGCAGGCCACGTTCCGCCTGTCCACCGGGGAGAAGGTCTTCGCGGGGCAGCGCGCGGACGGCTTCTTCGTCGACCTCGGCGCGATCTTCGACCTCGGCACGCTGCGGCCGTTCCAGCAGTTGCACGTGGCCGGCAAGAAGCTCTTCAAGGCCGAGGGGGAGCCGGTCAACGCAGTGGACCGGATGAACGTGCACAGCATCGCCGTGCAGGTGCCGCTGAGCCGGGTCCGCCGCAAGGCCGCCCGGTACGGCGCCGCCGACCGGGCCTCGACGATCGGGGTGTGGACGTCCGCCGCCCGGCAGCAGGTGCGGGTGCTCGGCGACCGGGTGGCCGCGGACACCGCCGCCGGCCCGTTCACCCAGGTCTCCCGCCTCGGCAATCCACTGTTCAACGAGGTCATCGTGCCGATGTCCAAGAAGGACCTGTGGAACACCTTGCCGCCCGCGGAGGACAAGCGGTTCGCCCGGTTCGTCGAGCAGCCGGAACTGGCCGCGCTGCTGCCCGCGCTCTACCCGGGCGTCTTCCCCAGCCTCGACGCGCTGAACAAGTCGAAGAAGCCACGGGCGGACCTGGTGGCGATCCTGCTGACCGGCGTCCCGGCCGGGCTGATCGACGGCTTCACCAACGTGACCGGCGACGTCCAGGCCGACATGCTGCGGCTGAACACGGCGATCAAGCCGAACCGCAGGCCGGACCGGTTCGGTGTGCTCGGCGGCGACCTGGCCGGCTTCCCGAACGGCCGCCGGGTCGGTGACGACGTGGTGAGCATCGCGCTGCGGGCGATCGCCGGCGTCACGGTGCCGCTGGTGGACAAGGCGTTCAAGCCGGACGCCGCGGCGGCGGCGGTCACCCCGGGGCTGAGCGCCGCCGACGTGACGGCCCCGTTCCTGGGCGACTTCCCGTTCCTCGGCACACCGTACGACGGGTTCAACAACCCGCCGGCGGCGAAGTCCTGAGGAGCGGGTCGTGCACGAGCACCAGCATAGCTACGGTCCGACGGGCAGCGGCAGCGTGATGCTGAATCTCGGCGGGAACTGCGGTGCACTGATCATCTACACCGGACGGGACCTGCACGGCCGGGAGATCGAGATCAGCCGGGACGACGAGGAGCGGCGTACGCACTCCGCGGTGCGGGAGCGGCAGGTCCGCGACGGGGCGTTCCACAGTGCCGTCTACCCGGATCTCGAGGCCGGCCTGTATACCGTCTGGTGGGACGACCGGACACCGGCTGGAGCGATCTCCGTCACCGGTGGGTCGATCGCCGAATTCGTCTGGCCGACCAGCTCTCCGCCGGGGGCGGGCTGATCCTCCGACGCCCTCCGGTCGCCGCGCCCCGTCCCATCACGTGGACGGGGCGCTGTCGGTGCTGTCCCGCTCGACGGGCGGTCGGCGCGGACTGGGGCTAACCTTTGCCCCACCACAATTGCTGATCTTGGACGCTGCCGCGCCGGCCGCCCGGGTACGGCCCGCCGGAACCTCCACCGGGGGTCTCCGGCGTCGTCGTCGCCGGGCACGCCACGGCAGAAAAGCCGGGCAACTCGCCGGAGAGGGCGTTACTCGTCCGGGGTCTGAATCGATAGGGCAGGTTGCGAGGCTCGGGCGGCTCGGTCGGTCGTCCGGGACGTGTCGGGAGGGCGACTCCATTATCAAGTTCGGCTTGACGGCGCACGCATTACACGCGTGTAATTTGAATGGGGTTGTTCGCGCGGAACGCAACAAAATGTGACCGGACGGACAAGCACGCCTTTCGCGTGGGGGGTTGCAGCGGCGATGACGCCGGTGCGCGACAAGGAGGCATCTGATGGACGGCCAGCTCGAGGTGGCCGACCTGCTCGGAAACGCGCCGGAGTGGCAGGAGCGGGCGCTGTGCTCGCAGACCGACCCGGAGGCGTTCTTTCCTGAGAAGGGCGGCTCGACCCGCGAGGCGAAGCGCATCTGCTCGCGGTGCGAAGTGAAGACGGAGTGCCTGGAATACGCTCTCGGCCACGACGAGCGGTTCGGGATCTGGGGTGGGCTCTCCGAGCGGGAGCGGCGCAAGCTCAAGCGGCGGGTCGCCGCCTGAGACGGTGCCGGGCCAGGGCGGTGGGGGCCGCCCGGCTCGGGACGACCGCGCGACCGGCGGGGGCCGGTCGGGTGTCGGTGACGGGCGCCGGCGACGCGACGGGGGTCGTGGAGGCCGGCGGACCCGGCGCCACGCGTGGGGGGATGCGCCCCTCAGGCCAGCTCGTCGGGGTCGACCCCGAGCAGGTTCGCCACCTGCTCGATGATCACGTCGTGCACCAGGTCGGCGAGGTCCTCGCGGTCCATCGCCCGGAACTCCAGCGGCCGCCGGTAGAGGACGATCCGCGGCGGCACCTCCTGCCGGCCGGGTCGGCCCGGCAACAGCCGGGCGAGCGGCACCTCGCCGTCCTCCAGCACGTCGGAGTCGTAGACGTTCAGGTCCGGCGGGACGTCCTCGACCGCGAACTCGACGCCGGCCAGCTCCTTGGCGAAGCGACGTTCCAGCGTCTCCACCGTGTCCAGCACCAGGTCGTCGAAGACCTCCGCCTTCGTCCGGGCCAGCGGCACGGTGGCCGGCACCAGCCGCCCGCGCAGCCCTCGACCGTGGCGGTCGCGGTGGGTGCGCCGGCCGGAGCCGGGGCGGCGGTGTTCCGGGCTCGTCATGAGGAAGAGGGTAGCCCCCGCCACCGGCCCGCCCGCTGCTGCGCCGCTGGTGCGGCGTGCCGGTGATCCGATCGGAGGAATTGTGATCACCGTGACGGGCGTGTCGCAACGCGAAGCGGTGCGCCGGACCCGGTAATGGGGATACCCTGCCGCCGTGAGGTCACCACGGCGCTGCTCCCGTAACGGCTGCCCCCGGCAAGCGGTCGCCACATTGACCTATGTCTACAACGAGTCGACAGCCGTGGTGGGCCCGCTGGCGGCGTTCGCCGAGCCGCACACGTACGACCTCTGTGAGCCGCACGCCCGCAGCCTGACCGCCCCGCGCGGCTGGGACGTGGTCCGACACGAGGGCGAGTTCGAGCCCCCGCCGCCCACCACCGACGACCTGGTCGCCCTGGCCGAGGC
>NZ_QGKS01000290.1 GCF_003172935.1 Micromonospora sicca | reverse complement strand
GCGCCGGGGCGGGACCCGGTGGGGCGGCCGGCCGCTGCGGGCTCACCTCGGTGCCCGCGCCGACCCGGGCCACCAGCCAGCCCTCGGCGACCAGCTGGTCGTAGGCGGCGCTGACCGTACCCCGGGCGACGCCCAGCTCGGCGGCGAGCGCCCGGGTCGCCGGCAGCCGGGTCGATGGCGGCAGCCGGCCGTCGCGGATCGCGGCGCGCAACGCCCGCTCCAGCCCGGCCCGCCGGCCGCCGGTCGCGTCCAGCTCCAGGTGCAGGTCGACGCCGAAATCGGCCCAGTCCATCGGCACGGGATTGGAGCTTACGGGCGGGCCATCCGCCGGCCGACAATCGGGCCATGACCGACTCCCGCTCCGCGGCCGCCCTGCGCGCCCTGCACCGCCCCGGCGACCCGCTGATCCTGCCGAACGCCTGGGACGCCGGGTCGGCCCGCGCGGTCGCCGCCGCCGGCTTCCCGGCGGTCGCGACCAGCAGCGCGGCCGTCGCCGAATCGCTCGGCCACGCCGACGGCGAGGCCACCCCGGTCGACGAGATGCTCGCCGCGGTGGCCCGGGTGGTCCGGTCCGTCCCGGTCCCGGTCACCGCCGACCTGGAGCGCGGGTACGGGCTGCGCCCGGCGAAGCTGGTCGACGGGCTGCTCGCCACCGGGGCGGCCGGGCTCAACCTCGAGGATTCCGACCCGCGTACGGGACAGCTGTGCGACGTGGCCGAACAGGCCGAGCTGCTCGCGGCCGTCCGGGCGGCGGCCGGGCCGGACCTGGTGGTCAACGCCCGGGTGGACGTCTTCCTGCACGCCACCGCCGACCACGCCGCAGGGTTCGACGAGGCGGTCCGCCGGGCCCGGCGCTACCTGGCGGCCGGCGCCGACTGCGTGTACCCGATCGTGCTGGCCGACCCGGAGCTGATCGGGCGGTTCGTGGCGGCGGTCGGCGGCCCGGTCAACGTGCTCCTGCGCGCCGGCACGCCCGGGGTGGCGGAGCTGGCCCGGCTCGGGGTGGCCCGGGTCAGTCTCGGCTCCGGCGTGTACGCCGCCGCCCGGCAGCGGGCCGCCGCGATGCTGACCGCGCTGGCCGCCGGCGGCGACCCGTTCGCCGGTTGATCGCCGCGTCGGGTTGCCACCGACCGGTACGGACGGCAAGGTGGGCGGATGAGCGGGGCGGACGAGACCCGGGACGGGGTCGCACTGACCAACCTGGACCAACCGCTGCTCGCCGGCGGGGACGTCACCAAGCGGGACCTGGTCGACTACCTGGACGCGGTGCGGGACCTGATCCTGCCCGGCCTGCGGGACCGGCCGCTCTCGGTGATCCGGCTGCTGCGCGGGCAGGACCCGTTCATGCAGAAGAACCTGCCGAAGTACACCCCGGAGTGGGTGCGGCGCACCTCGGTCTGGGCGGAGGCGTCGCACCGGCAGGTGTCGTACGCGCTCTGCGACGACCGGCGCACCCTGCTCTGGTTCGCCAACCAGCGGGCGATCGAGTACCACCCGACGCTCGGCACGGCGACCCACCCCGACCGCCCCACCTACCTGGTGCTCGACCTCGACCCGCCGGAGGGAGGCCCGTTCGGCACGGTCGTCCGGGCCGCCGAGTTGGTCCGGCGGGCGCTCGCCGGGGTCGGGCTGACCGGGGCGGTCAAGACCAGCGGCGCCAAGGGTCTGCACGTCTTCGTACCGGTGGTCGGGGAGACCACCGCGGAGGAGGCGGCGGCGGCCACCCGGGCCCTCGCGGTGCACACCGAGCGGCTCGACCCGGCGCTCGCCACCACCGCCTTCATCCGGGAGGACCGGGGCGGCCGGGTGTTCATCGACCCGACCCGGGCCGGCGGGGCGACGGTGGTGGCCGCGTACAGCCCGCGGATCCGGCCGGGCCTGCCGGTCTCCTTCCCGGTGGCCTGGGACGACCTGCCCGCGGTGACGCCGGCGGACTTCACCGTGCGGACCGTTCCGGCGCTGCTCGCCGACCGGGATCCGTGGGCCGCGGCGATGCCCGCGCCGCAGCGGCTCCCCGCCGACCTGGTCGCCGAGGGGCGGACCATCCCGGTGGCCCGGGTACAGGCCATGCACGAGGGTAAGCGCCGGGCCCGGGCCCGCCGGGAGGGTGGCTGAGGACCGCCACCGTCCGGACCGAACCCGTCGACGACCGACCAGGGCCGCCGCCGAGGGTCAGGCCGGGGCGTCGGCCGGACCGGTCCCCGGCTGGCCGGCGACGCCGGCGTTGAGCGGGTCGGCCAGCAGCTTGTCGAAGGCCAGTTCGGCGGCGCCGATCAGGGGCGCGTCGCGGCCGAGGGCCGCCGCCTCCAACCGCACGTGCTCGCGGGAGGCGGGCAGCGCCATCTCGTCCAGGCGGCGGCGCACCGTGTCCGCGCCGACGGCGTAGACCTCGCGCAGGTAGCCGCCGAACACCACGCTGTCCGGGTTGACCACGTTGACCAGGTTGGCCACGCCGAAGCCGAGCCAGTCGGCGACCTGCTGGACCGCCGCCCGGGCGGTGGGCTCGGCGTCGGCGGCGGCCCGCAGGACCTCGGCGACCGCGGCCCGTTCCGCCGGATCCCGGCCGGCGTGCCGCAGCAGCGCCGCCTCGCCGACCTCGGTCTCCCAGCAGCCGCGCGAGCCGCACCCGCAGGGCAGGCCGTCCCGGTTGACCACCATGTGGCCGACCTTGCCGCTGTGCCCCCGGTGGCCGCGGACCAGCCGGCCGCCGATGATGATGCCGGCGCTGACGCCGAGGTCCCCGTGCAGGTAGACGAAATCGTCGACGCCCGCCGCCACGCCGCGGACGTGTTCGGCGAGGCCGGCGATGTCAGCCATGTCGGCGGCGACGAAGCCCGGGCCGGCGGCGAGCTCGGCCCCGAGCGCCGCGCCGAGCGCCTCGTCGGCACCGCCGATGCGGATCCGTCCGTCGGGGTCGCGGGTGGTGTCGGCGACGGCGACCGCGCCGCCGACGAAGAGCGCATCCGTGGCGACGGAGCGTTCCATGTCGCGGACCAGGTCGGCCAGCGGGCCGACGGCGTCGAAGGCCGACATCCCGCAGGGGCGGCCGGCCTCGCGCAGGTCGAGAATGCGACCGCCGAGGCCGATGCGGGCGGCGCGCAGCCGGTCCACCTCGATGCTCAGCGCGTGCGCGTAGACCCGTTCGGACCGCGGGCTCACGACCAGCGAGGGACGCCCGGCGCGGCGGGCGGTGGTCGGTGCCTCCTCGGTGACGAGACCGGTGGCGGCGAGGTCGGCCGCGAGCGCGCCGATGGTGCTGCGGTTGAGGCCGAGCCGGGTGGTCAGCTCGGCCCGGGAGGTCGGGCCGTGCACGTGGACGTGGCGCAGCACGGCGCCGAGGTTCTGCCGGCGGATCTCCTCCTGGCTGGCGCCGGGCGACGACGGCACCGGGAACGCCGGGTTGCGGCTGGGCCGGGGGACGCCGGATCGTACGGGTGTCGCCACGGTCGGGCCTCCTTCCGGCAGTTGTCGGGCGCCATGACGACGAAGGGTCCCGGAAGGAGGATTCCGGGACCCGACGTCGTTGCTGACTAGCCTGTGGTGCTTACTTGGTGAGCGGCGCGAGCTTCGGGTCGTTCGCGTACGCCTCGGCCGCGTTGGCCTTGGTGACCGCCACCGGCGGGAGCAGGTAGGTGTCCACGACCTTGCTGCCGTTGTTGTAGGACTTGGTGTCGTTCACCTCGGGGGTGTTACCGGCCTGCAGGGCCTTCACCATGGCGATGGTCTGCTTGACCAGGTTCCGGGTGTCCTTGTTGATCGTCATGTACTGCTCGCCAGCCATGATCGACTTGACCGACTCGACCTCGGAGTCCTGGCCGCTGACGACCGGGACCGGCTTGCCGGCGCCCTTGATCGAGGTGATGATCGCGCGGGCCAGCGTGTCGTTCGGGGAGAGAACGCCGTCCAGCTCCTTGTTGCCGTAGGTCGAGGTCAGCAGCTGGTCCATGCGGGCCTGCGCACCCTCGGCCTTCCAGCCCTGGATGGCGGTCTGCTTGACGTCGGTCTGCTTCGAGGCGACGACGACGTTGCCCTTGTCGATCTCCGGCTTGAGCACGCTCATCGCGCCGTTGAAGAAGACACCGGCGTTGTTGTCGTCCGGCGAGCCGGAGAAGAGCTCGATGTTGTACGGGCCGTTCGGCTTCTTGGCCTTCATGCCGTCCAGCAGGGCCTGGCCCTGGAGCTGGCCGACCTTGAAGTTGTCGAACGCGACGTAGTAGTCGAGGTCCGGCGTGTTGGTGATCAGACGGTCGTACGCGATGACCTTCGCGCCGGCCGCGTGCGCCGCGGCGACCTGGGTCGACAGCTGCGCGGCGTCGGTCGCGCCGATGACGATGACCTTGGCGCCCTTGGTGACCATGGCGGTGATCTGCGCCTGCTGGTCGGCGACCGTGGTGGACGCGCCGGCGTACTGCACGTCGCTCTTGAAACCGGCCTCCTTGAGGCCGTTGGTGAACAGGTCACCGGCGAGGACCCAGTTCTCCGAGGTCTTCGACGGCAGGGCGACGCCGATCAGGGAGTCGGCCGCGAAGCCCTTGGTGTCGCCCTTCGAGCCGCCGGAGTCCCCGTCGCGGCCGGAGCCGCAGGCGGTCGCGGTGAGAGCGAGCGCCGCGATGGCACCGATGGCCACCGACTTGCCAATGAGATTACGCATGACTGGGTAGAACCCTTCTGGAGAGGTGATACGGGGGAGAGGTCTGGTGACCGTCAGCCGGACACCGCCGTCCGGGCGGGCTCGCGCTCCGCGTCGGACGATGACGTGGGTGGGGTGGGTGTGTCACGACGGAACGAGCGCGTGATGCTCCCGATGACCGAGAAGCGTCCCTGGCTCTTGTTGTAGACGTCGATCGCGACGGCCAGCAGCAGGACCAGGCCCTTGATGATCTGGACCCGGTCGGTCCCGACGCCGAGGAGCTGGAGGCCGTTGTTGAGCACGGCCATGACCAGACCACCGACGATCGAGCCGCTGATGGTGCCGATGCCGCCGGCGACGGCCGCGCCACCGATGAAGACCGCGGCGATCGCGTCCAGCTCCCAGCCGTTGCCGTCCTGCGGGCCGGAGGCCGCCGAACGGGCCACGAAGATCATGCCGGCCAGTGCGGCCAGGACGGCCATGTTCATCATGACGAAGAAGTTGACCCGCTTGAGCTTCACACCGGAGAGCTCCGCGGCCCGGGAGTTGCCACCGACGGCGTAGATGTGCCGGCCGCCGGCGGTGTTCCGGGTGTAGAAGGAGTAGATCAGGATCAGCGCCACCAGGATGATGCCGGAGACCGGGAAGCTGGTGCCGACCCGGCCGCTGGCGAAGCGCAGCGAGGCGAAGACGATCGCGCCGACCATGACGGCCATCCGCAGCACCGAGACCCACATCGGGGCGGGATCGGCGTCCATCTCCCGGCGCGTCTTGCGCGCCTGGAACTCCCGCCACACCACGGCTACGCACGCGGCGAGGCCGAGCAGCAGGGTCAGGTTGTTGTAGCCGGTGTCCGGCCCGGCCTCGGGCAGGAAGCCGGAGCCGATCACCCGGAAGCCCTCGGGCACCGGGAT
The DNA here is from genome assembly GCF_003172935.1 of Micromonospora sicca. Taxonomy (GTDB): domain Bacteria; phylum Actinomycetota; class Actinomycetes; order Mycobacteriales; family Micromonosporaceae; genus Micromonospora; species Micromonospora sicca. The sequence goes on along the minus strand of NZ_QGKS01000290.1, from coordinate 10,618 downwards.
CGTGTTCGCGTTGCCGATGAACTGGTTGCCGCCGCGGAACAGCAGCATGCCCGCCAGGGTGACGATGAATGCCGGCACCCCGATGTAGGCCACCCAGAAGCCCTGCCAGGCGCCGATGATCGCGCCGATCGCCAGGCCGAACAGGATGGCGACCGGCCAGGGCAGCGACCACTCCGCCATCGACTTGGCCACCAGGATGCCGGTGAAGGCGGCGATCGAGCCGACCGAGAGGTCGATGTGCCCGGCGACGATCACCATCAGCATGCCGATGGCCAGGATCAGGATGTACGAGTTCTGGTTGAACAGCGCGATCAGGTTGTCCGATCGCAGCGTCAGGCCGTCCGTCAGGATCTGGAACAGGACGATGATCGCCACCAGGGTGAAGATCATCCCGAACTGACGGGCGTTGGACGTGGTGCCTCCGAAGAGGTTCTTCTGCAGGTCCTTCAGTCGGCTCATCGTGTCTGCATCTTCTTCGTCGAGGTCATCTGCTTCATGAGGGTTTCCGGGTCCGCGTCCTGCCGGGCGATCTCGCCGGTGATGGTGCCTTCGAACACGGTGTAGATGCGGTCGCAGAGCCCGATCAGCTCAGGCAGTTCCGAGGAGATGACGACGACGCCCTTCCCCTGGTCGGCGAGCCGCTGGATGATGCCGTAGATCTCGTACTTGGCGCCCACGTCGATACCGCGGGTCGGCTCGTCGAGGATCAGCAGGTCCGGGTCCGTGAACATCCACTTCGCCAGCACGACCTTCTGCTGGTTGCCGCCCGAGAGCTTGGAGACGCTCTCGTCGACCGTCGGGGCCTTGGTCCGCAGTTCCTTGCGGTACGCCTCGGCCGCCTTGTACTCCGCCACCTCGTCGAGGACACCGTGGTGCGAGATCTTGGACAGCTTGGCGGCCACCGTGGACGCCTTGATGTCGTCGAGCAGGTTGAGGCCGATCGCCTTGCGGTCCTCGCTGACGTACGCGAGCCCGTGGGCGATCGCGTCCGCCACCGACTTCAGCACGATCTCCTTGCCGTCCTTGATGATCGTGCCCGACTCGTACACCCCGTACGAGCGGCCGAAGACGCTCATCGCCAGCTCGGTGCGGCCCGCGCCCATCAGCCCGGCGAAGCCCACGATCTCGCCGCGGCGGACGACGAAGCTCTCGTTCTTGCAGACCTGCCGCTCGGCGGAGATCGGGTGCCGGACGTTCCAGTCGCGGACCTCGAAGAAGACCTCGCCGATCTTCGGGGTGTGGTCCGGGAACCGGCTGCTCAGCTCGCGACCGACCATGCCCCGCACGATCCGGTCCTCGTCGGCGCCGTCCGCCTTGACGTCCAGCGTCTCCACGGTCCGGCCGTCGCGCAGGATGGTGATCTGGTCGGCGATCGCCTCGATCTCGTTCAGCTTGTGCGAGATCATGATCGAGGTGATGCCGCGCGAGCGGAAACCGCGGAGCAGGTCCAGCAGGTGCCGCGAGTCGGCCTCGTTCAGCGCGGCGGTCGGCTCGTCCAGGATGAGCAGCTTCACGTCCTTGGCGAACGCCTTGGCGATCTCCACGAGCTGCTGCTTGCCGACCCCGATGTCCTTGATCAGGGTGTCCGGGTCCTCCTGCAGGCCGACCCGGGCCATCAGGTCCAGCGCCATCCGGTTCGCGGACTTCCAGTCGATCGCGCCGCGCTTGCGGGGTTCGTTGCCGAGGAAGATGTTCTCGGCGATCGACATGTCCGGGATGAGCGCGAGCTCCTGGTGGATGATCACGATCCCGGCGTTTTCGCTGGAGCGGATGTCGGAGAAGCGGGTCTCCGCACCCTGGTAGATGATCTGACCGTCGTACGTGCCGTACGGGTAGACCCCGCTGAGGACCTTCATCAGCGTGGACTTGCCGGCACCGTTCTCACCGCAGATGGCGTGGATCTCGCCGGCGCGCACCACCAGGTTGACGTCGGAGAGGGCCTTGACTCCGGGGAACTCCTTGGTGATGGAACGCATCTCCAGGAGGATGGGCACGTCGCTCATCGCTCGTACCACCTCGCCAACGTCATGGATGCCTCCGGGGGGATGGCCTTCGCTGTTTTTGTTGCCGACGGCAACGTATTCCGACCCGAAGGCGATTCGCAAGGGCTGGGAGGCCTGCGCGGGTAACAATCCCGCAATATGGCGGTGCTCTGCGTCACCATGCCGTCACGCTGCCCTCAGCAGCCACTAAGGCATCCCACGCCCCGTCCGTGGGGCCCGATCGCGCGGGGTCGCCGGCTGTGACCTGGGGATCTCCCGGGGGCGGCCGGGGCGCCTCGACGCGGCGTTACCGGTGGGTGGTCGGAGCCGGAAGGGCCGTCCGGCGGCCGGGCAGGACCTGCCACACGGAAAACGCCCCGGCGTGCGCCGGGGCGTTTCTCGTTGGTTTTTGTTGTGCCCCCGGCAGGATTCGAACCTGCGCCCCCGCCTCCGGAGGGCGGTGCTCTATCCCCTGAGCTACGGGGGCTCAGCGACCCGAGAAGAGTAGCAAACCCCCTCCGGGATCGCCCAATCGGTATCCGGCGGCCCGCGACGTGTCGCTACCGCCGGTCGGACGGGGCCGCTCGCGGGCGCGACGGTCCGCGGCCGATCGTGCGCCGCCGCCAGTCGGCAACCGGTCAGGCGGCGACCAGGGCGCGGCCGCAGCTGGGCAGCGGGTGCAGGACGATGCGCCGGGGCAGTCGGCGCGGCCACTCGTTCTTCGGCCAGGAGCCGTCCACGATCAGGTGCACCGTCCGCTCCTCGGCGCCGCTTAGTCGCAGCACGAAGTCGCGGGGGAGCGGCGGGTCGACCGTGGGCGTGGTGATCATGAAGCGCACCCGGCCCCGGGAGGAGACCGCGGAGACCACGTCCGCCGCCGGCATGGTGCCGCGCAGCCGTACCCGGCCGATCCAGTAGACCTCGGCGAGGTGCTCCTGGGCGGCCCGGATGATCGCCGGGTACTCGCCGCGTACCCACCGCTCGACCGCGCCGACACAGAGCCCGCAGGCGCGCTCCCGGGGCTCCCGCGGACCCAACCCCCAGGCCCGCAGGTACGCCCCGACCGTGCCGGCGTCCATCGTCAGGTCGAACCGGCGCTGGATGAGGGCGTTCAGGCTCTGTCGCGTCCAGAGCTCCTCGTCCAGGCCGAACTCGTCGGGGTGGACGCCCCGCAGCGCGTCGATCAGTTCGAGTTCCTGTTCGCGGCTGAGCGTTCCCGACTCGCCCTGCCGCAGTCCGCGACGGACGGCTGCCACCGCCCCGTCACCGCCGATGGTGTGGCGCCGGCACCAACTGGTGACCGAGCGCCCTGCGTCTCTGAGTGCAACCCCCACGTCTTGGGCAACGAGCCCGAATCACAACTGGTCACGATATGTGGGGAGAAAAGTCTCCAAGCAACGTAATCGGTCGGATAGCTCAAACCGTTATAAAGCGGCATAACGGGCAGGTGCCCGCCGGAGACGCCGAGGGGCCTGCGTCGCGGACGACGCGGGCCCCTCGGTGCGGGACGGTACGACGGATCAGCCGCCCAGGCGCTTGAGCGCCGCCTGAAGGTTGGTGAGGTCCGTCTGCTGGGTGTTCTTCATGGTCTGCGCGACCGTCAGCACGTCGTCGTCGTGCCCCTCGTCGAGGATGCCCTGGATCATGTGGATCCCGCCGAGATGGTGCCGGATCATCAGCTGGAGGAAGAGCACGTCGAACTGGCGCCCCCGCGACCCGCTCAGCGTGGTGAGCTCCGCCGGGGTGGCCATGCCGGGCATCAACCCGTCCTTCACCAGCCCGGCGCCGTCCGGCATCCAGGCCATCGCCGGCTGGTCCCCGGTCGGGTCCAGCTTCCATAGCCGCAGCCACGTCTGCATGGTGCCGATCTCGCCCTGCTGGCCGGTGGCGATGTCGCCCCCGATCTGGCGTACCTCGGGGTCCTCGCCCTGCTGGAAGGCCATCAGCCCGAGCTGCACCGCCTGGGCGTGGTGGGTGCTCATGTCCCGGGCGAAGCCCGCCTCGGCCGAGCTGTCACCCGGTCGGGTGACCGTCGGGGTGAGCAGGCCGCCCGCGTACCCGAGGAGCAGCCCGACCACGACGGCAGCGGCCAGGGCCAGCGTGCCGAACCGGCGCGTGGCCCCCCGGCCGCCGTCGGCGGCGACCGGGGCCTCGTCGGGCGCGCTGTCCGTCGTGACGGGTGCGGTCATCGGCATCCTTACTGGGTGGGCTGCTCAGGCATCTGCTGGCCCAGGTCACGCGGCGTGGTGCCGGTCGCGGTGACGCCCTGGGCGCAGTTGGCGTTCGGGCCCTCGATGGAGGCGTTGACCCGCAGCGTCTTGATGAACTCGTCGATCCGGCCGTCGTCGGCGTTGTCGACCTTGAGCTGGAAGCCCCAGGCCTGGAGCGAGATCGGCTTGTCCAGCCCCTCGAACGGGCTGAGCATCAGCTTGTCCTTGCCCTGCACCTTGGCCTTGAGCTTGGCCACCTGGTCGGCCGGCAGGTCCGGCCGGTAGGTGATCCAGACCGTGCCGTGCTCCAGGCTGTGCACCGCGTGCTCGTTGGCGATCGGGGCGTCGTAGACGTCGCCCATGCAGTTCTGCCAGGACGGGTTGTGCGGGCCGGCGACCGGCGGGAGGACGTCGTACTTGATCGCGCCCTGCTGGTGCTTGCCGCCCTCGACCAGCGCCTTGTCCTTCTTGCGGAAGTCGACGACGCCATTGATCGCATCGGCCCGCTCCTGCCACGGCTGCGAACCGCGGTAGGCCGCGAAGGCGCCGTAGCCGATGATGGCGGCCGCCAGCACGCCGACGGCGACGAAGAGCGCGATCGGACCCCACGCGCGGCCCTGGCTCACCTTGACCGGCGCGATCGGCTTGCGGCCCTTGCCGCCGGCGGTCTGCCGCGGCGTGCCCTTGCCGGCGCCGGCCTTGCCACCGGACGGCTTGTCGGCAGCGGCCGGCCGGCCGGCGGCCGGCTTCTTGCCGGTGCTGACCACGGTCGGGCGGCGTTCCGGGCCGCCCGGGGTGCTGATGCTCATCGTGCCTCGTCAGGTCGGTCGGTCAGGGAGCTGGCGGGCGCGTTCACATGCTGGGTCGCCGCCGCGGTGCCCGAGTCTACCCCCGATAACATGGTTCGGTGACTCCCGCAGAACTCGCCGAGGTCGTCCTCTCCGCAGCCCACGCCGTCTTCGTCGACCGGGGGCTGGATCCGTCCGCGCTGCCCGCGCAGACCGTCGTCGAGCGACCCCGTAACCCCGAGCACGGCGACTACGCCTCGACGCTGGCGCTGCAGCTCAGCAAGAAGGTCGGCGTACCCCCACGGGAGCTGGCCGCCGCCCTGGCCGAGCGGCTGGGCCGGGCGCCCGGGATCAAGTCGGTGGAGATCGCCGGCCCGGGCTTCCTGAACATCCGGCTCGACGCGGCCGCCGCCGGGCAGCTCGCCAAGATGATCGTCGAGTCGGGCCCGGAGTACGGCCGCAGCGACACCCTCGCCGGCCAGAAGATCAACCTGGAGTTCGTCTCGGCGAACCCGACCGGCCCGGTGCACATCGGCGGGGTCCGCTGGGCGGCCGTCGGCGACGCGCTGAGCCGGCTGCTCCGTGCCACCGGGGCGGACGTCGGCACCGAGTACTACTTCAACGACGCCGGCTCCCAGATCGACCGGTTCGCCCGGTCGCTGCTCGCCGCCGCCAAGGGCGAGCCGGCCCCGGAGGACGGCTACGGCGGGGCGTACCTCGCGGAGATCGCCGCCGAGGTGGTCAAGCGCCGGCCGGACGTGCTGGAGCTGGACGACGCCGCCGCCCAGGAGGTGTTCCGGGCCGAGGGCGTCGCGCTGATGTTCGAGGAGATCAAGTCCTCGCTGCGCGACTTCGGCGTCGAGTTCGACACCTACTTCAACGAGAAGGACCTGCACGACCGGGGCGAGCTGGACCAGGCGCTGGCCCGGCTGCGCGAGCAGGGGCACGTCTTCGAGGCCGAAGGCGCCACCTGGCTGCGCACCACCGACTTCGGCGACGACAAGGACCGGGTGCTGCGCAAGTCCAACGGCGAGTGGACGTACTTCGCCGCCGACTGCGCGTACTACCTGGACAAGCGCGAGCGCGGGTTCGAGCGCGTGGTGATCATGCTGGGCGCCGACCACCACGGCTACCTCGGCCGGATGAAGGCGATGGCCGCCTGCTTCGGCGACGACCCGGAGCGCAATCTGGAGATCCTCATCGGCCAGCTGGTCAACCTGGTCCGTGACGGCGCCCCGGTGCGGATGAGCAAGCGGGCCGGCACCGTGGTCACCCTGGAGGACCTGGTCGACGCGATCGGCGTGGACGCCGCCCGGTACGCGCTCGCCCGCTACTCGGCCGACTCGCCCATCGACATCGACGTGGAGCTGTGGACCCGGGCCAAGAACGACAACCCGGTCTACTACGTCCAGTACGTGGGCGCGCGGACGGCCGGCGTCGCGCGGCAGGCTGCCGAGGTGGGGCTGACCCGGGGCGCGCCGGAGGACTTCCGCCCGGAGCTGCTCGCCCACGAGAAGGAGCACGAGCTGCTCAAAGCGCTCGCCGGGTTCCCGGCCGTGGTGGCCACCGCCGCCGAGCTGCGCCAGCCGCACCGGCTTGCGCACTACCTGGAGCGGGACGTGGCGCCGGCGTTCCACCGGTTCTACGACCAGTGCCGGGTGACCCCGCAGGGCGACGAGGAGATCACCGACACCCACCGGGCCCGGCTCTGGCTGAACGACGCCACCCGGATGGTCATCGCCAACGGCCTGCGCCTGCTCGGCGTCTCCGCCCCGGAGAGGATGTAACTCCAGATGCGCGCTCACGAGGCCGGTGCCCTGCACGGTGACATCGGCAGCCGCCCGCCCTGGCTGCGTCCGCCGGGCGACGTCAACGCCCTGGTGCCGCAGCTCTGGCCGCGCAACGTGACCCGGGCCGCCGACGGCGCGCTCGCCGTCGCGGGGCTCAGTGTCCGCGACCTCGCCGCGGAGTACGGCACCCCGGTGTACGTCCTCGACGAGGACGACCTGCGGACGCGCTGTCGGGAGTTCCGGGCCGCCTTCCCGGACGCGGACGTCTACTACGCCGGCAAGGCGTTCCTCTGCCGGGCGGTGGTCCGGATGATTGCCGAGGAGGGCATGTTCCTCGACGTCTGCACGGGCGGCGAGCTGGCCACCGCGCTGTCGGCGGGGATGCCGCCGGAGCGGATCGGCTTCCACGGCAACAACAAGTCCGTGGCCGAGCTGAGCCGGGCCCTCGACGCCGGGGTGGGCCGGATCATCCTCGACTCGTTCACCGAGATCGACCGGCTCACCGCGTTGGCCCGCGAGCGCGGCGTACGCCCCCGGGTGCTGATCCGGGTGACGGTCGGCGTGGAGGCGCACACCCACGAGTTCATCGCCACCGCGCACGAGGACCAGAAGTTCGGTTTCTCGCTGGCCGGCGGGGCGGCCGCGGCGGCGGCCTTCAAGGTCATCGACGAGGACGTGCTGGAGCTGCGCGGGCTGCACTCGCACATCGGGTCGCAGATCTTCGACGCCAGCGGCTTCGAGGTCTCCGCCCGCCGGGTGCTCGGCCTCCAGGCGCAGATCCGCGACGCCCGCGGCGTGGAGCTGCCCGAGCTGGACCTGGGCGGCGGCTTCGGCATCGCGTACACCACCCAGGACGACCCGGCCGCGCCGCACGACCTGGCCAAGCGGCTCCGCAAGATCGTCGACGGGGAGTGCGCGGCCGAGAAGCTCGCCGTGCCGCACCTCTCCATCGAGCCCGGCCGGGCCATCGTCGGGCCCGCCGTCTTCACCCTCTACGAGGTCGGCACGGTCAAGGACGTCGACGGGATCCGGACGTACGTGAGCGTGGACGGCGGGATGAGCGACAACATCCGCACCGCGCTCTACGACGCGTCGTACTCGGCGACGGTGGCCAACCGGGCGTCGTCGGTCGAGCCGCTGCTCGCCCGCGTGGTGGGAAAGCACTGTGAGTCCGGGGACATCGTGGTGAAGGATGAATTCCTGCCCGCCGACGTGCAGCCCGGAGATCTTGTCGCGGTGCCCGGCACCGGGGCCTACTGCCGGAGCATGGCCAGCAACTACAACCATGTCCCGCGGCCGTCGGTCGTGGCCGTCCGCGACGGTCGGGCCCGTCTGATCGTTCGACGGGAGACCGAAGAAGACCTGCTCGCATTGGATGTCGGATGACCTCACCTGTGCGCCTGGCGCTGCTCGGCTGCGGCACCGTCGGCAGCGACGTGGTGCGGCTGCTGCACGAGCAGTCGGCCGACCTCGCCGCCCGGATCGGCGCCCCGCTGGAGATCGCCGGGATCGCCGTCCGCCGGCTCGGCCGGGACCGCGGCGACCTGCCCGTCGACCCCGCCCTGTTCACCACCGACCCGCTCGGCCTGATCAAGCGGGACGACGTCGACATCGTGGTGGAGGTCGTCGGCGGTATCGAGCCGGCCCGCGGTTGGCTGGTCGAGGCGCTGCGCGCCGGCAAGAGCGTGGTCACCGCCAACAAGGCGCTGCTCGCCGAGGACGGCGCGACGCTGCACGACGCGGCCGCCGAGGGCGGGGCCGACCTCTACTACGAGGCGTCGGTCGCCGGGGCGATCCCGCTGCTGCGCCCGCTGCGCGAGTCGCTGCACGGGGACCGGATCAACCGGGTCACCGGCATCGTCAACGGCACCACCAACTTCATCCTCTCCGCGATGGACGCCACCGGCGCCGGCTTCGCGGAGGCCCTCGAAGAGGCCACCGAGCTGGGGTACGCCGAGGCGGACCCGACGGCCGACGTGGAGGGCTTCGACGCCGCCGCCAAGGCCGCCATCCTCGCCTCGCTGGCCTTCCACACCCGGGTCACCGCCGCCGACGTGCACCGGGAGGGCATCACCGAGGTGACCACCGCGGACGTGGCCAGCGCGAAGGCGATGGGGTGCACCATCAAGCTGCTCTGCATCGCCGCCCGCAACACCGACGCGGCGGGCCGGGAGACGGTCGGCGTGCGGGTGCACCCGGCGATGCTCCCGCTGACCCACCCGCTGGCGAGCGTCGGCGACGCGTTCAACGCGGTCTTCGTCGAGGCCGAGGCGGCTGGGCAGCTGATGTTCTACGGCCGCGGCGCGGGCGGCGCGCCGACCGCCAGCGCCGTCCTCGGCGACGTGGTGGCGGTGGCCCGTAACAGGCTCGCCGGGGTGCACGCGGCCAGCGAGTCCGCGTACGCCGACCTGGCGGTGCGGCCGATGGGCGAGGCGCTGACCCGCTACCACATCAGCCTCGACGTGGCGGACCGGCCGGGTGTGCTGGAGGCGGTGGCCGGGGTGTTCGCCCGGCACGAGGTCTCCATCGCCACCGTGCGGCAGGGCCCGGCGGGTGGCGGCCCCGCCGGCCGGGGCTCCGACGCCGAACTGGTCATCGTCACCCACGTGGCGCCGGACGCCGCGCTCGCGGCCACCGTCCGCGCGCTGCGCGGGCTGGAGATCGTCCGGTCGGTGACGAGCGTGCTGCGGGTCGAGGGCGGGCTGTAGGCGGTGTCCCGTCAGGTGGTTAATGCCGGGTGCGCCGGGCGGCGACCCGGGTTGCTGGTCCAGGCTTGACATGCGACAGGGCCGGTAGAGGCGAGGAGAGCGACATGTGGCGGGGCCTGATCGAGACGTACCGGGACCGGCTGCCGGTCACCGACGCCACCCCGGTCGTCACCCTGCACGAGGGGAACACCCCACTGCTGCCCGCGCCGGTGCTCTCCGCCCGGCTCGGCTGCGAGGTGCACCTCAAGGTCGAGGGGGCCAACCCGACCGGCTCGTTCAAGGACCGGGGCATGACCGTCGCGGTCTCCAAGGCGGTCGAGGCCGGTGACAAGGCGATCATCTGCGCCTCCACCGGCAACACCAGCGCCTCCGCCGCCGCGTACGCGGCCCGGGCCGGGATCACCTGTGCGGTGCTGGTGCCGCAGGGCAAGATCGCGCTGGGCAAGCTGGCCCAGGCGCTGGTGCACGGCGCCAGGCTGCTCCAGGTCCAGGGCAACTTCGACGACTGCCTGGCGCTGGCCGGCAAGCTCGCCCAGGACTACCCGGTGGCCCTGGTCAACTCGGTCAACATCAACCGGCTGCACGGGCAGAAGACCGCCGCCTTCGAGATCGTCGAGGCGCTCGGCGACGCGCCGGACATCCACTGCCTGCCGGTCGGCAACGCCGGCAACATCTCCGCCTACTGGATGGGCTACTCGGAGGACCGGTCGGCCGGCAACGCCACAAAGGCACCGAAGATGTACGGCTTCCAGGCCGCCGGCGCCGCCCCCATCGTCACCGGCCAGGTCGTGCACGAGCCGTCCACCATCGCCACCGCCATCCGGATCGGCAACCCGGCGAGCTGGACCAAGGCGGTCGACGCCCGGGACGCCTCGGACGGCCTGATCGCGGCGGTCACCGACCGGGAGATCCTGTCGGCGTACCGGCTGCTGGCCCGGGAGGTCGGCGTCTTCGTCGAGCTGGGCAGCGCGGCCAGCGTGGCCGGCCTGCTGCAGCAGGCCGCCGCGGGCCGGGTCCCGCCCGGCTCCACCGTGGTCTGCACGGTCACCGGCCACGGCCTCAAGGACCCCGAGTGGGCCATCTCCACGGCCCCGGCCCCCACCACCATCGCCAACGACCCCCTGGCCGCCGCCCGCTCCC
>NZ_QGKS01000162.1 GCF_003172935.1 Micromonospora sicca | reverse complement strand
CGCCTATCGGAGAGGACAGCTGTGTTCGAGCCGTCGATCCCCGCGTACGACGACAACTTCAACTACGACTTCATGGTCGCCCTGGTCCTGCTCGGCTACTGGGCCCTGCTCGCCCGCCGGTTGTACCGGCTGCCGCACGCACCCACCGCCGCCCGGCTGCGCCGGTCGAGCCGCCGACTGGCGATCGCCGCCCTCGTCGGGGCGCTGTTCGTACCGGCCCGGCTGGTCACCTCGCTGGTGCTCTACGGGTACGGCTGGCACTTCGCCGCCGACCGGCTGCTGATCGGCGTACCCCTGGTGGCGCTGCCGACGCTGGCCACCCTGCTGGTCACCGTGCCCGCGCTGCACCGGCTCGGCCGGCCGTCGCCGGACGACGCCGAGGAGGTGGCCGCCCCGCCGGCGTCCCGCGCCGCGGCCGCGCCGCGGGTGTCGTTCCCGGCCCGCGCGGTCGCCGTCGGCGGGCTGGTCTCCTTCGTCATGATCCTCTTCGCGCCGGCTCCGCCGCTGCTGGCGCCGGCGCTCGTCAGCTACGGCGTGGTGGCCCCGGTCCTGGTGGTGATCTGGCGCCGGCACGCCGACCGGGTGCGGGACGGGGTGGTGCGACCGCTGCCGCGCGGCGCGGCCCGGGCGCGCCGGGTCGCGGTGGCCACCGCGGCCGTCCTCGTCCTGGTCGGCGGCTACGCCGGCTGGGACTGGCAGACCAGCAAGCTGCCCGACGACTACCGCATGACGGAGCAAGCGATGACCTATGGCACAGGCCCCGGACCGGTGGACCACTCGGCGCACTCGCACGGCGCCGGCCTGCCGGACCGCCCGCTGACCCAGTTCACCGGCCCGGCCGGCAAGCCCGACAAGCGGTTCACCCTCGTCGCCACGGACGCCAGGCTGAGGCTCAGCTCCGGCGCCACCGTCGACGCGACCGCCTTCAACGGCCAGATCCCCGGGCCCGAGCTGCGGGTCCGGCAGGGCGACCTGGTCGAGGTGACCCTGGTCAACCGGACCACGGACACGCCCACCACGGTGCACTGGCACGGGCTGGACGTGCCCAACGCCGAGGACGGCGTCGCCGGCCTCACCCAGGACGCCGTGCCGCCGGGTGGCAGCCACGTCTACCGGTGGCGCGCCGGGCAGGTCGGCACCTACTGGTACCACTCGCACCAGGCGTCCTCGACCCAGGTCCGGCGCGGCCTGTTCGGCCCCCTGGTCATCGATCCGGCCCCGCCGGCTCCGGCCGGGGTGCGCGAGTTCGTGGTCGCCGCGCACGTCTTCGACACCGACAAGGGCGACACCAGCACCCTCAACGCCGCCGACACCCTCCGGCGGGAATCCGTCCCGCCGGGCACCCCGGTCCGGATCCGGCTGATCAACGCGGACAACTTCCGCAAGTACTTCACCCTGGCCGGTACGCCGTTCAAGGTCACCGCGGTCGACGGTGGCCCCGTCAACGCCCCCACCGACCTGTACCGGACCAAGCTCATGCTCGGCGGCGGCGGCCGGTACGACCTGGAGTTCACCATGCCGTCCGCGCCGGTCCGGCTGACCGACCTGGCCGCGGTCGGCGCCGGCCTGCTGCTCAGCCCCGACGGGCAGGGCGAGCTGGCGCCGCTGACCGACGGGCCGGAGTTCGACGCCACCCGTTACGGCAGCCCGGCGGCCACCCCGTTCGGACCGGACAGCGACTTCGACCGCAGCTTCGACCTGGTGCTGGACAACCGGCCGGGGTTCTACGACGGCCAGCCCTACTACCTGTGGACGATCAACGGGCACGTCTCGCCGCACGTGCCGATGCTGATGGTGCGCGAGGGCGAGCTGGTCAAGGTGACGATCAGCAACCGCAGCTTCCTGGAACACCCCATGCATTTGCACGGCCACCACGTTCTTGTGCTGAGCCGCAACGGCCACCGGGCCACCGGCAGCCCACTCTGGCTGGACACCGTCACCCTGCTCTCCGGGGAGTCCTACGAGCTGGCCTTCCGGGCCGACAACCCCGGACTGTGGATGGACCACTGCCACAACCTCAAGCACGCCGCGATGGGCATGACCATGCACCTCGGCTACGAGGGGATCAGCACCCCGTTCCACGCCGGTCGGGCCACCGGCAACACCTCCGATTGACGTTCTCTCCGCCCTAACGGACGGCGATTCCCTCCACGCTGCGCGTGGCACACGCCGCGTCCGGGTGGATTACCGCTTCGCCGCGCGGTGCCACCATCGCTGGTGGTCTGACCCGCGCTCCACGGTCGTTTAGGTTGTCCGCCCGTCCGGCGGCCAACACGTTCATCGCCGCGTTGATGTCCCGGTCGTGGTCGGCCCCGCAGGGGCAGGTCCACGACCGGACATTCAACGCGATTTTGTCGTTAATCCGCCCACAGTCGGAGCACATCCGGGTCGACGGGAAGAACCGGTCCACCCGGGCGAAGGTCCGCCCGTACCTGGCGGCCTTATACTCCAACATGCCGGTGAAGTCGGCCCACCCGGCGTCGTGTACCGACTTGGCGAGCCGGGTGCGGCCGAGACCGACGACGCAGTCCTCGACGTACACCGCTTGGTTGTCGCGGATAATCGCCGTGGACAGTTTGTGCTGCCAGTCCCGCCGAGTGTCGGTCACCCGCGCATGAGCACGAGCGACCTTCACGACGGCCTTTTGGCGCCTGTTCGATCCCTTGATCTTCCGGGAAAGGGTTTGCTGCAACCGCCTGAGCTTGCGGGCGGCGCGGCGCAGGAACTTCGGCGCCGTGACCTTCGTGCCGTCGGACAGGACGGCGAAGTGGGTCAGGCCCAGGTCGATGCCAATCTCCGACTCGACCGGCGGCAACGTTTCGTCCTCGGCCGTGGTCACCACGAACGAGGCGAAGTACCGGCCCGCCGCATCCTTAATGATCGTCACGGATGACGGGTCCGAGGGAAGCCGGCGCGACCAGCGCACGGGCAGGTCGCCGATCTTCGGCAACCTGAGCCGGCCGTTGTCCAGCACGGCGAACCGGGAGTTCTTGGTAAACCGGATCGCCTGCCGGTTGTCCTTGCGTGAGCGGAACCGGGGCGGCGCCACAGTGCGTCCCTTGCGCTTCCCGGTGACCGAGGCGAAGAAGTTGCGGTACGCCGCGTTCAGATCAGCGAGGGCCTGCTGGAGGACGACCGATGAAACCTCGCCCAGCCACGCCCGCTCCGCTGTGGTCTTGGCCTGGGTGATGATGTGCTTGGACAGATCCCCGTCCGACACGTACGGCTGATTGTTCTCCCGCGCCGTCTGCCGTGCGCGCAGCCCGTCGTTGAAGACCACCCGAGCGCACCCAAACGCCTTCGCCAGCGATCTGCGCTGGCTCGGGGTCGGGTATACGCGGTAGTTGTAACGGAGCATCACCCCCACAGCGTGCCATCGATGCATGGCTGACTTGGAGAACATTCGCGTGTCTCGCGCTGAATGCGTCAAGGGTCCCAGGATCTGGCACGCCACTGCTACCGGGCCAACCGGTTCCTGCGTCGGTGCATCGAGCAGCAAACCGCCTGCCTAAAGCACCCGCGGACCGGGTCCTCCCGCGCGGACCTTCACCCCTGCCCCCGAAAGGAGTACCCGCCCGCATTCTGATAGCGCATCCAGCCCGCCCCCGCACGGCCGCCAAACCCCGGCCGACATCGACGGGGATCGGGGCCGTAGTTCGTCCGCGCACCGATCAAGATCGGCCCGCGCTCCGGCCGGCGCGGAGCGTCGAGCCGGCCTTGAGAGGAACTGGACAGCTCCCGGGTGCACTGGCAGCGGCCCGAGGAGAGGCCCGCGGCCACACAACGGGAAGGTGGTGCTGATGAGCGCATCGGACGCCGACGTCGGCGCGGTCGTCACCGGCATCGGGGTCACCGCGCCGACCGGCATCGGGATCCACGCGCACTGGCAGTCGGTGCTGGACGGCAAGACGGGGATCGGCAGGATCACCCGCTTCGACCCGGAGAGCTACCCCGTCCGGTACGCCGGGCAGGTCCCCGGCTTCGCCGCGCGGGAGCGGGTGCCCGGCCGGTTGATCCCGCAGACCGACCACTGGACGCACCTGGCCCTGGCCGCCGCCGACGACGCCCTGGGCGACGCCGGCGTCGACCCGGCCGGGCTGCCGGAGTACGAGATGGCGGTGGTCACCTCCAGCTCCTCCGGGGGCACCGAGTTCGGCCAGCACGAGATGGAGCGGCTGTACCGCAACGGCCCGTCCTGGGTCGGGGCGTACCAGTCGATCGCCTGGTTCTACGCGGCGACCACCGGTCAGGTGTCGATCCGACACGGCATGCGCGGTCCCTGCGGGGTGATCTGCGCGGAGCAGGCCGGTGGGCTGGACGCCCTCGGCCAGGCGCGCCGGCTGGCCCGCTCCGGTTACCGGCTGGTGGTCAGCGGCGGCACCGACGCGTCGCTCTGCCCGTACGGCCTCAGCGCGCAGCTGGCCACCGGCCGTCTTTCCACTGTGGACGACCCGACCCGGGCGTACCTGCCCTTCGACGCCGGGGCCAGCGGGTACCTGCCCGGCGAGGGCGGGGCCATCCTGATCGTGGAGAACGGTCGGCACGCCCGCGAGCGCGGGGCCGGCGAGGGCTACGGCAGCATCCTCGGCTACGCGGCCGGCTTCGACCCGCCGCCCGGCTCCGAGCGGCCCCCGGCGCTGCGCCGGACCGTCACCGCCGCGCTGGCCGACGCGCGGCTGGCGCCGGGCGACGTCGACGTGGTCTTCGCCGACGCCGCCGGCAGTCCGGACCTGGACGCGGCCGAGTCCGCGGCGATCACCGCGGTGTTCGGCCAACGCGGGGTGCCGGTCACCGCCCCGAAGACCCTCACCGGCCGGCTGTACGGCGGCGGCGCGCCGCTGGACGTCGCCACCGCGCTGCTCGCGGTCCGGGACGGGGTCGTCCCGCCCACCGTCGGGGTGACCCGCCCGGACCCGGACCTGGACCTGGTCCTCGGTGAGCCCCGGGAGCTGCCGCTGCGGCGGGCCCTGGTGCTGGCCCGGGGCCACGGCGGCTTCACCGCCGCCATGGTGGTCGGGACGTCCCGCCGCCGTTGACCGTCACCCACCGATCCACGACGAACGGAGCGAGAGCGATGACGAGCTTCACCCTGGACGACCTTCGCGAGCTGCTGGGCAGCATCGCCGGGGTCGACGAGTTTACCGACCTGTCCGGCGACATCGCCGACGTGCCGCTGGCCGACCTGGGTTACGACTCACTGGCCATGCTGGAGCTGGCCGGCCACGTGCAGCGCCGCTACGGGGTGTCGATCCCGGACGAGGCGGTGGAGCGGATGACCACCCCGCGCGGCACCGTCGACTACATCAACGCGCAGTTCGCGACGGTGGGCTGAGATGGCCGGGCACACCGACAACGCGGTGGTCGTCGACGCCCCGCTGGAACTGGTCTGGGAGTTGACCAACGACATCGAGTCGTGGCCGAGACTGTTCAGCGAGTACGCCGAGGCCACTGTGCTGGACCGCCGGCCGGACGGCTCGGTGCTGTTCCGGCTCGCCCTGCATCCGGACGAGAACGGCAAGGTCTGGTCCTGGGTGTCGGCCCGGGCGGCCGACCGGCAGACCTGGACGGTCCGCTCGCACCGGGTGGAGACCGGGGTCTTCAAGTACATGTCGCTGTTCTGGGAGTACACGCCGGTCGAGGGCGGGGTGCGGCTGCGCTGGGTGCAGGACTTCGAGATGAAGCCCGGCGCCCCGCTCGACGACGCCGGGATGCAGGAGCGGCTCAACCGCAACACCGCCGTCCAGCAGCAGCTGATCAAGGAGAAGGTCGAGGCCGCCGCCCGCCGGGGCGTACCGGTCAGCTGAGCGCCCGGCCCGGGCGCACCGGGCGCGGCGAACCGACATGGAGGAACCACGATGGATCTGGAACTGGCTGGAAAGAAGGCCCTGGTCACCGGGGGCACCCGGGGCGTGGGCCGGGGCATCGTCCTGGCCCTGGCCCGGCACGGTGTCGACGTGCTCACCTGCTACCGGCAGGAGAGCGAGGCGGTCACCTCGCTGGAGCGCGAGCTCAAGGAGATCGGCGGCCAGCACCACCTGGTCCGCGCCGACCTGGCCGACCCGGAGCAGGTCGGCACGCTGATGGCCGAGACGCGCAGCCGGTTCGGCCGGCTCGACCTGGTGGTCAACAACGCCGGCGCGATCAGCCACGTGCCGTACGAGCAGCTCACCTTGGCGCAGTGGCAGCGGGTGATCGACACCAACCTGACCGCGGTGCACCTGGTCACCCAGGCGGCCATCCCGATGATGACGGCCGGCGGCTCGGTGGTGAGCATCGGCTCGAAGTCCTCGGAGGTGGGCATCCCGCTGCGGGCCCATTACACGGCCACCAAGGCGGCGCTGCGCGGCCTGACCCGCTCGCTGGCGAAGGAGTACGGGGCGAAGGGGCTGCGCTTCAACGTGCTCGCCCTCGGGGTCATCCGTACCGAGGCGATGGACGCGATGCCGGCGCAGCAGCACGAGCTGCTGACGAAGCGCTACCAGGACAAGACCGCGCTGGGCCGGCTCGGCGAGCCGGACGAGGTGGCCGGGGCGGTGCTCTGGCTGGCCAGCGACCTGTCCCGGTACGTCACCGGCGCCACCGTGCACGTCGACGGGGGGATCTCCTGATGGCCGAGGGACCGTTCCGGGTGATGCTGCGGATGCAGATCAAGCCGGGCATGCAGGAGGAGTTCGAGCGGGTCTGGCTGGAGGTCGGCGACTCCGTCACCAGCCACCCGGCGAACCTGGGGCAGTGGCTCTCCCGCGACGAGGAGGAGGGCGTCTACTGGATCGTCAGTGACTGGGTGGACGAGCCCCGGTTCCGCGAGTTCGAGCACAGCGACCGGCACCTGGAGCACCGGACCAGGCTGCACCCGTACCGGTCGGGCGGCTCGATGACCACGATGCGGGTGGTCGCCCACCTGTCCGGCGCGGCGAGCGCCGGGAGCCACGGGGAATGGGCCGGCGTCCGGTGACGCGCCGGCCGCCCGTCCGGCGTGCCGGGGGACCGGGCGCCGGGCGGGCGGCCGGCCGCACCGCACGACCGGCAACCGACGGCGGTAATCCCGCGCCCCGCGCGAGGCCGGGCACGGACGATCGGAGCGGAACATGACCAGTACGGTTCCTGCGCCGGCGCGGGGCGCCACCGCCGCGCCGGCCGTCCCGGCCACCCCGGCCGACGGGGAGTGGCTGACCTGCGGTGGCTGCCGGGTGCTGCTGTACCGCAAGCGGTTCGACCGGCTGTTGGGGGTGTGCCCGGAGTGCGGGTGGCACAGCCGGCTGACCGTGGACGAGCGGCTGCGCAGCCTGCTCGACCCCGACTCGGTGCGACCGGTGACGCCGGCGGAGTCGGTGCATGATCCGCTGAACTTCACCGACCTGGTCGACTACCCGGGCCGGTTGTCCCGGGCCCGGGAGAGCACCGGCCTCGCCGACGCGGTCCGGGTGGTCCGGGGTCGGATCCAGGGCCACCCGGTGGTGGTGGCGGTGATGGACTTCCGCTTTCTCGGCGGCAGCCTGGGGGTGGCCGCCGGCGAGGCGGTGACCGCCGCCGCGGAGGCCGCCCTGGCCGACTCCTGCGCGCTGCTGATCGTCACCGCCTCCGGCGGGGCCCGGATGCAGGAGGGCGCGCTGGCGCTGATGCAGATGGCCAAGACCGGCAACGCGCTGCGCGCCCTGGACGAGGCGGGGCTGCTCACGATCACCCTGGTGACCGACCCGACGTACGGCGGGGTCGCGGCCTCGTTCGCCACGCTGACCGACGTCATCATCGCCGAGCCCGGTGCCCGGATGGGCTTCGCCGGCCCGCGGGTCATCGCGCAGACCATCCGCCAGGAGCTGCCCCCGGGCTTCCAGACCGCGGAGTTCCTGCTGGAGCGGGGCCTGGTCGACGGGGTACGCGCCCGGGGCGAGCTGCCGTGGGTGCTGGGCCAGTTGCTGGCGGCGGCCGCCCCGGCGCCGGCGGACTGGGGTGGGGCGGCGGTGGACCCCGTGCTGCGCGACCCGGCCGCCCTGGTCCGCCGACCGCCCGCCGAGGTGGTCCGGCTGGCCCGGCACCTCGACCGGCCCACGCTCACCGACCACCTCACCGAGTGGCTGGACGGCTTCGTCGAGCTGCGCGGCGCCCGCGACGGCGCGGGGGACTGCCGGGCGGTGGTGGGTGGCCTGGGGGTGCTGGACGGGCTGCCGGTGCTGGTGATCGGGCACCAGAAGGGGCACAGCACCGAGGAACTGGTGCGGCACTCCTTCGGCATGCCCTCGCCCGCCGGCTACCGCAAGGCCGCCCGGCTGATGCGGCTCGCCGCGAAGCTGCGGGTGGCGATCGTGACCCTGGTGGACACCGCCGGGGCCCATCCCGGGCTGGCGGCGGAGGAGCAGGGCCAGGCGGTCGCCATCGCGGAGTCCATCGCGCTGATGGGCAGCCTGCCGGTGCCGGTGGTCACGGTGATCACCGGTGAGGGAGGCAGCGGCGGCGCGCTGGCGTTGGCGGTGGCGGACCGGGTGCTGCTGACCGCGAACGGCACGTACTCGGTGATCAGTCCGGAGGGTTGCGCGGCGATCCTCTGGCGCAGCCCGGAGCGGGCGGCCGACGCGGCGGCCGCGCTGGGTGTGGACGCCGGGTCCCTGCTGCGGCTCGGCGTGGTCGACGGGGTGGTGCCGGAACCGCCGGGCGGCGCCCACCTCGACCCGGCGCGCGCGTCCCGGCTGGTCCGGGACGCCGTGGTCGTCGCCCTGCGCGAGCTGCGGACCAGTGACGGACCGACCCTGGTCGCCAGGCGGCGGGCCCGGTTCCGGCGGTTCGGTCTGACCAACGATAGGAGGCCCTGACATGACCATCACTCCTGCTCCCACCACGACCCCCGTGCCGGCCGATCCGGGCGGGCTGGACGCGGCGGTGGCGGTGTTGCACGCGGAGGCCGCGATGGAGGTGCTGCACCGCAGCGTCCTCGGGGTGGCCCGCTCGGTCAGCGGCGCGCCGAGCCGGATCAGCGTCCGTTTCGGCTGCGCCAGCATCGACGTCGAGTGGCCGGACGCGACCGCGTCCGGGGGTGGGACGCCCGTCACCGTGTTCGCCGAGACGCCCGCGACCCAGGTCGACGCCGGGGCGGAGGCCGGCCGGCACGAGCTGCGGTCACCGCTGGTGGGCACCTTCTACCGGGCGATCGAGCCGGGCGCCAAGCCGTTCGTCGAGGTCGGCGACCTCGTCGAGGTCGGCCAGCAGGTCGGCATCGTGGAGGCGATGAAGCTGATGAATCCGCTGGTGGCGGACCTGGCCGGGCGGGTGGTCGAGATCGCGGTGGCCGACGGCGAGCCGGTCGAGTACGAGCAGCCGCTGCTGGTGATCGAGCCCTGGGAGGGCGAGTGAGCGGGCGGGAGGCCACCTTCGACACGGTGCTGGTGGCCAACCGCGGCGAGATCGCGCTGCGGGTGGTGCGTAGCTGTCGGGAGATGGGGATCCGCAGCGTGGTGGCGTACTCCACCGCGGATCGCGAGTCGGCGGCGGTGCGCGCCGCCGATGAGGCGGTGCACATCGGACCGGGGCCGGCCAAGCAGAGCTACCTGTACCCGCCGGCGCTGATCGAGGCGGCGCTGCGCACCGGCGCGCAGGCCGTGCACCCGGGCTACGGGTTCCTCTCCGAGGATCCCGACTTCGCCGAGATCTGCGCCCGCAACGGGCTGGTCTTCATCGGACCCCGACCGGAGGTGATGGCGCGCCTCGGCGACAAGTCGTTGGCCCGGCGGTTGATGACCGACGCCGGCCTGCCGGTGCTGCCGGGCACCCTCGAGCCGGTCGGCAGCGCCAGCGAGATCCTGGCCGCCGGGCACCGGGTCGGCTTCCCGGTGATCATCAAGGCGGCGGCCGGCGGGGGCGGCCGGGGGATGAGCGTGGTGCGGCGCGCGGAGGACCTGCTGCCCGCGTTCCGCGCCACCCGGGCCGCGGCCCGCTCGGTCTTCGGCGACGACCGGGTCTACCTGGAGCGCTTCCTGGAACCCGCCCGGCACGTGGAGATCCAGGTGCTCGCCGACGGGCACGGCAACGTGGTGCACCTCGGCGAGCGGGACTGCTCGGTGCAGCGCCGGCACCAGAAGCTCGTCGAGGAGAGCCCGGCCCCGGGCCTGCCCCGGCGGATCGCCGACGCGCTGGCCGAGGCGGCGGTACGGGGCGCCCGGGCGGTCGGCTTCACCGGCGCGGGCACCTTCGAGTTCCTGGTGGCCGGCGAGGAGACCGCGTTCATCGAGGTGAACTCGCGGATCCAGGTGGAGCACCCGGTCACCGAGGCGGTCACCGGCATCGACCTGGTCCGCGAACAGATCCGGGTGGCGGCCGGCCTGCCGCTGTCGGTGACGCAGGACGACGTCCGGCCGCGCGGGGTGGCGGTGGAGTGCCGGGTCAACGCCGAGGACCCGGCCCGGGACTACGCCCCCTGCCCGGGGGAGTTGACGGAGTTCGTCCCGCCCGGCGGCCCGTTCGTCCGGGTGGACACCCACGCCTACCCGGGCTGGCGGATCTCGCCGTACTACGACTCGCTGCTGGCCAAGGTGATCGTCTGGGGGCCGGACCGGGACCAGGCGCTGGACCGGATGGACCGGGCGCTGGCCGAGTTCCGGATCGCCGGGCGGGGCGTCCGCACCACCGTGCCCCGGCTGCGGGAGGTGCTGGCCGACCCGGTGTTCCGGGCGGCGGAGCACTCCACGGCGTTGCTGGACGAGATGGCGGCGGCGCCGGGCGTACGCCTGGCCGGGTGACGGGTCCGTCCCGGCGGCGTCACCCCGGGGAGCAGGTGCGGCGACGGCCGCGACGGTCAGAGACCGTCGCGGCCGTCGGCGTTTCCGGGCCGTCGCCCCCGGGCCGGTGGAGCCGACCCGGGGGCGGGTTCAGCGCCCCACCGCGAGCTGCTGGCTGATGCTGCGCAGGGTCGGCAGGAACCGGTAGTTGTACCCGACGAGCTGGTCGTCCGGCGGCTCGGCACCGATCAGGTGCAGCTCCACCAGCTCCTCCAGGACCGACTCGGCGGCGTGCTCGTCGACGCCGAGCACGCTGGCGGCGGTGCCCAGCGAGACCGGCTGCTGCACCAGCCCGGCGAGCTGGCCCAGCGCGGTCTGCACCGCCCGCGGCGCGAGCCGGTACGTCCGTTCCACGCTGGCCCGCAGCCGCAGCGGGTCGCCGCAGGGGCGGTCCATCTCCCGCCGCTTCCAGGCGATCAGCCGGGCGATGCTCCAGTGCGGCCGGGAGAGCAGCATCGACGCGGCGACGTGCAGCGCCGACGGCAGCCCGTCGCAGAGGTAGACCAGCTCGCGGGCGATCAGCGGTTCCCGTTCGATCCGCCGCCGGCCGATCGCGGCGGCCAGCAGTTGCAGGCTGCCGTCGACGTCCAGCGGGGGCAGGTGGAGGGTCTCGCTGATGGACGGCGTAGAGAGCCGACGCCGGCTGGTCACCAGCACCGCGCTGGCGCGGCTCGACGGCAGCAGCGGCGCCAGCTGTTCGCTGTCGGCCACGTCGTCGAGGAGGACGAGCACGTTCCGGTCCGCGGTCAGCGAGCGGAACATCCGGCTGCGCTCGTCGAGCGAGGTCGGCAGCGCCTCGTCGGGCACCCCCAGTGCCCGCAGGAACCCGGCGAGCACCTCGCCCAGGTCGGCCCGCCCGCCGTCGCCGTCGAGCAGCCGGGCGTAGAGCTGGCCGTCGGGGTGGTGGTCGCGGACCTGGTGGGCGGCGTGCACGCTGAGCGCGGTGGCGCCGCAGCCGGGCGGCCCGGCGACGACCACCACGGCCGGGGCGTTGCGGGGCGTACGGCCCAGCGCGGCCAGCACCGCCGCCAGCTCGGTGTCCCGGCCGACCAGCGCGGGCCCCTTCGGGGGGAGCTGGCTGGGCGGCGCGGACCGGACCACCACGGCGGCCGGCTCGGTCGGCGCCGGCGGTGGCTCCAGGGCGAGGTCGCCCTCCAGCATCGAGCGGTGCAGCCGCTGGGTGTCCAGCGACGGGTCCAGGCCCAGCTCCCGGGCCAGGGCCGTGCGCAGGTTCTGGTAGACGGCGAGCGCGTCGGGGCGGCGCCCGGCGCGGTAGAGGGCGAGCATCAGCTTGGCGTGGAAGCCCTCGTGGGTGGGTTGCTTGGCCACCAGCGCGGTCAGCTCGCCCAGCACCTCGTGGTGCCGGCCGAGCTGCAGGTCGGCCTGGATTCGGGACTCCAGGGCGCTCTTGTGCATCTCCTCCAGTCGCAACGCCTCGACCTGCAGCAGCGGCCCGAGGCTGACGTCCACCAGGGACGGACCGCGCCAGAGCCGCAGCGCGTCGGCCAGGGTGGCCGCCGCGGTGGCTGGATCACCCGCCTCCAGTTGCGCCCGGCCCAGGGCGGCCAGCCGGCCGAAGCGGCGGGCGTCGAGGGCGTCCGGCGCGAGCGAGAGGACGTATCCGTAGGCGGAGGTCCGCAGCGACGGCGTCCCCGCCGTGGGGGGCAGCTGCCCCCGGGCGTTGGGTACGCCGAGCCGCAGCAGCTTGCGCAGCTGGTAGACGTACGTCTGGAGTGTGGTGGTGACGCTGGCGGGAGGGTTGTCCTCCCACAGCTCCTCGATGATCTGGTCGGTCCGCACGACGACGTTGCCGTTGAGCGCGAGAAGGCTGAGCGCTCGGCGGAGTTTGGGCGCCGAGGGTGTCACGACCGCACGGTCGCGTACCACCTCCAGCGGTCCTAGGATCGAAATCTGCACGACAACCACTTCCCCCTTGTGGTCGAAGTCGCTGCTGATCCGCCCCCGCACCAGGGTCGGACGTCGACTTCGAGAGTGCCTGGTATCAGGCTGGGTCGATGCCATCTTTCACCGCTCGAAAAGCGCTGGAGCGCGGATAGAGCCCCCTTTCTCGAAGTCCTCCGCTCGTCCCTTTTCGCGGCAAACGCCGGGCGAATGCACAAGCGGGGTGGATGCGCAACGCATTAATATCCACCAATCGGTTGACCCCTGCCTCCGACGGTTCGCCGGGGGGACGGGGGTCGGCCAAAACCGGACAGTCGGGGTGTTTCCCGTGAACCCGCGCGCTCGGACGACCGCAACCGGCCCGCCCTTCCTCGCCCGGAAAGCTCGATACGGATCCCACGGTGTCCGACAATCCGTCATTGTGGGCGCCCGCGCAATGTCGGATCTCCGGCTTTCGATCCGACCGGCTCTTTCCTTACCGAGAGTACCCGAAACATTCGGTAACAAATGGCGGACGGCCGACTGTCGGAAAGTCGCTGTATTGGTCCCGGTCAGCGGAGAAAACATTGTCAAGCGACCCAATAATGGGAATCTGGACAAAGCCCTCCGGACGGCGCCGCCGTACGCCCGTCGGCCGTGGTGACGGCGTTGCGCGAGGCGGGCCCGCGGCAAGCGGTCGCCCGGGTCGCCCGGCCCGTCGGGAACCTCGTCGCGGGACCTCTCCTACGGCAGGCGTGTCACCGACAGTGATCGCATCACGTGCAATTTGCAATGGTTGCTTCGGGGCGGATTCCACGAAGTGGATTCGACCCCCGAACGACACAATTTCCGTGCACGGGCAACGGCCCGAGCGGGCGGCGACCCGATTCCCGGGCCCGGGACCGACCCCGGCCGGAACGACACGATCCCCGGGCCCGTGGACCGGACCGGCGCTGAGGCGCGACGGTGACCGGTCCCCGGGCCCGGGGATCAGTGCGGATGGCCGGCGGTCAGCCGGCCGGCCAGGCGGCGAACCGGCGCTGCCCGTACAGCAGCGGATCCCGGCCCGGCTCGCGGACGATGCGCCGCACCTCGCCGAAGACCACCACGTGGTCGCCGACCGGCTCGGTGCGCGCCACGGCGCAGTGCGCCACGGCGAGCGCGTCGTCGGCCAGGTGCGGCCCCGCCGCCTCCGGCCCGGCGTCCCAGCGCACCCGGGAGAACCGGTCCGGGTCGCCGGAGGCGAACAGCCGCGCCGTCTGCGACGCGCGGTCGTGCAGCAGGTTCACCGCGAAGCGGGAACCGGCGACGATCGCGGCCAGCGTGGGGCTGCCGCGCCAGACGCAGACCAGCAACGTCGGCGGGCTGAGCGTCACGCTGCACACCGACGAGCAGGTCATGCCGTGCGGCCGGCCGTCCGGCCCGAACGCCGTCAGCACGGCCACGCCGGTGGGGAACTCGGCCATCAGGCCCCGGAAGTCGGTCGAGGTGGGCCCGGCGGCCCGCTCGGCGAGGGAATCTGTCACGTCGCACCACCTCAGGGATCGGGCGGGGGTCGGCCGGCGCGCCGGACCGGACCCCCGGCGTCGGTCAGTTCATCCCGATGTACGGGGCGATGTGCCGGCCGGCCCAGCTGTCGAAGTCCTCCAGCAACTGCTTGTTCAGCTCCGGGTGCTCGGCGAAGGCCTTCAGCGCGTCCGCCTGGGTCATCGCCTTCGCCACCAGGGCGTCGGCCGCCTTGCGCCGCTGCCACCAGTCGTCGTTGGTCTCCGTGCGCTCCAGCAGGGTCGCCGGCACCTTCTGGCCGAGCAGCAGGTTGTCGATGCCCGCCAGGCCGAAGAAGGTCGGCGCCGCGCCCAGTGCCAGGTCCAGCAGGAAGGGGTCCCGCCGGGTCAGCGGCGCGCCGTTGGCGTACAGGTCCAGCAGCGGCTTGAAGCCGGAGACGTCGCAGCGCTCCCGGACGTCCTTCCAGAACGGGGTGTCCAGCTTGGTGTTGAACTTGTAGTGGATGCCGAGGAACCAGCGGATCGCGTCCCAGCGCTGGCCGAGGCCGAGGTTGACCACGTCCCGGGCCGGGGTCTCGGACCACGAGGTGGGCAGGGTGGCCACCATCGCCTGGATGGAGAGCGCGCTCATCAGCAGGCCCGTGGACTCCAGCGGCTCGACGAAGGCGTACGAGTTGCCGATCGCGTAGACGTTGCCCCGCCAGGCCTTGTCGTGCCGGCCGCTGCGGAAGCGCACCTGGCGCAGCCCGTCGACGGTGGGGAAGCGCTCCTTGATCTCGTCGGCCGCCTGCTCGTCGCTGATGTGGTCGGTCGAGTAGACGTAGCCGATGTGGTCGCTCTCCGGGGTGGGGATGTTCCAGGTCCACCCGGCCTGCATGGTGGTCGCCGAGGTGTACGGCTTGAGCACCCCGTCGTGCGGCATGTTGCCGGTGACCGCCGAGTTGGTGAAGAGCGTGTCGGCGTAGCTGTGGAACGGCGTGCCGAGGGTCTTGCCGAGCAGCATCGACCGGAAGCCGGTGCAGTCGACGTAGAAGTCGAACTTCAGCTCGCGCCCGTCGGTGGTGGTCAGGTGGTCGACCCACTCCTCGCCGCCGAGCACCACGTCGGCCAGCCGCGCCTCGACGTGCTTGATGCCGCGCTGCTCGGCCAGCTCGGTGAGGTAGCCGACGAACCGGGCGTTGTCCAGGTGGTACGCGAACGGCAGGTACTTCATCAGCGAGACCGGCTTGCCGTCCACCTCGAAGACCGCCGAGCGGTCGGC
Organism: Micromonospora sicca; assembly: GCF_003172935.1. Taxonomy (GTDB): domain Bacteria; phylum Actinomycetota; class Actinomycetes; order Mycobacteriales; family Micromonosporaceae; genus Micromonospora; species Micromonospora sicca. The sequence continues at coordinate 923 of NZ_QGKS01000162.1, read as the reverse complement.
CATCATCATCAGCGACTGGAGGGTGAAGCCGTTGACGCTGCCGGTGGCGTCCAGCGCGCCGAGGCCGCCGATGGAATGGTGGTGCCAGTCGAAGGTGGCCATGAACGGCTCGTCGTCCGCCGGCCCCCAGTCGAACCTGATGCCGAGCTTCCAGGTCGGCATCACCTTCCGGTACAGCTCGTTGGCGTCGATGCCCAGGTAGTGGTGCAGGAACATCACCATGTAGGTCACCGTCGCCTCGCCGACGCCGATGATCGGGATCTCCTTCGACTGCACCAGGGTGACGTCCAGCCACGGCCGCTTCGCCTTCAGCGCCAGCGCGGCCATGAAGCCGGCGGTGCCGCCGCCGATGACGCCGACCGAGCGGACCCCCTGCGGGTCGTCGTCGGCCGGGCGGCGCCGGTCGCTCGCCACCGCCTCGTGGTGCTGGGTGAGCGCCCGCGGGTTGAGCACACCCGGCATGCCCTGGCCGTTCGCGCCGCCCAGCCAGTCGCGTACCGCGTCCGCGTCGGACTCGGTGAGGCTCTCGACCAGCGTGTCCAGCTGGGTCCTGGTGGTGGGGCCGCCGAAGCCGCCCATGTTTCCGTACATTCCGCACTCCCGACCGTCGTTGGATGGATGGCCCCGCCGGCTCCGTCCGGGCGGGGCGGGGTGCCGCCCGGGTGGGTCCGGACCCGTCGGCGCCGGTGCCGCCGACCGGGATCGACCCGGCCACGGCCACTGTGCGCAGGCCGGCTCGAACCCCGCTGGAGCGTCGCTCAGGGTGCCCGGGCCCGCGCCGGGCCCGCTGGCGCGCACCCGCCGGCTCGCTCGCCGGTCGAGGCCGGTTCGAGGGGTACGCGCCACGCTGGCCGCCGGCCGGCCGCTGCCGCGGCAAGCCGGCGGACACGGAAGGGGCGGGCGATGGCAGCGGACGACGGCAA
>NZ_QGKS01000465.1 GCF_003172935.1 Micromonospora sicca | reverse complement strand
ACCTGGGAGATCCCGCACTTCACGCTGTTGACGGTGAACTCGAAGTCGCCGCCGCCCCGGCGCCGGCAAAGCCGAAGACCTTCGGCATCGGCGACAAGGTGCGCGGCGGCGACTTCGAGTTCACCGTCAACAGCGTGAAGTGCGGGATCTCCCAGGTCGGCAGCAGCTACTTCAACCACAAGGCGCAGGGCACGTTCTGCCGGGTCGGCGTGACCGCCAAGAACGTCACCAAGAGCGCGAAGCTGTTCCACGCCGACGGCACCATCACCGCACAGGACGCCTCCGGCCGGGAGTACGACGTCGACGGAGAGGCCGCCATCTACGGCAACGATGACGCCAAGGGCTTCCTCGACGAGATCAACCCGGGCAACTCGGTGAAGGCGAACGTCTACTTCGATGTGCCCAAGGGCACGAAGCTGAAGACGATCACCTTCGACGCCGGCCTGTTCACCCTGGCCGAGGACGCCGTCGTCACCCTGTGACCGGCCCCCAGCCGCGAAATGCGTGACTGGCGAAAACAGCGACAGGCCCGGAGAACCTCCGGGCCTGTCGCTGACAGCGGCGACCCTACTGGGGCTGACAGTCAAGGAAACGTTTGTCCATGGTGAGCTGCTGGACCTTCGCCATCGCCTTACGAATGCCGGCCTTGATCGGCTTCTCCAGGACGTCGTAGCTCTCCCAGAAGCTATTGGCGAAGGCGAGCTGAGGCACGAGGAGCCTCCGACGGGCGGCGCGAAGCAGTGTGGGTGTGACCGAGCAGGCGCGGTGAGAACTCAGATCTCGGGATGTACCGCCTGTCGGTGGAGCCAACCCGCTCCCACCGACGTTTCGCGCACACAATCACCGCTTGGGCGTGTAACCAAGTAGGACCCGGTGGGACTCCCGACCCGAGGGGCGGGGCGTCAGCCGATGCGGTACTGGTCGCCGTACACGGCGAAAACCAGCGGCGTGTTCAGGTCGAAGTTGCCATTGTTGAGGAAGACCCGCTGGGCGGTGTCGACGCGGGAGGTGTCCGAGTGGGCCGCCTCCTTCCTCATCTCGGCGACCCGTTCGTCGAGAAAGGCGTGCAGCCAGGTCCGCTCGTCGCCACCCTGAGCCGGCGGCTTTGCCCGGGCGAGGGCGCGGCTGCGGATCCCCCGCATGCCCTCGTAGCCGTGCATCACCGCCGCGTCGTAGTAGGCGAACTGACCCAGTGCCCGTACCCCGTCGGCCTTGCCGTCGCGTACAGAAGGGTTGAAGTACACCCGGTCCCGCTCGGCCTCCTGGGCGGCCCGGAACACCGGGTCGGCGGCGGCGGTCCGCCAGTCGCGGGGGAAGTACGGGTCGAGGCCGGCGTGCGAGTCACTGCCGTTGACGGCGCGCAGCGCCGGCAGGTACCCCGCCAACACGTTGCCCGGCTTGGTCGTCGTGTAAGCCTGCACCAGTTCGAGCATGTCGCCCGTGCCGGAGCAGAAGCCGATGATGCCAGCGGTGTAGCCACGCCCGTCGCCGATGTCCTCGATGTAGGAGAACTGCGCACTCCAGTCGAGCGAGGAGTTCTCCGCCGCCGAGACGAGCTGCATGGCGATGTCCTTCTTCGCCGGGTCGTCGAGGGGGGCGCCGGCCGGCGCGGACGGGCTGGGCGTGGCGCCACCGGGCAGGATCCAGCGCTGGTTGGCGTTGCCGGAGCAGCTCCAGATCTGCAAGCGGGTGCCGTTGGCCGTGCTCCCGCCCGTGGCGTCGAGGCACTTGCCCGAGCCGGTGTTGACCAGCGCGCCGTTGCTGGCGGCCCACTTCTGGGCGCCGGTGCCGTTGCAGTCGTACAGCTGCACCTTCGCGCCGTCGGCGGTCGACGCGGCGGTGACGTCCAGGCACTTGCCGAGGGCGCGGACCGAGCCGTCGGCGTTGCCGACCGTCCATGCCTGGGCCGCGGTGCCGTTGCAGTCCCAGAGCTGGACCGGCGTGCCGTTGGCCGGGTTGGCGCCGGCCACGTCGACGCACTTTTCGCCGAGGCCGGTGATCGGCCCGGCCGCCGCGGCGCTGGCCCAAGGCAGGCCGTACCCGACCGCCACGGCGGACATCAGCAGAGCCGCTGAGAGGTAGGCGACTGTCCGCTTGCGAAGCATTGGCTCTCCTCGGATGGGGATGGGGCGCGTCCCGTGCTCTGGTCCGCGTCGGACTGGCCCGATTACCGCCGCGACGTATTAGGAAACCTTATTAACTGATAATAGTACGTCAATGTACTCAATCGAAACAGCTCCGTCCACTGTGCTGACAGGGGCAGCACACCAGGCTGTGAACGCTCTTGTGGGCGCCGCGGCGGATCTTCTGCTCGGTGAGGTAGCCGAACCAGCGTTCGACCTGGTTGATCCAGGAGGAACCGGTCGGGGTGAAGTGCATGTGGAAGCGTGGATGGCGGGCGAGCCAGGCCCGCACGGCGGGGGTCTTGTGGGGCGCCACCCGGACTCAGTTTCGCGACCGCCGGCGCAGCGCCCGCCGCCGGGTGCGGCAGCTGGCCTCGTTGGCCGGTGCGCGCTTCATGTGGATTCGGCCGGGGCGCAGCCTCCGCCGAAGCTGCGGACTGACCGCGGGGATGAGGTAATCAGGCCAGCACGTGAAGTTCCAGTAGACCGTCTGCCAGGGCGGGAAGTCGAAGGGCAACTGCCGCCATGCGCAGCCGGTGGGCACCACGTACAGGATCGCGTCGACGATGTCGCGTCGCGGATGCTTCTCGGGCCGTCCACCAGTGTTCGGCGCTGGCAGCAGCAGCTCGATCAACGCCCACTGGGCATCGGTCAGGTCTGAGAGGAACGCTCGACTGACGTCGACCACGAATCCATGATCGCCGTTTGTGGCCAACTACAACTGGGGCCCGGCTAGCTGTGCTGCTCGGCCCAGATGACCGAATCCGATGGCGGGGGAGCCCCGGTCGATCGCTGGTGGATCGACCGGGGCTCGTCGTTCGAAGCCGGGTCAGGCGAGGTCGAACCGGTCGAGTTCCATGACCTTGGTCCAGGCTGCGACGAAGTCGGCCACGAACTTGTCGCGGGCATCCTGGCTGGCGTAGACCTCCGCGAGGGCCCGTAGCTGGGAGTTGGAGCCGAAGATGAGGTCGACCGCGGTGGCGGTCCACCTCACCTCATCGGTGGCCAGGTCCCGGATCTCGTATACGTGCTCGTCGGACTCCGACGCCTTCCACCGGGTGCCCGGGGAGAGCAGATTGGTGAAGAAGTCGTTGGTGAGCACGCCGGGCCGGTCGGTGAGGACGCCGTGCTGCGTGCCGCCGACGTTTGCCTCGAGGGAGCGCAGGCCGCCGATGAGGACGGTCATCTCGGGCGCGGTCAGGTTGAGCATGTAGGCACGGTCGACGAGCAGCACCTCCGGCTGGGTCTTCTCGCCGGGACGCAGGTAGTTGCGGAACCCGTCGGCGCGCGGCTCGAGGACCCGGAAGGACTCCACGTCGGTCTGCTCCTGAGTGGCGTCGGTGCGGCCCGGGCGGAACGGCACGGTCACCTCGACGCCGGCGTCGCGCGCCGCCTTCTCGACGGCGGCCGAGCCGGCCAGCACGATCAGGTCCGCGAGCGAGATCTTCGCGCCGCCGGCCTCGTTGAACTCCCGCTGGATGCCCTCGAGGGTCTCCAGGACCGTCGCGAGCTGCTCGGGCTGGTTGACCTCCCAGCTGCGCTGCGGCTCGAGACGGATCCGCGCGCCGTTGGCGCCGCCGCGCTTGTCGGTGGACCGGAAGCTGGCGGCGGAGGCCCAGGCGGTGGAGACCAGCTGGGCGGTCGTGAGGCCGGACTCCAGGACCTTCGCCTTGAGGGCGGCGACGTCGGCGTCACCCACGAGCTCGTGGTCGACGGCCGGCACCGGGTCCTGCCACAGCTGGGGCTCCGGAACCCACGGCCCGAGGAAGCGGCTGACCGGACCCATGTCGCGGTGCAGCAGCTTGTACCAGGCCTTGGCGAACGCCAGCGCGAACTCGTCGGGGTTCTCCAGGAAGCGGCGCGAGATCTTCTCGTACGTCGGGTCGACGCGCAGCGCCAGGTCGGTCGTGAGCATCGTCGGCTTGTGCTTCTTCGACGGGTCGTGGGCGTCCGGGATGATCGCCTCGGCATCCTTGGCGACCCACTGCTTCGCGCCGCCGGGGCTCGTGGTGAGCTCCCACTCGTAGGCGAAGAGGATCTCGAAGAAACGGTTGCTCCACTGCGTCGGCCGGTCGGTCCACGTCACCTCGAGACCGCTGGTGATCGTGTCCCCACCCTTGCCGCTGCCGTAGGTGCTCAGCCAGCCCAGGCCCTGCGCCTCCAGCGGAGCGGCCTCGGGCTCGGGGCCCACGTGGTCGTCGGCGACGCCGGCGCCGTGGGTCTTGCCGAAGGTGTGGCCACCGGCGATGAGGGCGACGGTCTCCTCGTCGTTCATCGCCATCCGGGCGAAGGTCTCGCGGATGAAGTGCGCCGCCGCGGCCGGGTCCGCGTTGCCGCGGGGGCCTTCCGGGTTGACGTAGATGAGACCCATCTCGGTCGCCCCGACGCCGGCCACCATCTCCTTCTCGGAGGCGTAGCGCTCGTCGCCGAGCCAGGTGTCCTCCGGACCCCAGAAGATCTCCTCGGGCTCCCAGACGTCCTCCCGGCCGAAGCCGAAGCCGAAGGTCTTGAAGCCCATCGACTCCAGGGCCACGTTGCCGGCGAGCACGAGCAGGTCGGCCCACGAGATCTTCTGGCCGTACTTCTGCTTGACCGGCCACAGCAGCCGGCGGGCCTTGTCGAGGTTGGCGTTGTCCGGCCAGCTGTTGAGCGGGGCGAACCGCTGACCACCGTCGCCGGCGCCGCCGCGACCGTCGTGGATGCGGTAGGTGCCCGCGGCGTGCCAGCTCATCCGGATCATCAGGCCGCCGTAGTGGCCGAAGTCGGCCGGCCACCAGTCCTGCGAGGTGGTGAGGACCTTGATGATGTCCTGCTTGAGGGCCTCGGCGTCGAGCTTGGCGAACTCCTTGGCGTAGCTGGAGCTCTCCCCCAGCGGGTTGCCCTTGGACGAATGGGCGTGCAGCACCGAGAGGTCGAGCTGGTTGGGCCACCAGTCCCGGTTGGTGCGCGGACGACCTCCGGTCTTCGGGGTCGGCGAGTCGATCGCCGGGTTCTCGCTCTCGCTGCCGTGCGCGGTCACGGAGTCGTGCGCGATCGGGCAGCCGGCCGCCTCCTTCTTGTCCACGCCTTGGGCGCTGGAGGGGGCGTTGTCCTGGATGTCGCTCATCTACTTCCTTCCGAACTGGCGGATCAGTGGGGAGGTACGTTCGGTCGCACAGTCGGGGCAGGTGCCCCAGTAGACGACCTCCGCCTCGTCGACCACGAAGCCGTGGTCGTCCGAGGCGGTGAGACAGGGAGCATGGCCGACAGCGCAGTCGACGTCGGCGATCGCGCCGCAGGAGCGGCACACGACATGGTGGTGGTTGTCCCCCACCCGGGACTCGTACCGGGCGGTCGCACCGGCAGGCTGGATGCGCCGCACCAGACCAGCGTCGGTGAGCGCACGCAGCACGTCGTACACCGCCTGGTGGGAGACCGTGGGCTGATCCGCCCGTACCAGGGCGATCACCCTGTCGGTGTCGATGTGCGGATGATCGCGCAGCGCTGCGAGCACCGCCAACCGGGGCCGGGTCACGCGCAACGAGACCGCCCGCAGCTGAGTCTCGAAGTCGGACGTCATGTGATGAACATAGTCCACTCTTTTGGAATGAATCAAGTTTTGCTTCGACTCAACCCGCACACCTTCGACGCAGACCCGGTCGCCCACCCAGTAGAGCAGGCCCGGGCGGCCGGGTTGCGGCTGACCGGCGATGGCGGGCTGGCGCAGGAGCTCACAAGGCGGATCCTGGAATCAACGCTCGAGGTCAGCGACCACCCGGGCCATGACAAAGCCGACCCGGCAGGGAAGAACAGCCGGAACTCCCGCAACGACGTGGGTAGCCTTCCCCCTGAGATGTGGACACCCTGAGACTGGACGCTGGTCCAGAGGAAGGGGGTCCCCGTTGGAGCGTCCATCGAAGTACACGGAAGAGTTCCGGCGTGACGCGGTCGACCTGGTCCGCTCGTCGCAGCGGCCGATCAACCAGGTGGCGCGTGAGCTCGGGATGAGTTACCAGACGCTGCGGAACTAGGTCCGCGCGGCAGAATTCGGCAGCGCGGCGGGTCCGGCGGGTTCTGCTGGGGACGGGTTGTCGGTGGCGGACAAGGACGACGAGATCGCCCGGTTGCGCCGTGAGGTCGCTGAGCTGCGGCAGGAAAAGGAGATCCTGTGTAAGGCAGCCGCCTATTCCGCGAAGGAGATGGATCGGTGACCAGCCGCTTCCGGTTCATCTCCACCCACTGCGCCACCTGGGGCGTCAAGCGGCTGTGCCGGATGTCATCGGCGCGGCCGTCGCCTCCGACGTCGACTGCTCCCTTCCCCACCCCGCACGCATGGAAGGAAAATCATGACCAGCTCGGCACAACCACCGGCGGATGAAACCCCGACCGCCCGGCAGAAGCGGGTGTGGGACAAGACCGCACCCACCTATGACAAGCAGATAGCCCTCTTCGAGAAGATCTGGTTCGCCGGTGGGCGCCAGTGGCTCGGCCAGCGGGCTCACGACCGCGTTCTCGAGGTCGCGATCGGCACCGGCCGCAACCTGGCCCACTACCGGTCCGGCACGTCGGTTACCGGTATCGAGCTCAGCCCGGCGATGCTGGCCATCGCCCGCGAACGTGCCGCCGACCTCGGCCGTGCGGTGGAGCTGCGCGAAGGTGACGCCGAGCAGTTGCCCTTCGATGACGCCTCGTTCGACACAGTGGTGTGTGCGTTGTCGCTGTGCACCATCCCCGACCCCGCTATTGCAATCGCCGAGATGTACCGGGTCCTCGCACCGGGCGGCACGCTGCTGCTGGTGGACCACATCGCCAGCAGCTGGCCGCCGATCCGGGCCGCTCAGTGGCTGCTCGAACGAATCACGATCCGTGCGGCCGGGGAGCACTTCACCCGCCGCCAACTGCCCCTGGTCCAAGCCGCCGGATTCCAGATCGCCGAGACCGAACGGCTCAAGGCCGGCACCGTCGAGCGCATCCTCGCCCGCAAGCCGGCCACACGCGCGGCAGACGCATGAGCCTCCCGCACACGGGAGACGCGAGAGCGCTCGGACCGCAGCTCGGTGCGGGCCGCGAGGCCGACGTGTACGGGTACGGCGATGCCGCGGTGCTCAAGCTCTACCGTCCCGGCTTCGGCGGCCACCGCAACGAGACGACGGCCCTTCGATCGCTGGACGGTCATGGCGTCGCACCGAAGCTGGTCGAAGTCGTGGACTGCGACGGCCGCACCGGGTTGGTGGTGGAGCGCCTGGCCGGACCGGACATGCTGACGCATCTGCGACGGCGGCCGTGGCACGTCTACGCCGTCGCCCGTTCGCTGGCTGAGGCACATCTTGCCGTCCACGGCGTCCAGGCGCCTGCCGAGCTTGCCGACCTGCGCGAGGTCCTGGCCGCACGGGTCCGCGACGCCGCGCTGCCGCAGCATCTGCTCGACTTCGCGACTCGGCTGCTCGACGGCCTGCCGGACGGCGATCGTCTGTGCCACGGCGACTACCACCCAGGCAACGTGCTGCACGCCCAGGATCGGACCACAGTCATCGACTGGGGTGCCGCGACGCGCGGCGTGGCCGAGGCCGACCACGCGCGTACGCTCCTGCTGCTGCGCTGGGCCATCCCGGCCGAACGAGACATGCTGATCGGTCGTCTCGAACGCGCCCTGCACAGGGGCCCACCTGAACGGCTCAGCGGTGCACCTGTCACGCCCAGTTGATGCGCTGGCGCAGCAGCGACTGCTCGGCCGGGTTCGCGGTCAGCTCCAGCGCCCGCGCGTCCGCCGCACGCGCGTCGTCGGCGCGGCCGAGATCGCGCAGCAGTTCTGCCCTCGTGGCGTGCCAGAGGTGATGGCCGGACAGCGGCTCGGCGAGCTCGTCGACTGCGGACAATGCCGCCTGCGGCCCAGCCACATAACGCAGCGCCACAGCGCGGTGCAGCTTGGTGACCGTGACGGCGCCAGGCCGTCGTGCATGGTGTACAGCAGCAGGATCTGTTCCCCGTCGGTGTCGGCCCACCGGCGTGCCTCGGCGTGCACGGCCACGATCGCGGCCTGCAGCTGGTACGGGCCCGGTCTCTTGAACGCGGCGGCTTTGGCGATCAGACGGGTCGCGTTGGCGATCATCTGCTGGTCCCAGAGGGTGCGATCGGGAAGCCCGGCCGGCAGTCGTGGTCGGCATGGCGACCTCGGGAACGGGTACGGGTCGGACCATGACGAATCCGATCCGACTGCAGAGGTACCTCGGCGGCGTCGACTATCCGGTCGACAAGCGAACCCTGGTGCAGCACGCCCGTGACAACGGGGCAGACGAGGAGGCGGTCCGTACCCTGGAAAGTCTTCCAGCCAACCGCTTCAACTCGCCGAACGACGTCAGCGAAGCATTCGGAAACCGATGAACCCTCTCGAGGTGGCCCCGCCGAGCGCCGGGGACAGCTCGATCCGGTAACGTCGCCGTGCGGTCGAATCTCCGGTGCCGGCTGCCGTGGTCGGAAAGACGGAACGCGCCGGCCCGGCCAGGAGGATCAGAGCGGACGGATTCGGAAGCCTCGCGTAACTGTCAGCTGTCGGACGTGTCTTGTGAGTTGTCCGCACGTTGTCGGCTGAGGAAGAAGGCGCCGAGGGCGCCAGCGAGGGTGGCGAACACCACGGCGGAATATGCGGCCAGTACCAGCTCCAGGACCTGCGCGAATGTGTCGGTGGCGGTGAGCGGTTCGCCGCTGATGGTGGTCAGGGTGACGTCGTGCAGGGCCTTGCCGTACATGCGGTAGGAGCGGTCAGCACCAGCAGTTTCCCGGCGGCGAGGATCAACGACAGGGTGACCACGGCCAGCCATGCCAGCCGGTCGGTGAGCAACCGGCCTGCGGATCGGGAGCCGCGGACCGCGGCGGCGACCACGCCGGCGCCGCGGGCGGCGCGCAGCGCGGTGGCGGCGCGGGCGAACCGCAGGAACGGTACGGCCAGGAAGATCAGCTGCCACCAGTTACGTCTCCAGAACTCCCGCGCCGTGTGGCGGGCGAGCCAGGCGCGTAGCGCGAACTCGGCGATGAACACCGCCCACAGCACCCAACTCGCGACTGTGAGCACCGTGGCGAGCGGCTGGTAGTGCGCCAGCGCCTGGCCGAGCAACACCAGCAGGAACAGGATGCCGAGGACACCCATCGGCTTGTCGAGGCGGCGGGCGAGGCCGTTGAGACGAGCGTCGTCCGCGTCGCGCCCCTGCCGATGCCGCGAGCGCTTCGTCAGATCCTGGTGCTCGGTCGGTCACCCCCCGGAAGCGTAGCCGCTTTCTGTGGATGAGTACGAATCTTCCGCATGTCCGCCACGGTGGCGGTAGCTCTCTTTCTGAGGGAAGGAGAGTGAGCCGATGCCCGGCACGCCGGCAGACCAGGGCGTGGGCGCAACGGTGACCTCGACGATGGGGACGTGATCGCGGCCGACGGTGAAGGACTCCTGGCCGGAGCCGTCGACCTCGTACCCGCAGAACCGCATCAGGCGCCGCGCGAGGCGGGGTGGATCCGGTAGAGCCAGATCGGGGCGCGGAACAGCAACCGTCGCAGGCCGGTCGGAGGTACTGGATCAGCGATCTCGCGAACTACGCCAGCACCTCGCTGCCGTACGCCAGATGACCTTCACATCGCTCCTATACCCGGGCCGCTCGCCGGTCCGTCCTGTCACCCGGGGACGGTGAGAGCGGTAAATTCGGCCGCGGTGAGGGGCTGCTCCGAGAGGGAACCGTCCGCTCGCGGAACGCCCAGCGGCTGCCCGCGACGCGTGAACGCCACGGTGTCGATGTCGTCGCGAGCGACCATGGTGCGCACGATCTGCCCGAAGGCGAGGACCGCATCGCTGCGCCCACGGTTCGCACGGTGACGTACGAGGGCATCAACTGCTCACTTCCGACGGGCGCGGGCGGTGGCGCGGGCGTTGGCCTTCTCGATGGCCTCGACCAGGTCGTCCTTGTTCAGCTTCTGCGGGTCATCGATGCCGACCTTTCGCGCCACGTCGTCCAGGTGCCCCTTGCTCGCGTTGGCGTCCACCCCCTGAGCGGTGGGGCGCTCCCGGTCCCGAGATGCCGGGGTGCCCTGTGCCGCCTGCGGGTCCGAGGGGCCTTTGTGTTCCTTGGGCTCCCAATGGTCGCCGACCTTCTCGTGGGTGTGCTTCAACGACGCGTACGCCGTGCGGTGCGCGCGCTCCCCGTCGCCGTAAGTCTCCTCGGCCGACTCCAGGGTCTTCTTGTAGGTGCGGACCGCCTTGTCGTCCGAGCGCGAGATGGTCGACGGCACGTCGTCACGCATCTCCTCGGCCTGCTCGTGCTTGTCCGGCATGACGTCCTCCCGACCCTGCTGCCGGCTACCTGTTGAGTTTCGTCGCGGGCCGCGTCGGCGCCGGTGGACACCACCCGGCCGGCGGTGGCGGAGACCATGTCCCGCACCTCGTCCGCGAATTGCGCGGAGGTGCCACCCGCCGCGCGCAACTGCGCCAGCCCCATCCGCCCCAGCACCACGGCCGTGACCAGGTATCCGGCGGTGAGACCCGCGGCGGCCAGCCGGCGCGGCAGAATCGTCTCCAGCATGCGCAGCACGGTGGTCGACGCCGCCCCCGCGCCGAGCACCAGGCAGCCCCCCGCGGCGGCCAGCAGGGCGATGCCCAGCCCGGCCGGGCGGGCGGCCTCGGTCACCTGACTGCGGACGGCCCGGACCTCCTCCCGGACGACGTCCGCCACGTCCTCCGCCAGCCGCTCGGTCGGGCTGATTCTCCGCCCGTCGTGACGCGGTTGACCGGTCCCGTCGCTCATCGCTCCTCCACCTGCTGCTCGCGAACCCCAGTGGTACCCGGGCCGGACGGTCACACACCGCTGCGGAAGGTCTTCCCGCTCGTCGTGGAGCACGTGACATGCGGGCGTCTGGACCGGCTCGCGAGCTGTCCGCTCCGCGGGCGCGATCCACACGGCCGGCGTCGTACCCCCGATCCCATAGCCGAGGACGATGACCCGGATTCGTGAGAATCTCGACCGGTGATCCCTCCCAACCGGCCGCGCGGGCACGCGCTGCGGGTGCTGCGGCTCTGCTCGACGTTCGAGATGCCGTCGGGGCGGCCCGACCCCCGTGCCGCCCGGTTCGACGCGATCGGGGGGATGCAGACCCACACGGGGGAACTGAGCCGCGCCCTCGACGCGCTCGGCGTGGCACAGCGGGTCGTGACGGCCTGGCGCCCGGGAGCCCCGCGGGTGGACCGCTTCGGACGGGCCGCCGTGGTGCTCCGCCTCGGGGTCCCGACCCGGCGCCTGCGGCAGTGTTACGCGCTGCCCGCCGCGCACGTCCTGAACCGGCTGGCCGCGCGGGCCGACCTGGTGCACGCGCACCTCGGTGAGGACCTGGCGGTGGTGCCTCTTGCCCTGGCCGTGGTCCGGCGACACGGGTTGCCGCTCGTGCTGACCGTGCACACCAGCCCTCGGCACACCATGGCCGTCACCGGCCCACGGTCGGCGTACCTGCATGCGCTCGGGGGGTGGTGGGAGCGGTTGGGCGAGCGCCGGGCGGACCAGGTCATCGCCCTGACGCCGCGGCTGGCCCGGGTGTTGACCGCCGACGGGGTGCCGGCTGCCCGGTTGAGTGTGGTCCCGTCCGGCATCCGGGAAGAGTTGTTCGCCGGTCCCCCGGTGGCGGACCCGTTGGCGGGGCTCCCCCGGCCCCGGGTCGTGTTCCTCGGGCGGCTGCATCCGCAGAAGAATGTACCGCTGCTGCTGGCCGCGATGGCCCGGCTGCCGGCACCCGGCGCGCACCTGACGCGGACAGTCGCGGTTGACCTGTCCGCGTCATTCTGGCCACTTTTTGCCGGGCGGACGTCAGTGGCGATGGTTGCCGGGGTGGTGGAACGTCGGCCTGTCATCCAGGTCGACGAAGCGAGAGCTTCATGTTGTCGGTGAGCCGCAGCAGCGGCCAGCCGGGCTCCGGGCGGAAGTCGGTGTGGGTGCCGTCGAATGGGAAGTCAGCGGCCTCGATCAGCTTGATGAGTCGTTCGCCTTCAGCCCGGATCGCCGCGGCGGCAGCGCTGTCGAAGTAGAGGGGCTCGCCGATGCGGCCGTCGAACTCGTCGCTGTCTTTCCATTCCCACTGGCGTTCTGGGGTGACGACGATGTCGAGAACGAGATCCTTGGTCTCCACGCCGTCATGCCGCCGGACGTAGGGCTCTTCGAGGTTGACGTACCAACCGGTGAAGATGCCCTCCTGGAAGAACCACCACACGGAGTATGTGGCCTTCGGTGGCATGAGGAGCAGGACGTCGTCGCCCTGCCAGGCGCCGATGGTTAGCTTCGGATCGCGCATCCGGTCAGGGGTGACCTCGTGTGGGGTGTTGCCGTCGGCGTCGATGAGCTTGGCGAGGTCACTGCCGGCGGGCTGCCAGAGCAGCAGCCCGGTCTCGTCGTCGCTGATCACTCGCATCGGCTGTGCCCAGGTGCACCATTGCCCGCGTAGGTATCGACGGGTGATGACTTGTCCTGCCTCGAATGACATCGCCGCAGATTAGCGGATCTTGGCTGGCGCCATGACGCATCGGTGCGCGATGACTGATCGTCGGACATTGCGTGGGTTCGGCGTGCGAGAGCCCGAGTAGGTCGATCAGAGTCGGTTCTGAGGCTCGGGCAAGTGGTGGCGGGATGTCCGGTGCTCGGATCTCGCGGACGTTGAGCGGTGGGAGGTTCCAGGCGGCGACGAGCAAGTTGTTCTTGGCGAACGCGCGGACGGCTCTGCGCAAGTGGGTGGCCTCACGGACTAGGCGCGGACCGGACAGCGACAGGCCACTTTTAGGTATGGCGTCCCGACGAGCCCGGCACCTCTGCCACGTGGGGTGGGGGCCCACAATGGTGGCCGTGGGCCGCAGCCAGGGTGTGCACCGCGTTGCGAGACCGATCCCCGGTGCCGCGTTGATGGCTTGCCTGAGGGGTGGCCATAGGTGAGGGCCCGTCCGTGAATATCGGCCTAGTGGTCGCGCGCATCGATGACGCCGCGGCTTCGCCGCAAGCGCGGAGCGCCAGCATGAGCACATAGGTGGCACGAGGTACGTCAACGACTTTTTCCCGGAGGACGAGTAGCCGGTCCGACTCTTGGCGGGTGAGCCACGGCCGGGCGTGACGCGGGGGTCGGGGGCGTCCAGGGCGGCTGTGGTCGGCCGCGCACCACTGCCGCCCACGGAGTCATGTGCGCCGGTGGTCCTGTCGGCGTTACGTCCGATCCCTGGCTTAGCGACCGGCTTGCCTCCGCTGAGTCCGGCGGTAAGCAGGGCGGCAGTGCGGGGCGGGTAGGAATCCAGCACACACGGGTAGCGCCGGATGTCAAGGCGCCGGGTGCTGGTGTGCCAGCGGCTGCCGGTCATCGGCCCAGCATGACCACGATTGCGGCGAGGCAAACGATCATCACGGTGGTGCCGCCGAACGCGGCATATGGCCACCACTCGCGCGGGTGCTGCTGTATCTGAGGCAGGGGACGGGTTGGCTGGTTCCACCAGGCAGGTGCCGGCCGGCTGGTGTTGATTGGCCAACGCGGTGGTGGGGAGCGGGGGGTCGAATCGGCGATCATGGGGCCTCCGGCAGCGTCGGGGGTCGCTGTACGGGCAGGACATGGCGAGGCCGGACAGGACCGCAGGGAGGTGGGGGCCGCCGTCCCGCCCGGCCAAAGGGATGGCCATCCATCCCGTCTCTTGTAGACCAGCGCCGATCCGTCATTCGCCGTTACAGCGCCGCGTCGCCAGCGCCTGGATCGCCAGCTCACGTGCTGCCGGCTCAAGGATCGGCTCATCGTCCGCTTGCTGTCGCCTGCTGGCCGCTGGTTCGGAGGCGGCGACCAACCCCAGCGCAAGCCTGCTGACTCCAGCGTTCCGCGACGCCGAGCTACCCATCGGCACGACCATCCGCGCCGACTGACGCTGGCATGCCTCAACCTCGTCGCCGCCATGCGTGGCTGCGGCGGGCATCGTGCCGGGTGGCGTAGCCGTTGAGCGGGGCGGCACGATTTCTGGCGTGACCGCTGTCGCCCGTGCGCCGCTGTCCAGCCTTGAGGCGGTGCTGGAGCGCCTGGCCGACGTTAACGAGGAAGCGGGCTACACCGTCGCCCGCCTCGCCACCGGCCGCGGCACTGACCTGTTGACCGTGGTCGGTGCGCTACTCGGGGCGCAGCCGGGCGAGGCACTACGGCTGCACGGGCGCTGGTCGTCACACCCGCGCTATGGCCGGCAGTCTGCGGCAGACTCCTACACGACGATGCTGCCGGCCACGATCCGCATCCGGCGATACCTCGGCTCCGGACTGGTGAAGGGGATCGGGCCGGTGTTCGCCGAGCGAATCGTCGCGCGTTTCGGCCGGGACACCTGCGAGTGATCGAGGAGAAACCCACCCGGCTGATCGAGGTGCCGGGGCTGGGGGTCCAGCCGCATCGGATGAGCTCTTCACGTTCCTGAGCTCCTCGGCCGTCGCCCCCGCGCCGTCAGCCGCTCGGCGTTCCGAACGGGTCTTCGCCCTCGCCGAGGAGCAGCGGCACGTCGTAGACCGACATGTCCAGCCGGGCCTTCGCGTACCGTACGCGGTGCCGCCACCGCTGGTGCTCGAACGCCACGTCGGCGTCGATTTCCGCCACTGTGGTTGGCTCCACCTGTACGTACCGCAGCGGTTCGGGCTGGTCCAGTTGGCTGGACCAGGACGGGGGCAGGGGTTCCGGCCATGGGTGGGCTACGGCGCCGGGGCGCGGCATCCGCGGCGGCGCGAGCAGCGCGGCCAGCTCCACGGCCTGGTTGGTGGTCAGGGGGTGGGTGCGGCCGGTGTATCGCAGCCGTCCCCGCCGGTCGAATCGGCCGAGCAGCACGGTTTCCGGACGGCTGATGCTGCCGGTCACCCCACCGACGATGGCGTCCGTGACGATCCGGGTCCGGAACTTCGACCAGCCTCGCCGGCCGGGCTCGTACCGGCTGCCCAAGCGTTTGCTCACCACGCCCTCGATGCCCGCCGCGACGGTCCAGTGCAGCAACCAGTCCGACACCTGCCGCATGTCGGCCGTCTGCGGGGTCAGGGTGAGCTGCGCCGGCGCGTCGGCGAGCAGCTGTTCCAGCCGGGCCCGGCGCTGCGACAGCGGCAGGTCCAGGATCACCTGTCCGCCGGCGTCCGCGAGGAGGTCGAACAGCACGTAGTGGGCGGGGCACTGGCGTGCCAGGCGCAGCAGGGCGCTGCCGGCGGTGACTCGTCGCTGCAGCTGCGCGAAGTTGGTTCGGCCGCGCTCCCAGACGATCAGCTCACCGTCGAGGACCACGCCTGGCGGGATGGCCGTCCGGATCGCGCGGGTGATGTCCGGGAAGTAGGTGGTCAGGTTCCGGCCGGCCCGCGATTGGAGGTACACCCCGTCGGTGTCGCGGAAGGCGATCGCCCGCCACCCGTCCCACTTCGGCTCGTGCACCAAGCTGGGGCCCTCGGGCACCGCGTCGACCGGCGCCGCGAGCATCGGCGCGACCGGCCGACGCAGCACCGGTGCCGCCGCCGCGCTTGCCCGCGGGCGGGCGGGAGTCACCTCCAGCCCCGCCTGCGCCGGCCGTGAACGCGTCTCATCATTCGCCCCCCACGTCATCGTGGGTACAAAGGAGGCCGTCTCGGGCGGAGATCCGCGACAACGAATCCGCCCGCGGCTCGCGCCACCGGTGGCGTACGACCAGCCAGCGAGGGAGGACGCTGATCACGTCGCCGCCCGCGACGCCCCAGACCACCTACGCCCCAAGCTCAGCCAGCCCCACCACGGGATCGTCGACCTGCGCGGACTGGCGACGGGCGGCTACTCCCCCACCGTGACGTCGGCGGCAGGCCGCGAACGGACCCTCTGGCGGTTCGTGTGCTATTCGCTCGTGGGACACGGTCGGCGGGCCTGGCGACAACCGCAGCTCCCAGGGGGCTAGCAGATTCGGCCATGATCAGGGCGTTTTCCACGCCGAAGTTCTCCACAGGACCCGGTCCCGCGCTGGCGAGCGGCGGGGCCGGCGGCGAGCCTGAACGGGTCGGCGAGGTCACCGCTCGGCTGCTGGGCACGGCCACGTGCAGGTGGAGCGCTGGGCGCACGCCCGACCTCGGTGCCGGGCATTCGGAGGAGGACATCCGCGCCGCTGAGGCCGCCGTGGGCCTGCGGCTGCCCGAGGACCTTCGACCCTTTACCGCACCGTGTCCAGCGAAGCGTCTCTGGTTTCCTATGTGATCCTCAGCGAGGCGGATGTTTCGCCGGTGCGAGCGTCCCGGTCGGTGATCGGGGTGGCGTGCACGTGGCGGTGGAAGCCGCGGCCGAGGACTGCCCCGCGAACC
>NZ_QGKS01000095.1 GCF_003172935.1 Micromonospora sicca | reverse complement strand
GCCGGGGCGTGGGCACCGCGTCCGCCGTCGCTGTGGGCGTGGGCACCGGGTCCGTCGTCGCTGCCGGCCCGGGCGCCGCAGCGGGTTCCAGCCGGGACGTCGAGCGGGCCGCGGGGCCGCCGGCGCTCCGGTTGAGACCGACGGCCAGGACCCGGTGGTACGAGGCGGGGGCGAGCCGGGCCAGCAGGTCGGGCAGCTTCGCCGACCAGCCGATCAGCACCCGCCCGCGGCGGCGTTCCACCCCGCGCAGGATCACCTCGGCGGCCTTCGCCGGGTCGATGGAAAGCAGCTTCTCGAACTGTCTGCGGCCGGCCTCGTACTCCTCCGGGGAGACTCCGCTGCCCACCCGGGCGCTCTGCGCGATCCGGGTCCGGATGCCGCCGGGGTGCACCGAGGTGACCCCGACGCCGTCGTCGGCCAGCTCGTGCCGCAGCGCCTCGGTGAAGCCGCGGACGGCGAACTTGCTCGCCGAGTAGGCGGCCTGCCCGGCGGGCGCGATCAGCCCGAAGAGGCTGGAGACGTTGACCAGGTGGGCGCCCGGCTCGGCCTTGAGCGCGGGCAGCAACGTGTGGGTCAGTCGGACCACGGCCCGGAAGTTGATGTCGACGACCCAGAGGAACTCGTCGAGGGTGACCTGGTCGAACCGGCCGCCCAGCGCGACGCCGGCGTTGTTGACCAGCAGCCGGATCCGCGGGTGCGCCGCGCGGATCGCCGCGGCCACCCGGTCGGTCGCGTCGGCGTCCGCGAAGTCGACCAGGTGGGTGTCGATCCGCCGCTCGGGGTGGGCGGCGCGGATCGCGGCGACCACCGCGTCGAGCCGTTCGGCGTCCCGGTCGAGCAGGACCAGGTCGGCTCCGCGCCGGGCGAGGGCGTGCGCCAGGGCCTCGCCGATGCCGCTGGCCGCCCCCGTGACCACGGCGGTGCCGCCGGGAAAGACGAAGTCGCGCATCCGATGCTCCTCTGGGTCAGACGACGGGGGTCTCGGCGGGGGTGCCCACGGCGGGGTCGGCGACCGGCCCGGCCGGCGAGTCGGTCGGTGCGCCGGCACGGGCGAACCGGACGCCCTCGTCGGTGAGCCGGCCGTGGCGCATCAGCAGCACGTCGCGGGGATAGTTCTGGTGCAGCCGCCAGGGCGCCACCGGCCCCTGCTTGGGCAGCTGGTCGACCGCGCGCAGCACGTACCCGGACTTCAGGTCGATCAGCGGCTCCAGTGCGCCGGAGGCCGGGGGGACCGGGGTGACGATCTGCTGGCCGGTGGCGTCGAGGTGGCGCAGCAGGCGGCAGACGTACGTCGCGACCAGGTCGGCCTTGAGTGTCCAGGAGGCGTTCGTGTAGCCGATCGTCATGGCGAAGTTCGGCACGCCGGAGAGCATCATGCCCTTGTACGCGACGGTCCCCGCGAGGTCGACCTCCTGCCCGTCCACCGCGAGCGTCATGCCGCCGAGGGCGAGCAGGTTGAGGCCGGTGGCGGTGACCACGATGTCGGCGGGCAGCTCCGCTCCGGAGGTGAGCCGGACGCCGTGCTCGGTGAAGGTGTCGATGGTGTCGGTCACCACCGCCGCCCGACCGGCCTTGACCGCCTCGAACAGGTCGCCGTCCGGGACGACGCAGAGCCGCTGGTCCCACGGGCTGTAGCGCGGTGAGAAGTGCCGGTCGACGTCGTAGCCGACCGGCAGGCGGCCCTTGGCCGCGCGGCGCAGCAGCCTCTTCATCACGGCGGGGGCGCGCCGGCTGAGCTGGAAGTTGGCCACCCCGAGCAGCACGTTCTTCCAGCGCACCACCGGATACGCGGCCTTCGCGGGGAGCCAGCGCCGCAGCGCGTCGGCCAGCACGTCACGGGAGGGCAGCGCGATGACGTACGTCGGTGAGCGCTGCAGCATGGTGACGTGGGCGGCCCGTTCGGCCATCGCCGGCACCAGGGTGACCGCGGTCGCGCCGCTGCCGATCACCACCACCCGCTTGCCGGTGTAGTCCAGGTCCTCGGGCCAGTGCTGCGGGTGCACGAGCCGGCCGGCGTACCGGTCGACGCCGGGAAGGTCCGGGGTGTAGCCGGCGTCGTAGCGGTAGTAGCCGGAGCAGGTGAAGAGGAAGGCGCAGGTGAGCACGACCTCCTCGCCGGTGTCGTCGCGGCGGGCGTGCACGGTCCAGCGGGCGCGGGCGCTGTCCCACTCGGCGCGGAGGACCCGGTGGTGGAAGCGGATGTGCTGCTCGACGCCGTACTCGCGGGCGGTGTCCCGGACGTACGCGCGGATGGAGTCGCCGTCGGCGATCGCCTTCGGGTCGGTCCACGGTTTGAAGGAGTAGCCGAGGGTGTACATGTCGGAGTCCGAGCGGATGCCCGGGTAGCGGAACAGGTCCCAGGTCCCGCCGATGGCCCCGCGGGCCTCGAGCACCGCGTAGGTCTTCTCCGGACAGTTGCGCCGCAGGTGCACGGCGGCGCCGATGCCGGAGAGCCCGGCACCGACGATGAGCACGTCGACGTGGTCGGAGGCCATGACATCTGCTTCCTACTAGTTGCTCATTGCTAAGGGGTTCGGATGGTTCGCTCTCCGCTCGGCGGGTGTGGCCGGGCTGGAGTCCTGGACCGGCAGTCTGGTCCGGTGGCGATCGGTCCTGTCCCGCAGGATCTGCTTCACCTTCTGTTGCGGGGTGTGCAGGGCGATGTCGGGGTCGCCTGCTCGCTGCAGGATGTTGATCGCGGCGTTCACGTCGGCCTGCCACACCACCCCGCATCGGGTGCAGTGAAACCGGTCCCCGCTGCGTCGGCCGAACCGGCCGCAGCGGTGACAGGCTTGTGAGGTGTAGGCGGCGTTGACGTGCACGAGCGCAGAACCTCTGCGCTCGGACACGTTGGTCAGCGCCTCGGCGGTGACCCCTTTGGTCCACGCGGCGAGGCGCCGGTTGACGTTCTTGCCGAGCCTCTTGCGCCCGGCGATCCTTTTGGTGAGGTCTTCGGCGACCACGGTGGCGGCCTTGTCGACGACCCGGTGCACTGCGGTGAAGATCTCCGTGCGCACCTGCGCGCGGTGGCGGGCGGCCCGTCGGTCCCGCTTGACGGTCCCGAGGTTGTTGGACCTGATCCGGTGCGCCTTCGCGTGGTCACCGCGGAGGGCGGCGGTGTTCGCGATTGAGCGCAGCTTCGCCCGGCGCCGGTTGCGTTGCTTCAGCCGGTCCGACTCGGCGGTCAGCAGCTTGCCGAGGCGGGTGCCGTGGTGGGTACCGTCGGAGTCGGTGAGGGCTTCGGTGTAGCCCTTGTCCACGCCGATCGTCCGGTCGCCGCAGGGCCGCTGCGACGACCGCATCTGCGATGCGTCGATCTGGTAGTGCACCTCGACCCGGCCCCCGCGCAGGATCAGCCGCAGTGTCCCAGTCGGGGCGACGGTCGTGGACAGCGGGATTCTGACCTTCTGGCGGCGTTCCAGGCCGGGTACGGCCAGCCACAACCGGCCGCGCCCATCGGTGAGGGTGTTGTGCTGGTCCGCGCGCACAACGATGTGATCGTGCGTGCGGTTGCGGCCCCGCTTCCAGTGCTTGCGCATCTGGCGAGCCAGGAACGGGTCGCCAGCCCACCGGTCGGCCGCCAGCGCGCTCAACATCCGCTTCCGCTCGGCCGGATCGGTGGCACGCCGGGAGGCCGCCCGACGCACCTGAACCTTCGCCGCCGCCAGGTTCGCCGCGATGTCGGCCATCGCGTCGCGGACGGATTCCTTCCACGCGTTCGCCAGCACACCAAACGTCACGTGCGTCCCGTCGGCTAGCCAGCGGTCCCGCACCTGCCGATCCCTCAACCCGGACCCGACCCCGGCAATCGACCCATACCGCTGCCACACCTCGCTGCGCACCCGACCCAACCGACGGGCCTGCTCCACCAGGGCGGCATACTTGCCCGGGTTCAGGGCCGTCGAGTACGCGATCCGGGTGACCTTCACCAGTCGCCCACCACGGTCAGGTCGGCCCCCTTGAGTTCCCTCTCGTAGCGTCGCAGCCTGTCCAGCCGGCCCAAGAGAAGGTGTGCACGACCGCCAGCAGATCCTCGACCATCTCCTGCTGCGGGGACAATGTCTCCTGGTTGGCCACCATGATCTCGCAGCCGCTGCGAGCCGCCACGTGCTCCACGAAGTCGAAGCCGAACCGGGCCAGCCCATCCTGGTGCGCCACCACGAGCGTGCCGAACTCCCCCCGGTCGACCACGTCCATCAGCGGCAGGAACTTCTCGCGGCACAGGTTCATCCCGCCGCCGATCTCGCTGACCCACTCGTCCACGGCCAGACTGCGGGCCTGGCAGAACTGCTGCATCGGCACGACCTGCGAGGCCAGATCTGCCTTCTGGCGCGGAGACGACACCCGGCAGTAACCGCCGGTCGGCGTCGAAGCCTGGCTGCAGCACCTTGCGCACACCGGAGTCGGCGAAGTACCGCTGCCCCGGCGGCAGACGCCGGGCGGTGATCCGCCCCTCCGCCTCCCACCGACGCACCGTGCTCACCGACCGGCCCACCCGCTCGGCAAACTCGCCAATCCGATACACGCTACCCACAACAGTCCATTACAGACAGATGCAGAAAGGAAGCTGACCACTAGTCGCTCCTCCCGTTCCGCGCGGCAGTGCTCCGGACACTATCCACCGCCGTCGACGCCAGTCAACACCCTGTCGAATGAGATCGACACGGTGTCGAGCGGGTGTAGCATCGACCAATGACCATCGCCCGTACGTCGTCCGGCGGGGCACCGACGCGCGGGCGGCGCCCCGGCCGCTCCACCGGCGACGACCGGGAGCTGGCCATCCTCGGCACCGCCGAGCGGCTGCTGGCGGAGCGTGCCTTCGCCGACATCTCCATCGACGACCTGGCCCGGGGCGCCGGCATCTCCCGGCCGACGTTCTACTTCTACTTCCGGTCCAAGGACGCGGTGCTGCTCACCCTGCTCGATTGGGTCATCGAGGAGGCGGACGCGGCCGCGGGCGATGTGCTGGACCGACTCGCCGAGGACCCGCGCGCCCGCTGGCGGGAACTGATCGGCCGGTTCCACGCCACCTTCGGCGGCCACCGCGCGGTGGTGCTCGCCTGCGCCCAGGTGCGCGGCACCAACGCCGAGGTACGCCGGCTCTGGGCCGCCGTGCTGGAGCGCTGGGTGCACGCGGTCGAGACCGCCATCGAGGGGGAACGCCGGCGCGGGGCGGCCCCGGACGGGCTGCCCGCCCGGGACCTCGCCATCGCGCTGAACTCCATGAACGAACGGGTCTGGTATGCCACCTTCGCCGGCGACGGCCCGGCTGTGGCCGAGCGGGACGTGGTGGACGTCCTGCTCGAGGTCTGGCTGACCGCGATCTACCGAACGACCTGCCCGCCGCCGGCCTGATCCGGCTCGCCGCCGGCTCGGGTGAAGTCCATGATCCAGTTCGTCTCCCAGGTGCGCTCGCCGTCGGTGGAGAACGCCTGCTCCCAACGGCAGGAGGTCGGCGTGATCCCCGACCAGATGAACCGGCACCGGACCGGCCGCCCCTCGTCGGTGTCGTCGGCGAAGAATGTGCCCACCCCGTCGACGAACCGGCCGACCACCGGCGGCAGCTCCAGGATCCCGCGCCGGCTGTGCATCCAGTAGATCGACCAGAGCCCGGTCGCCGGGTCGAGGATGCGCACGGTCGAGCCGGAGAAACCCCGGCTGGGGCAGCGCATCTCGTCGAAGCTGCCGGCGCCGTCGAAGAATCGATGCGCCACCGAGGTGGCGGGGAACTCGTCCCACTCGTCGCTGCCGACGTGTCGCTGCCTCAGCCGCCGATTGGTCACGTCCCACGTGCCCACGAGGAAGTCGAAGTCGCCCATCAGAATCCCACCGGCCCCTCGGTGCGGCTGTCGGCCAGGTAGCCGGCCAGGTCGGGGCGGTCGGGGGCGAGGATGTGGCGGACCCAGGCGGTCCGCTCGTGCTCCAGCACGCCCAGCTCCCAGACGCAGCCCACGCCGGGGCGGGGCATCGGCACGAAGTGCGCCGGGTCGTCGTCCGGGCAGTCCAGGGCGGGCTGGCCGGCGACCGCGATGCGGCATTCCACCACATTGTCCCAGAACCAGCTGTACGCCAGCAGGTAGGCGCCGCTGTCCGCGCCCCGGTGCAGCACCACCCAGCTCGCGGGCGGGGTGCCGCCGTCGGGCCCGGGCAGCAGCCGGGGCAGGTACGCGTACGCGGCCGTCACCACCTCGGGTTCGAGCCGGTGGTCGGGCTGGTCGATGTGGTAGCGCTTGACGTGCCGTCCGGCGACCTCGACGGTCCCGGGCACGGTCAACTCCTTGTCGCGAAATGCCATGCCGGGACGGTACAACCACTCCCCTGACAGCTACTGTCAGTGGATGCGGGCCAGTCGTCTCCTGTCGATCCTGCTGCTGCTCCAGACCCACGGCCGGCTCACCGCCGCCGAGCTGGCGCAGCGGCTGGAGGTCTCCGTCCGGACCGTCTACCGGGACGTCGAGTCGCTGCACGCCGCCGGGATCCCGCTGTACGGCGAGGCCGGGCACGCCGGCGGCTACCGGCTGGTCGACGGCTGGCGGACCCGGCTGACCGGGCTCACCGCCGAGGAGGCGGACCGGCTGCTCTTCGCGGGACTGCCCGGGCCGGCCGCCGAGCTGGGCTACGAGTCGGTCGTCGCCACCCTCCAGCTCAAGCTGCGGGCCGCGCTGCCGGCGCCGCTGGCCGACCGGGCCGCCGAGCTCCAGCAGCGGTTCCACCTGGACACCCCCGGTTGGTACTCCGACGGCGACCCGTCCCCGCACCTGTCCCCCACCGCCGACGCGGTCTGGCGGCAGCACCGGATCCGGGTCCGCTACCGGAGCTGGCGGGGCGAGGTGACCCGAACCCTGGAGCCGTACGGCCTGGTGCTCAAGGGCGGCCGCTGGTACGTGGTGGCCGCCCGACCCGAGCGCGCCGAGCCGGCCACGTACCGGGTGAACCAGATCCTGGACCTGACCACCCTGGACGAGAGCTTCGGCCGGCCCGCCGACTTCGACCTGCCGGCCTGGTGGCGGGCGCACGTGGTGGAGTTCCGGGCCCGGCTGCACCGCGACGAGGCGACCATCCGGCTCTCCCCGCGGGGCCGGGACCGGTTGCGGGAGATCGGCAGCGACGCGGTGGTCGCCGCCGTCGACCGCAGCGCCGGCCCGCCGGACCACGCCGGCTGGGTGCGGGCGGTGGTGCCGATCGAGTCGCTCACCCACGCCCACGGCGACTTCCTCCGGCTCGGCGCCGAGGTGGAGGTGGTCTCCCCCGCCGAACTGCGCGCCCGCCTCGCCGACACGGCCGCCGCGCTGGCCGCGCTCTACGCGCCGACGCAACTCGCGCCCGCGGTGGGCTGACCGGCCGGTCGCGGCGGCGCGGGCGTGCCGGCCCGCCTCAGCGCAGCCCGCGCAGGGTGGCGCCGAGGATGGCGACCCCCCGCTCGATGTCGCCGGGGGCGTTCGCGGCGTAGCCGAGGACCAGGCCGGGGGGCTGCGGTCGCTGCCCGTGCCAGGACAGCGGCTGCACCTTGACGCCCCGCCGCAGGGCCGCGGCGGCGAGGTCCACGTCGGACAGCCCCGGGTCGAGGGTGACCAGCAGGTGCAGGCCGGCGGCGGCGCCGTGCACCACCGCCCCGGGTAGGTGCCGCCCGATCGCCCGGATCATCGCGTCCCGCCGGCGGACGTGCCGGCGCCGCAGCAGCCGAAGGTGCCGTTCCAGCGCGCCGGAGTCCATCAGCTCGGCCAGCACGAGTTGGGGCAACGCCGCATTGCCGAGGTCGGCCATCCGCTTGGCGGCCACCAGCGCCGCGTGGTACCGGGGCGGCACCAGCACCCAGCCGATCCGCAGCGCCGGGGCGAGCAGCTTGGAGACGCTGCCGGTGTAGCAGACCCGCTCCGGCAGCATGGCCCGCAGGGCCGGCACCGGCGGGCGGTCGTAGCGGTGTTCGGCGTCGTAGTCGTCCTCGACGACCAGGCCGCCCCGCTGTGCCCAGCGGATCAGCGCCCGCCGCCGCTCGCCGTCGAGCACCACCCCGGTCGGGAACTGGTGCGCCGGGGTGAGCAACACCGCCGGGGCGCCGGTGGCGGCCAGGTCGTCGATCCGCAGCCCGTGCGCGTCGACCGCGACCGGCGGGGTGTCCAGCCCCCAGTTGCGCAGGTGCTGGCGTACCCCGAGGGAGCCCGGGTCCTCGACCGCGACCGTGTGGATGCCGTCGTCGTGCAGCACCTGGGCGAGCAGGCCGAGCGCCTGGGACACCCCGGCGACGATCATCACCTCCGCCGGGTCGACCCGGATGCCCCGGCTGCGGGCCAGCCAGGTGGCGACGGCCAGCCGCAGCGCGGGCGTCCCGGTCGGGTCGCCGTAACCGAACGCCGCCGGGGTGAGCCGGTGCAGCACCGCCCGCTCCGCGCGCAGCCAGGCCGCGCGGGGAAAGGCCGCCAGATCCGGTACGCCGGGCGTCAGGTCGAGCTCCGCCGGGGCGGTACGGAGCGCGTCGAACACGTCGGTGCCGGGCCGGTCGGCGAAGACCTCGGTCGGCGCCGGCGGTGTGGGTGGCGGGGCGGGCACCGCGGCCGGGACGGCCACGACCACCGTGCCGGATCGACCCCGACCCACCACGTGCCCGTCCTCGGTCAGCCGCTGGTACGCCTCGGTCACCACGCCCCGGGAGACGCCCAGCTCGGCGGCGAGCACCCGGCTGGCCGGCAGCCGGGCGCCCACCGGCACCCGGCCGTCGGCGATCGCCCCGCGCAGCCGGGCGGCCAGCCAGTCCGCGAGCCCTCCGGGAGGCGCCTGGCCGACGTCGAGCTGGAGGAAATCCGAGCCCGCCGTTATGGACCGGTCAGTCGTCGCTGGTTTGGCCCTGTCCACCGGACCATTGTGATCGCAGGGTGGACGGGTGACCATCACCTTCCTGCTGACCACGCTGGTCGTGGCCGCCACCCCGGGCACCGGCGTGGTCTACACCCTGTCCGCCGGGCTCTCCGGCGGCC
Organism: Micromonospora sicca; assembly: GCF_003172935.1. Lineage (GTDB taxonomy): Bacteria > Actinomycetota > Actinomycetes > Mycobacteriales > Micromonosporaceae > Micromonospora > Micromonospora sicca. Next base: position 7,467 of record NZ_QGKS01000095.1, on the reverse strand, counting down.
GCCGGGCGGGCCTCATCGCCGCACTGGCCTGCACGCTCAGCCTGGTGCCGCACGTGGCGGCGGCAGTCACCGGGCTCGCCGCGCTGCTGCACGCCAGCACCCCGATGTTCCGCGCCGTGACCTGGCTGGGCGTGGCGTACCTGCTCTGGATGGGCTGGTCGACGCTGCGCGACCGGGGTCCGCTGCCGGTCGACGGCGAGCCGGTCCCGCGCCGGACGGCCCGGCTGGTCCTCGACGGGGTGCTGATGAACCTGCTCAACCCGAAGGTGACCGTCTTCTTCGTGGCGTTCCTGCCCCAGTTCGTGCCCCCGGACGCGCCCGCCGCCGCGCCGCGGATGCTCGCCTGCGGGGCGGTGTTCATGCTGGTCACCCTGCTGGTCTTCACCGGCTACGGGCTGCTGGCCGGCACCGTACGGCACCGGGTGCTGGCCCGCCCCCGGCTGACCGCGTTCCTGCGCCGCGGCTTCGCCGGCAGCTTCCTCGCCCTCGGCCTCGGCCTCGCCCTCACCGCCCGATAGGAGCCTCCCGTGCGTCTCCGGCACTCCCCGCAGATATGGTCGACCTTCCCGGAACTGGTCTGCGGCGTCCTGCACGCCACCGGGATCAACCCCGACGTGGACGTCGACGCGCGGCTCGCGCCGTTCACCGCGGCGGCGCGGGCCCGGCTGGCCGACGGCCCGGAGAGCGGCTTTCCGGAGATCCAGGCCTGGCGGCGGGCCTTCGCCACGATGGGGCTGCCGCCGACCCGCTACCGGTGCGCGGCCGAGTCGCTGCTGCGCCGCTACCGGCGGGAGGGCTCGCTGCCCCGGCTGCACCCGCTGGTCGACCTCGGCAACGCCGTCTCCCTCGGGCACGCCGTGCCGGTGGCGGTGCTCGACGTCGCCCGGATCTCCGGCGACCTGGCGGTCCGGCACGCCACGGGCGAGGAGCGCTACCTGACCCTGGCCGGCGAGGAGGAGCGGCCCGAGCCGGGCGAGGTGATCTTCGCGGACTCGGCCGGGCGGGCGCACTCGCGGCGCTGGACGCACCGGCAGAGCGGCCGGTCGGCTGTCGGGGGCGCCACCGGCGAGGTGCTGATCGTCGTGGAGGCGATGCACGCGTCGGCCGGCATCGACGTGCCCCGGATGCTGGCGGAGTTGGAGTGCGCGCTGGCCGACGTCTGGTCGGCACCGGCTCGCTCGGCCGTGCTGAGCGCCACCGAGCCGGCCTTCCGGATCCCGCCCGGCTGAGCACCCGGCCGTCCCGCTTCCTGCCCGGCCGGGTCCGGCAGTGCGGTCGTGGGGCTGGCCGGGATCGCGGCGACGCACGGTCGAGCCGTCGCCGGGGCCGGGATAGTGCGGACGTCCGGCCGGGCACAGGTACCTGCGGCTGCTCCCGGCGCCACCGGGCGCCGGGAGCGGCCGAGGTGCTCACAGTGCGGGCGGGGCCACCCAGGACCAGGTGAGACCGTCGGCGGAGAGCCAGGCGCCCTTGCTGTCCGGCCAGCCGGTCTGCACGTACCCGCCGGGCACCGGCCGGGCGTCCGCGCCCGGCCCGAGGGTGGTGGGGCGAACCGTGCGGCCACCGTCGGTGCTGGCCAGCATCACCGGCTTCTCGGCGGCCGAGATGCCGGCCTGGATCAGCAGGACCCCGTCCCGGCGAACCGCCGCCCGGATAGTCCGGTTTGCGACGTCGGCGGTGCCAGCGGCGCGCTGCCAGGTGTCGCCGCCGTCCGCGCTGCGCCAGATCACCAGCTTGCCGGTCACCCGGCCGACCGCGTAGACCGTGCGGCCGTCGAAGGTGGCCACCGCCGCCCCGCCCACGTCGTCGGAGGCGGTGAGCAGGTCGGGGAACTCGTGCCGCTGCCAGGTCCGGCCGCCGTCCCGGCTGACCTCCACGCCACTGCCGGTCCAGACCGTCGGGCCGCCGTTGCCGTCTCTCGAGCCGGTCCAGCCGCTGATCCAGAGCCCGGCCGAGGCCGGCGAACCGGCGGCGAGCGTCGAGTTCCGCAGGGTGGACGCCGTCGCGAGCTGCGCGATGTCCCCGGTAGCCGGATCGACGGCGAGCAGCGGTTCGTCGCTCGGACCGGGCTGCAGGTCGAGCACCCGCCAGCCCGCCGGCAGCGCCGCCACCCGCCGGACGGTCACCTGCCGCCAGGTCGCTCCGCCGTCGGCGCTGGTGGTCCAGGCCGCGGACCGGCTGTTCGGCGCCGACCGGGAGACGTACCAGGCCGCCAGGGTGCGCGGGCCCACCGCACGCAGGTCCACCATCGCGTCGTCCGGCACCGGCAGCCGGCCGGTTCGCCAGGTCCGACCACGGTCGTCGGTCGCCGCGAACCGGACCGGGCAGCCGGTCCGGCACTCCTGGTAGCGCAGGTAGACGTGGTTCAGGTCGCCGGCGGCCGGCCGGCCGGTCGACACCTGGCGGCCCGCGCCGGGCGTCGGCGTGGGCTGCGGCCCGGGCATGAACTCCGGGGTACGGTCCGGTCCGAAGGCAGGGGCCGGGGACGGCTTGCCCGCCGGCCGGGCGACCGCGATCCCCGACCCGGTGGCCACCACCGCCGCCGCGACGACCGCCGCCGCGATCCGGGTCCGCCGGCGGCGCCGGGCGCGGGCCCGCACCTGCTCGAAGTGCGGCTTGAACGCGGCCTGGGCGGCGGCGTTGAGTCCGGCGAAGTCCAGCTCAGGCATTGCGGGCCTCCCGCTCGGCGAGGGCGTGGACCGGGCCGGCCGGCTCGGTGTCGGTGAGATGCCCGGCCAGGGCACGTCGGGCGCGGACCAGGCGGGTCTTGACCGCCTCCACCGAGCAGCCCATCGCGGCGGCCACCTCGGTCACCGGCAGGTCCGCGAGGTGGTGCAGCACGACGGTCTCCCGGGCCTGCCGGGGCAGCTTCTGCAGGGCCGCCACCAGGGCGACATGGTCCGGTGACAGGGCGGGTGCGCTCCGCTCGGCGGGGTGCAGGCGACCGGACCGGGCGATGCGGTGCAGGATCGACCGGCGCCGGAACCGGGACCGGGCGGCGTTCAGCGCCACCGTCCGCAGCCAGGCCTCCGGGTTGTCGACCTGGCGCAGCTGGCCGGGCCTCGCGAGGGCCCGGACGAACGCCTCCTGTACGACGTCCTGCGCCTCGGCGTAGTCGCCGGTCATTGCGTACACCTGGGCCACCAGGCGGGCCGCCGAGGCGGCGTACACCTGTCGGATCTGTTCCTGCGGGTCCACATCGTCCCCTCCCGTGTCTGGTCGCTGCACCCGGTACGACCCGTCAGCGGGCGGCGAGGTGACATTCTCATCGGAACACCGATGAGTCGCCGACCGGCCGGACGTTGTACGTCACGGCAGCCGTCACCGAGGCCAGGGAGGCCGATCATGGACTGGAAGCTCGAACTCGTCGTGGTGCCCGTCTCGGACGTGGACCGGGCCAAGGCGTTCTACCTGGACCAAACCGGGTTCCGGCTGGACGTGGACCACTCCGCCGGCGAGGACTTCCGCGTCGTACAGCTCACCCCGCCCGGCTCCGCCTGCTCGATCGCGCTGATGCGCAAGCCGGACGCCGCGGGCTCGGTGAGCGGCCTGCACCTGGTCGTCCGGGACATCGACGCGGCGCGGGCGGAGCTGGTGGACCGGGGCGCGAAGCCGAGCGAGGTCTTCCACTTCACCGCGGGCGGCGTGCAGACCCCCGGGCCGGACCCGGAGCGGCGGGACTACGGCTCCTTCCTGTCGTTGCGCGACCCGGACGGCAACGAGTGGCTGGTCCAGGAGGTCGGCCGGGCTGGGGCGGCGGCAGCGTGACCGCCGACCTGCACCCCGCGCCGACCGACCCGGACTTCGCCGCGCTCACCGAGCGCCACCGGCGCGAGTTGCACGTGCACTGCTACCGGATGCTCGCCTCCTTCGACGACGCCGAGGACGCCGTCCAGGAGACGTACCTGCGGGCGTGGCGGGGGCGGGACCGCTTCGACGGCACGCAGCCCCGGGCCTGGCTCTACCGGATCGCCACCAACGTGTGCCTGGACCTGTTGCGCCGCACCGGCCGGCAGCCGCGCGCCGTGCGGTCGTACGCGGAGGTGCCGTGGTTGCAGCCGTACCCGGACCGGCTGCTGGACCGGGTCGCGCCGGGTGACGAGCAGCCGGACGCGGTGGCGGTGACCCGGGAGACCATCGAGCTGGCCTTCCTCGCCGCCATGCAGGTACTGCCGGCCCGGCAGCGGGCCGCCTTCCTGGTCCGCGACGTGCTCGGCTGGTCGGCGGCGGAGACGGCGGAGCTGCTCGAGACCAGCGTGGCGGCGGCCAACAGCGCGCTGCAACGGGCCCGGGCCACCCTGCAGGCCCACCTGCCGGCCCGGCGGGCGGACTGGGCGGCCAACCCGGCCGACGAGCGGGAACGGGAGTTGCTGGCCCGATTCATCGACGCCCACGAACGCTGCGACGCCGCGGCCGCGCTCGCCGCGGCGGCGCCGGACCTCCGGATCACCATGCCGCCGGCGCCGATGTGCTTCGACGGGGTGGCGAGCATCGCGCCGCTGCTGGAACGGGCCTTCGGGCCGGAGCGGGAGGGCGACTGGCGGCTGCTGCCGACGTACGCCAACCGGATGCCGGCCGCCGCGAGCTACCTGCGGCGCCCCGGCGACCCGGTGTTCCGGGCGTTCAAGCTGGACGTGCTGCGGGTGCGGGACGGGCGGATCGCCGAGATCACCACCTTCGGCCACGCGCTGTTCCCCGCGTTCGACCTGCCGGCGGTGCTCTGAGCCCCTCAGTGGCCGGCCCACCACCGCGGATCCGGGCGGGTCGGCCCGGCGTCGCCACCGGTGAGCTCCTCGAACTCGGCCGGGCTGATCTCCCCGGCCGGCAGCCGGCGGGCGTTCGCCGACAATTCACCGTGACCGGCCGCGCCGGGCGGGCATGATCGGGGCATGGAGCGACGACCGCCGCGGGGGCACCGCATGGTGCCGCACACCGCCGACGTCCGGATCGAGGCGTGGGCGCCGGACCGGGAGGGGTGCGTCGCGGAGGCGGTCACCGCGCTGGTCAACACCTTCGTGGACTTCACCGGCGCGGTCTCCGAGGCCACGGGGGAGTTCCACGTCCCGCCGGGCGACGACCCGGACCTACTGGTGGGCGTACTCGACGAAGTGATCTTCCGGATGGAGACGGAGGGCGAGCTGCCGCTCAGCACCGAGGTGCGGGCGGCCGACGACGGCGGCCTGACGGTGCGCTGGCGTACCACCGGCACGGACGCCGTGGAGCTGGTCGGCGCGGTGCCCAAGGCGGTGTCGCTGCACGAGCTGCGCTTCGGCCCCGACGGGGACGGCTGGTCCGGCGCGGTGACGCTGGACGTGTGAGGCCGCCTCAGCCCTTCACCACGCCGATGGGGACGAGGCGCGCCACCCGCCGGCACAGCCCGGCGCCCTCGGCCGCGGCCACCACGGCGGTGATGTCCTTGTACGCGGCCGGCATCTCCTCGGCCAGCCCCCGCCGGGACGCCCCGCGCACCGCGATGTCCTGCGCCTCCAGCTCGCGCCGCGGGTCGTGCCCGCGTACCGCCTTCGTGGCCTGCTTGCGGCTCTGCACCCGACCGGCCCCGTGGCAGGTGGAAGCCCACGCCGGTGCGCCGGGGACGCCGGTGAGCACGTACGAGCCGGTGCCCATCGAGCCGGGGATGAGCACCGGCTGACCGACCCCGCGCAGGTCGTCCGGCAGGTCGGCGTGGCCGGGCGGCAGCGCCCGGGTGGCGCCCTTGCGGTGCACGCAGAGCCGGCGCCGCGCGCCGTCCACCTGGTGTGTCTCGATCTTGGCGAGGTTGTGCGAGATGTCGTACACCAGGTCCAGGTCGCTGCCGGTGACCCGGTGGAAGACCTGTCGGGCCGCGTGGTGGAGCAGCTGTCGGTTGGCCCGGGCGTAGTTGGCCGCGGCGGCCATCGCGCCGAGGTAGGCCCGCCCCTCGTGGGACGAGACGGGGGCGCAGGCGAGCTGCCGGTCGGGCACGTGGATGCCGTACCCGCGCATCACCTTCTCCATCTCGTGGACGTAGTCGGTGCAGATCTGGTGGCCCAGGCCGCGCGACCCGCAGTGGATCATGACGCAGACCTGGCCGGCCCGCAGCCCGAACGCGCTGGCCGCGGCCTCGTCGTAGACGTCCTCGACGACCTGCACCTCGAGGAAGTGGTTGCCGGAGCCGAGGCTGCCGACCTGGCGCGCGCCGCGCTCCACCGCCCGCTCGCTCACCTGCGCCGGGTTCGCGTCGTCGACCGCGCCGTAGTCCTCGCACCGGTCCAGGTCGTGCTGGACGCCGAACCCGCGCTCAACGGCGTGGCGGGAGCCCCCGCGCAGCACCGCGTCGAGTTCCGCGCGGTCGGTCAGGTGCCACACCGCGCCCTTGCCCATGCCGCGCGGCGTCGCCTCGCCGAGGCCGTCCATCAGCGCGTCCAGCCGGGGCCGCAGGCCGGCACGGTCCAGGTCGGCGGCGAGCAGCCGCACCCCGCAGGAGATGTCGAAGCCGACCCCGCCGGGCGAGACCACCCCGCCCTCCTCGATGTCGGTGGCCGCGACCCCGCCGATCGGGAAGCCGTAGCCCCAGTGCACGTCCGGCATGGCGTACGAGGCGCCGACGATGCCGGGCAGGGTGGCCACGTTCGCGACCTGATCCAGCGACTTGTCCGCCCCGGCGTCCGGCAACAGCGACCGGGAGGCGAAGACCACGCCTGGAACCCGCATCGGATCATGCCGGTCGATCCGGAACCGGTACGGCGACTCCTCGACCAGCTCCATGTCGCCCGGCTACCCCGGTCCGGGGCGGTTACACCCGACCTGGTTGAGCTCGTCCGGTCAGGGTAGTGCGGCGGCATGCCCCAGCGATACGAGGACTACCCCCGAACCGCCGTCGTCACCGGCGCGGACTCCGGCATCGGCAAGGCCTCGGCGGTGGCGCTCGCCGCGGCCGGCTTCGAGATCGGCATCACCTGGTACGGCGACCCGGACGGCGCCGAGCACACCGCCGCCGAGGTACGCGCCACCGGGCGCCGCTGCGAGGTCGCCGAGCTGGACCTGACCCGGCTGCCCGACGCCGCCGCGGTGGTGGACGATCTGGCCGACCGGCTCGGCGGGATCGGTGTGCTGGTCAACAACGCCGGCACCGGGATGGCCACGCCCTTCGTCGACGTGGCGTGGCAGCAGTGGCGGGAGGTGCTGAGCGTCGACCTGGACGGGCCGTTCCTCTGCTCGCAGCGGGCCGCCCGCCGGATGCGCGCGGCCGGCGCCGGCGGCCGGATCGTGAACATCACCAGCGTGCACGAGCACGCGCCCCGGGTCGGCTCGTCGGCGTACTGCGCGGCGAAGGGCGGGCTCGGGCTGCTGACCAAGGTGATGGCCCAGGAGCTGGCGGCGGACGGGATCACCGTCAACGCGGTGGCGCCCGGGGAGATCGCCACCCCGATGACCGGGCAGGAGGACGTCGACCCGTTCACGCAGAAGCGGCCGGGGGTGCCGGTCGGG
>NZ_QGKS01000217.1 GCF_003172935.1 Micromonospora sicca | reverse complement strand
GGTGACCGCCGGCCGCACGCTGCCCGACGGGGTGGGCGCCGCGCTCGGGGTGGGCGTGCCGGCGGCCGTCGGGACCGGCGTGAGTTCCGCGGCCGGCCGGGCGGCCGACGGCCGCTCCGGTGCGGACCAGGCCATGGCGACGGCGACGAGCAGCACCAGCACGGCGGCGAGCGCCGCCGCGGGAAGCAGCCACCGCCGGAAGCGGATCACCTCGGGTACGTCGGCGGCGGACTGCTCGGACATGCGGGCTCCGGGTGGCGGAGGCGAGGATTCGCCAGGGTGCGGGGATCCTACTGTCGCCGATCAAGGATCAGGTCGGCGGCCCGCCAGGCCAGCGCCATCACCGGGGCGTTGAGGTAGCTCGAGACCAGGACCGGCAGGACGGAGGCGTCGACGATCCGTAAGCCGTCCACGCCGCGCACCCGGAGCTGCGGGTCGACCACGAACTCGTCGTCCGGGCCCATCGCGCAGGTGCCCACCGCGTGGTAGCCGCAGTAGCCGAGGGCCAGGGCCGCGTCGATGATCTCGTCGTCGTCCTGGACACCCGGACCGGGCAGGGTCTCCGCGGAGATCCGCTTCGCGATCGGCGCGGTGGCGAACAGCTCCCGCATCCGCCGGAAGGCGCTCACCGCGACCCGACGGTCATGCACGGTATCGAAGTAGTTGGCGACGATCCGCGGTGGCGTCTCCGGATCGGCCGACGTGATGGCCAGGCTGCCCTCGCTGTCCGGCCGGGTCACCGTCGCCAGGGCCATCAGCCCCGGCTCGGTCTCCAGCTCCAGCGCGTGCCCCGGGCGCTGTGGCGCCGCCGAGAAGGGCGCGATCAGCAGCTGCGTGTCGGGATGATCGGCCTCCGGGTCGGACCGGATGTGCGCCCCGACGTCGTACACCGGCAGGGCGAGCGGCCCCCGGCGGGTCAGCAGGTAACGCAGCATGGCCCGCCCCTGACCGAGCCGGCTGCCCAGCAACGGGTTGTAGCCGCCCGCGGCGGTCAGCCGGAACTGCACCGGCATCGACCGGTGCTCCCGCAGGCCGGTTCCCACCCGGGCCCGGTCGAGCAGCACGTCGACGCCGGCGCGGCGCAGCGTGTCGGCCGGACCGATGCCGGAAACCTGCAACAACTGCGGGGTGGCGATCGCGCCGGCGGCGAGGATGACCTCGGCGGAGGCCGCGTAGTCCACCGTCCGCCCGTGCCGCCGGGCGCGCACCCCGATGGCTCGGCCCTGCTGGACGAGGACCCGGAGCGCGACGGTCCCCACCGCGATGGTCAGGTTGAGCCGGTTGCGGACCGGATGCAGGAAGGCGTCGGCGGCACTGAACCGGCGACCGTCGCGAATGGTCGCCATGACATAGCCGATCCGCTCGTCGTCGTCGGCGTTCAGGTCGTCCGCCCGGCGCCAGCCCAGCTCCACCCCGGCGGCGATCGTCTCCTCGCTGAGCCCGTCGGTGTCGGTCGCGCTGGACAGCCGCAGTGGCCCGCCGGCGCCGCGTACCTCGGAGGCGCCGAACGGGTTGTCCTCCAGCTGCTTGAAGATCGGCAGCATGGTGTCCCATCCCCAGCCGGGGTTGCCGAGGCGTTCCAGCCCGTCGTAGTCGAGCCGGCCGCCGCGGCCGTACACCATGCCGTTGATCGAGCTGGAACCGCCGATCATGCGACCCCGCTGCCAGACCTCGCGGCGCGCCGGCCCCGCGTCGGCGGGGTAGTGCCAGGCGGTGCGCGGGTTGTCCATCAGCCGGCTGAAGGTCTTGGGGATGCGGACGAAGGGACTGCGGTCCCAACCACCCGCCTCGATCAGCAGCACCCGGGTGCCCGGATCCTCGGTCAACCGGTTGGCCAGCACGCAGCCGGCCGAGCCGGCACCCACCACGACGTAGTCGAACTCCTCCAACGGGCACCCCCGGTTCGCCGGCACGAGCGTGGCACCCACCGTAGTCCGTCGATCACCGAACGGAAAGGGGGGCCGCCAGGCCGCTATCGGCGGTGTTCGCCGGCCCGGTCGACGCCCTTGTGCACCCGCACGGTGCGGTCGATGAGCTCGCGGAGGCTGGTCTCGTCGACATCGTCGAGCCGTTTCAGGTAGAGGCAGCCCTTGCCGGTCTTGTGCGGACCGAGCCGGGCGAGGACCGACGCGTGCCGCTCCTCGAACCCGCCCACCAGGTAGACGACGAGCTGCTGCTTTCGCGGTGAGAAGCCCGCCAGCGGCCAGTCGCCCGTGCGCCCGGTCTCGTAGGTGTAGCGGTAGCTGCCGAAGCCGACGATGCTCGGGCGCCACATCACCGCGGGCTCGCCGGTCACCTCGCGCAGAATCGCGCAGAGGCGCCGCGCGTCGGCCCGCCGGCGTTCGTCGGGGACCGCGCCAGGAAGTCGTCGACGCTGGCCTCGGTCGGGACCGTCACCGGCTGCTTCGATGTCGCCACGGGGTCATGCTCCCACGCGATTACGACAACGAGTTGGCGCTCGGCGAGCTCGTTCAGCTCCGCTGTTCGTGGAGGAGGGCGAGGGTGGCCGCGGTCCGTCGTCGGCGCGTCCGCGACGTCGTCGCCTCGCGCGCGGTCCGGCGGGGTCGGTCATTCGTTGGCGGCCCGGGCCGCCGGTTTGATCCAGCCGAAGGTGCGCTCCACCGCGCGCTCCCAGTTCTCCCGTTCCTCGGCGCGGACGGCGTCGTCCATCTCCGGCAGCCAGCGGGCGGCGAGATGCCAGTTGCTGCGCAGCCCCTCCAGGTCGGGCCAGTAGCCGACCGCCAGCCCGGCGGCGTACGCCGCGCCGAGGGAGACCGTCTCGGCGACCATCGGGCGCACCACCGGCACCGCGAGCACGTCGGAGACGAACTGCATCAGCAGGTTGTTGGCGGTCATCCCGCCGTCCACCCGCAGCGCCGTCAGGTCCAGGCCGGAGTCGGCGTTCATCGCGTCCACCACCTCCCGGGTCTGCCAGCCGGTGGCCTCCAGCACCGCCCGCGCCAGGTGCCCCTTGGTGATGTACGAGGTGAGACCCACGATGACCCCGCGTGCCTCGCTGCGCCAGTGCGGCGCGAACAGCCCCGAGAAGGCCGGCACGATGTAGCAGCCGCCGTTGTCGTCCACCGTCCGGGCCAGGGTCTCGATCTCCGGCGCGGTGCTGATCAGGTCCAGCCGGTCGCGGAACCACTGCACCAGGGACCCGGTGATCGCGATGGAGCCTTCGAGGGCGTAGACCGCCGGCTCGCCGCCGATCTGGTAGCCGACGGTGGTGAGCAGCCCGTGGGTGGAGTGCACCGGCTCCGCGCCGGTGTTGAGCAGCAGGAAGCTGCCGGTGCCGTAGGTGCACTTGGCATCGCCCGGGGCGAAGCAGGTCTGGCCGAACAGGGCGGCCTGCTGGTCGCCGAGCGCCGCGGCGATCCGGACGCCGGGCAGGACGTCGGTCGCGGTGCCGTACACCTCCGACGAGGAGCGGATCTCGGGCAGCATGGCGGACGGGATGCCGAAGAAGGCCAGCGAGTCGGGGTGCCAGGCGAGCGTACGCAGGTCCATCAGCATCGTCCGGCTGGCGTTGGTCACGTCGGTCAGGTGCAGACCGCCCGCCGGACCACCGGTGAGATTCCAGACCAGCCAGCTCTCCATCGTCCCGAAGAGCACCTCGCCGCGCTCGGCCCGTTCGTACAGCCCGGAGGTGTGGTCGAGCAGCCAGCGCAACTTCGGGCCGGAGAAGTAGGTGGTCAGCGGCAATCCGCAGCGCTGCGGGAGGTCCTCGGCGCCGGGCGTCCCGGCCAGCGTCTCCACCAGGGCGTCGGTGCGGGTGTCCTGCCAGATGATCGCCGGGGCGACCGGCACCCCGGTGCGCCGGTCCCACACGACGGTGCTCTCCCGCTGGTTGGCGATGCCGATCGCGGCGACCTGGCCGGCGACGATGCCGGCCTGGGCGAGGGCCCGGGGCACCACCTTGCCGACGTTGCGCCAGATCTCCAGCGCGTCGTGTTCCACCCAGCCGGGCCGGGGGAAGTGCTGCTGGTGCTCCCGCTGGGCCACCGAGACGAGGTTGCCCCGGCGGTCGAAGACGATGCAGCGGGTCGAGGTGGTGCCCTGGTCGATGGAGACGACGTAGCTGTCAGTCATTCCTCGTCCTCTCTGGGCGGATGGCGGAGCAGGGTGGACGGATCACCAGCGGGCCGCGCCGAGGTCCCGGGAGACCGCGCGGGCGGCGTCGCGGACGTACGCGACGAGGGCCGGGCGGGGGTGGCCCTGCCCGTCGCAGACGCGGTCGATCGGGCCGGAGAGCCCGATCGCGCCCACGACCAGACCGCCGTAGCCGCGGATGGGCGCGGCGATACCGGCCTCGCCGAGGGTCATCTCCTCGATCTCGGCGCCCCAGCCGTTGTCCCGGATGCCGGTCAGCGCCCGGGTGAGGGTGCGGACGGTGACCAGGGTGCGCCGCGTGTACGGCTCAGGTTCGCCCTGCATGACCGCGTTGGCGGCGCCCACGTCGTAGGCGAGCAGGACCTTGCCGAGCGCGGTGGCGTGCGGGGGCAGCAGGGACCCGACGTCCAGGGTCTGCAGGGTGTCGTCGGGCCGGAAGACATGGTGGACCACCAGCACCTTGCCGTCCAACAGGGTGCCGATGCGGACGGCCTCGCCGCTGCGCGCGGCCAGCGGGTCGGCCCAGTTGATGGAGCGTGAGCGCAGTTCGTTGACGTCGAGGTAGCTGGTGCCCAGGTGCAGCAGGGCCGCCCCGAGCTGGTACTTGCCGGAGGTCTTGTCCTGCTCCACGAAGCCGACGTCCTGCAGGGTGCGGACGATGCCGTGCGCCGTGCCCTTGGGCAGGTCGAGGGACCGGGCGATCTCCCCGATGCCGAGCCGGCCGGAGCTGCTGGCCAGCAGGCGGAGGATCGCCGCGGCCCGCGCGATGGACTGCACCTGACCCGGCATGGGGCCGAATGCTAACGGCGATCCGGCCGCCGCAACAGTGTTCGACATTGTCGACCGGGGTTCGTTGACCCGGCCCCCACGGGTTTCCTACGGTTCACCGAACGGTGACGTCCGACATCGCAGCGTCACCGACCGACCCTCCGCTTTCCCGGACGGGAGGGCCGCCATCCCCACCGCGTTGGAGGAACCATGGCGCAACGGTTGAAAGGCCCCGGACTCGTCGGCGAGTTGGCCGCCGAGTTCGCCGGCACCGCGATTCTCATCCTGTTCGGCGTGGGCGTCGTCGCCCAGGTGGCCGCCGCGGGAACCGGCGAGTTCGACAGCATCGCCTGGGCCTGGGGTCTCGGCGTCACGCTCGGCGTGTACGTGGCGGGCCGCATCAGCGGCGCGCATCTCAACCCCGCGGTCACCGTCGCCCTGGCGGTGTTCAAGGGCTTCTCGTGGCGCAAGGTGCTGCCGTACGCGCTGGCCCAGACCGCCGGCGCGTTCGTCGCGGCCCTGATCATCCGCTGGAACTACAGCGAGACGCTGTCCCGGTTCGACCCCGGCCTCACCAGCAAGAGCCAGGGTGTCTTCTCCACGCTGCCGGGCGTCGGCGTGAGCGAGTGGGGCGCGCTGCGGGACCAGATCATCGGCACTGCCATCCTGCTGTTCCTCGTCCTGGCGGTCACCGACGCCCGCAACTCGCTGCCCGGCGGCAACCTCGCCCCGCTGATCGTCGGCCTGATCGTGGTCGCGATCGGCATGGCCTTCGCCGCCAATGCCGGCTACGCCATCAATCCCGCCCGCGACTTCGGCCCCCGGCTCGCCTCCTTCCTGACCGGTTACGAGACGGCCTTCCAGGACACCAGCGGATATCCGTACTTCTGGGTGCCGATCGTCGGGCCGCTGGTCGGGGGCGTCATCGGCGCCGGCCTCTACGAGCTGGTCGTCGGGCGCTTCCTGCCCAGCGAGGAGCTGGAGCCGGGCACGTTGGCCACCGAGACCGCCTCGGCCGAGGCCGAGCTCGCCCGCATCTGACATCCGCCGGCCCGCATCTCTCGACGAACCAGAAGGAGACACCCGCATGCCTGACTTCGTCGGCGCGGTAGACCAGGGCACCACCAGCACCCGTTTCATGATCTTCGACCACGGCGGCAACGAGGTCGGCCGCCACCAGCTCGAACACGAGCAGATCCTGCCGCAGGCCGGCTGGGTGGAGCACAACCCCCTCGAGATCTGGGAGCGGACCCAGACGGTCATCCAGACCGCGATGAACGCCCGCGGCCTGACCGCCGCCGACCTGGCCGCGCTCGGCATCACCAACCAGCGGGAGACCACCGTGGTGTGGAACCGCCGGACCGGCCGCCCCTACTACAACGCCATCGTCTGGCAGGACACCCGCACCGACCGGATCGCCTCGGCGCTGGAACGCGAGGGCAAGGGCGACGTCATCCGGCGCAAGGCCGGCCTGCCGCCGGCGACGTACTTCTCGGCGGGAAAGATCCAGTGGATCCTGGAGAACGTCGGCGGGGTGCGCGAGGCCGCCGAGCGCGGTGAGGCCGTCTTCGGCAACACCGACACCTGGCTGCTGTGGAACCTCACCGGCGGCGTCGAGGGCGGGGTGCACGTCACCGACTCCACCAACGCCAGCCGCACCATGCTGATGAACCTGGAGACGCTGGACTGGGACGACGAGCTGCTGTCCTTCTTCGACATTCCCCGCGCCATGCTGCCGGAGATCCGGCCGTCGTCCGACCCGCGCTCGTACGGCAGCTGCGCCATGAACGGCCCGTTCAGCGGCGCGGTCCCGCTCACCGGCGACCTGGGAGACCAGCAGGCCGCCACGGTCGGGCAGGTCTGCTTCGCGCCGGGCGAGGCGAAGAACACCTACGGCACGGGCAACTTCATGCTCCTCAACACCGGCACCGAGATCGTGCGGTCGAAGGCCGGGCTGCTCACCACGGTGTGCTACAAGTTCGCCGACGAGGCGCCGGTGTACGCGCTCGAAGGCTCGATCGCGGTCACCGGCTCGGCCGTGCAGTGGCTGCGCGACCAGCTCAAGATCATCAGTAGTGCGGCGCAGAGCGAGATCCTGGCCCGCCAGGTGGAGGACAACGGCGGGGTCTACTTCGTGCCCGCGTTCTCCGGCCTGTTCGCCCCGTACTGGCGCTCCGACGCCCGCGGCGCGATCGTCGGCCTCTCCCGGTTCAACACCGACGCCCACATCGCCCGGGCCACCCTCGAGTCCATCTGCTACCAGAGCCGCGACGTGGCCGATGCGATGGAGCAGGACTCCGGGGTGCACCTGGAGTGCCTCAAGGTCGACGGCGGGGTCACCGTCAACGACCTGTGCATGCAGATGCAGGCGGACATCCTCGGCGTCCCGGTCAGCCGCCCGGTGGTCGCCGAGACCACCGCGCTGGGCGCGGCGTACGCCGCCGGCCTCGCCGTCGGCTTCTGGAAGAACACCGACGAGCTGCGCGAGAACTGGAACGAAAGCCGGCGCTGGCAGCCGGCCTGGTCCCCGGAGCAGCGCGAGACCGGCTACGCCCGGTGGAAGAAGGCGGTCCAGCGGACCCTCGACTGGGTCGACGTCGACTGACCCCACCGCACCCCCGTACGGATCTGGGCGGCCGGCGCCCGCCGCCGGCCGCCCGAACCCTCCACAGGAGAGAAGACTGATGCACTCCGCGACACTGTCACCGGCCGCCCGCGAGCGGTCCCTGGCCGCCCTCGACAGCGGCCAGGAACTGGACGTCCTGGTGATCGGCGGCGGCGTCACCGGCGCCGGCTGCGCGCTCGACGCCGTCACCCGGGGCCTGTCGGTCGGGCTCGTCGAGGCCCGCGACTGGGCCAGCGGCACCTCGAGCCGGTCCAGCAAACTCATCCACGGCGGCCTGCGCTACCTGGAGATGCTCGACTTCGGGCTGGTCCGCGAGGCCCTGCGCGAGCGGGGCCTGCTCCTGCAGCGGCTCGCCCCGCACCTGGTCCGTCCGGTGCCGTTCCTCTATCCGCTGCGCCACCGGGGCTGGGAACGGCTGTACGCCGGTGCCGGCGTGCTGCTCTACGACACGATGAGCCTGTCCGCCAGCCACGCCCGCGGCGTGCCGGCCCACCGGCACCTGAGCCGCCGCGCGGCCCTGCGCGCCTGCCCGTCGCTGCGGCCCGAGGCGCTGGTCGGCGCCCTCCAGTACTACGACGCCCAGGTCGACGACGCCCGGCTGGTGACCTTCCTGGTCCGCACCGCCGCCGCGCACGGGGCGCACCCGCTGTCGCGGGCCCGCGTCGTGGGTTTCCTGCGCGAGGGTGCCCGGATCACCGGCGCGCGGGTGCACGACCAGGAGACCGACCGGGTGTTCGAGGTGCGCGCCCGGCAGGTGGTCAACGCCACGGGAGTGTGGACCGACGACACCCAGGCCCTCGTCGGCGAGCGCGGCCAGCTCCAGGTGCGCGCCTCCAAGGGCATCCACCTCGTGGTGCCCCGCGACCGGATCCGGTCCAGCACCGGCCTGATCCTGCGCACCGAGTCCAGCGTGCTGTTCGTGATCCCCTGGGACCGGCACTGGCTGATCGGCACCACCGACACCGACTGGGACCTGGACAAGGCGGATCCGGCGGCGACCAGCCGGGACATCGACTACCTGCTGGAGCACGTCAACGCGGTGCTGGCCACCCCGCTGACCCGCGACGACGTCGAAGGCGTTTACGCCGGCCTGCGCCCGCTGCTGTCCGGGGAGTCCGACGCGACCGCCAAGCTGTCCCGGGAGCACACCGTGGTCAGCCCCGCGCCCGGACTCGTGGTGGTGGCCGGCGGCAAGTACACGACGTACCGGGTGATGGCCCGCGATGCGGTCGACGAGGCGGTGCGCGGCCTCGACGCCGCAGTGCCCGCCTCGTGCACCGACCGGGTTCCGCTGCTCGGCGCGGAGGGCTACGTCGCCCGGTGGAATCAGCGCCGCCGGCTGGCGCAGCAGTTCGGCCTGCACACCGAGCGCGTGGAGCACCTGCTGCGGCGCTACGGCGCCGCCGTCGACGAGGTGCTGTCGCTGCTGCGGGAGGACCCCACCCTCGGCGAGCCGCTCGACGGCGCGGAGGACTACCTGCGGGTGGAGGCCGTCTACGCGGCGTCCGCCGAGGGCGCGCTGCGCCTGGAGGACGTGCTGACCCGGCGTACCCACATCTCGATCGAGACCTTCGACCGTGGCCTGACCGCCGCCCGGGCGGCGGCGACGCTGATGGCGCCGGTCCTCGGCTGGGACGACGAGCGGACCGACCGGGAGGTGACGGACTACGTCGCGTGGATCCGGGCCGAACGGGCCGCCCACGACCAGCCCGACGACGCGGCGGCCGACGCGGTCCGGTTGGGCCCGGCCGAGGTGACGGCGGCGACGGCCGTGGCGGCCTGAACGGGCTCCGGCGGTGTGCCCGGCACACCGCCGGACCCGGCCACGCGGGGCCCTACGGGCAACGCTGATCGGGGCGGCGGCTCAACGGCCGCCCTCGGCCAGCTCGGCGAGCATCCCCTCGCAACTGCGGACGACGACCTGCGCGCCGCGCCGCTGGGCCAGCCGGAGCAGGGGATCCTCCGCGAGGTCCCGCCACCGCCACTGCGCGTCGGAGGCCGCCTCCCAGAGCCGCTGCACGGTCGCGTCGTGTTCCACACCGAGCCGGATGGCCAGGCCGACCCCGTCACCGCCGACCAGGCGCCGCGCCTCCTCGGCCAGCTCGGCGTCGAACCCGAGCCGGGCGTTCCGGAGCGCAGCCAGCAGGCGCAGCTCCCGGAACTCGTGCGCGCCGGCGAGGATCTGCTCCACCGCGCTGAGCAGCTCGCCGGTGCCGGGGCCGGGCTCGGCCCGTACCAGCGCCTCCACCCCGGCCAGCGCCGAGCGGGCCTTGAGGGTGTCCCGTCGGTCGACGAAGAAGCGGGACATCGACTCGCGCAACTCGGTCAGGCCGCTGCGTCGGATCAGTTCCGCGGAGAGCTTGACCCGGCTGTCGCAGCCGGTACGGACGAGGGTGGTCGCCAGCCTGACCCCGGCGAGGCCGAGCCGGTCCAGCAGCGCGGCGCGTACCCCCGGGTCCAGCGGCACCGGCAGCTCACCGCGGACGAACCGGTCGGCGGACAGCAGGTGCGTCTCCAAATCCTCGCGGGACACCCGGGCCAGTTGCGCGAGCGCGGCGAAGTCCGACTCGCTGAGCACCCGGCCGGCCAGCCCGATCAACCCGCTGCACGCCGCCAGGTCGACGCAGAGCGCGTTCACCCGGGGGTCGCGGTACTGCTGTCGGGCGAGCTGGCGGGCGGTGAGCAGCGCGTCGACCCGTCCGCCGCCGGCCTCGTCGACCCGGGACAGCACCAGGATCACATTCACCGGGGCGGCCTGCCCGACGGCGCTGTCCCGGGTCGACTCCAGCACGCGCAGGTCGGTGCCGCGGCCGTCGCGGGTCAGGAACAGCACCGCGTCCGCGTCCCGCAGCACCCGGTCCATGACCGGCGACCGCCCCTGCTCGTCGGGGCCGGTGATCGCGGGTGTGTCGATCAGGGTCACCTGCCGCAGGGCCCGGGTCGGCCACTGCACGACGATGTCGCGCAGCTCGCCCGCCCGCCAGCCGACCAGATCCACCCGCATTCCGGTCGCGGACTTGGCCACCGCCAGCTCCTGCGGCGGTTGGTTCGTCGAGTAGGCGGTGGCGCGCGGCCGCGGACCGTCCTCGTACCAGGTGAAGACGCCGCTGCCGTCCGGGCCGTCGACCGGCGCGACCTCCTCGCCCATGATCGCGTTCAGCACGGTCGACTTGCCGGACCGCCACGGGCCGGCGATCGCGATCCGCAGCGGTTGCTCCAGCTGGGCGAGCTGGTGCCGGAGGTGATCGGTGGCCCGGGGATTGTCCCGGTAGAGCTGGAGGGCCTGGTGCAGCAGGCCCCAGACCGCCTCGTCCAGCCGTAGGCCGACGGTCATGCCCGGGGCTCCAGCGGCCGGGCCGGTCGGGGCGCGGTCAACTGCTGGGCCTGCTCGTAGACGGCGGCCAGCCGGGTCATCTTCAGCCGAATCTCGCGCTGCCGCTGGTCGCGGACCGCCGCGTCGGTGTCGGCGGCCTGCTTCGCGGTACGGAACGACTGGATGATGGCCTCCTGCAACTCCTCGGTCAGCGCGGTGAAGTGGTCCCGGAGCATCCGCTGCACCTGCCGGGTGGTGTCCCGGCATTCCTTGGTCGTCCGGACGAAGAAGTCGTCGACGTGCCGTTGGACCGCCGTCTTGACGGTTGCCTGCCGGCGGCGGAGCAGCTGCCTGCTCTCGTCCCGGATGCTCTTGCCGCCGAAGAGCGCGCCGGCGCCGATCGAGACCGGGTTGATCATCGGCATGCCGGCCAGCGTCATCACCAGGCCGAACATCAGCAGGCCACCGTAGGAACCCTTCATGCCGGTGATCGCCTTCTGGCTCACGGTGAACCGGTCGATGGTCGGGCGCTCGATCTCCGGCAGCCGGTCCAGGAGATCCTCCGGCACCGTCATGGACCAGGGCGGCAGCACGTCGTAGCCGTACCGGGCGAAGTTCCCGGCGACCCGCCGCGCGGCGAAGTCGCAGCGCTGCGCCAACCACTCGTGGTTCGCCTCCGCCGCCTCGACCAGGCTTTGTTGCAGCCACTCCTGGAAGGTGTCCCAGGCGACCAGCGGATCGGCCGTGTCGAACGCCTCGTCGACCATCCGCAGGATCTGCCGGGTCCGGTCGCGCAGGTCGTACTCGATGTCGGAGAGCAGGTCGGCCATCTCGTCGGCGAGGGTGTTCTGCCAGCGGGTGGAGCAGCGGCGCAGCTCGTCGACCTCGCGCTGGGCCGCGTGCAGCCGGGAGATCGGGCCGGACTGCTCCTCCGCCTCCTGGCTCTCCAGCTCGGCGCGCAGCGGCGCGGCGAGCTGCTCCACCACGGTGCGGGCGATCATCGCGACCGAGGCCCGGGCCAGCACGTCGGCCTTGCCGGTCAGGTCCCGCTGCAGGCGGGCGATCAGCAGCGGGAAGCCCGACTCGGCGTTGAGCCCGTGGTCGTCGGCGGCCGCCGCGCGCAGCCGCAACGCCGCCGAGACGGGGATCAGCGCCGCCGGTACGCCGGCCTCGGCCAGGTGCTGCCGATTGCGCTCGGCGACCGCGCGCCAGTCCGGCACCAGGTCGGTCTTGGTCTGCACCACCGCCACGTTCGGATGCTGCCGGGTGACGTGCAGCAGCATGTTCAGCTCGGCCACCGACAGTTCCCGGGTCGAGTCGGAGACGAGCAGCACCGCGTCGGCGTGGTGGAGCGCGGCGGGCGGGGCGGCGGCGCCCAGCACGGCCACCTCGTCGGCGCCGGGTGTGTCCACCAGCACCAGTCCGGCGCCGAGCAGCGCGCGCGGCAGTCCGATCTCGACGTACGCCGGGCCGCCGCCGGGCCGGCGGCCGAGCGTGCCGGCCACCCCGGCGGCGATCTGGTCCAGCGGCACGGGGGTCCGCTCGGCGGGCACCGGAACGGACGTGCCGGCGGCCCGCCCCGGCGCGGACGCGGCTTGGACCACCGTGGCCGACGCGACCTCGGCGTGCTGCACCACCGTCGGCAGGACGGTGGTGCGCCCGTCGCCGACCGGGCACACCGGCGCGTTCACGATCGCGTTGACGAGTTGGCTCTTGCCCTGGTTCGGTTCGCCGATGACCAGGACGCGCAGCTTCGGGTCGAGCAGCTGAGCCCGCTTCTGCCGGACCGCCAGCAATAGGTCCGCCCGCCCGTGCTCGCGGCACGTACGGGCAATCTCGTCGAGCGCGTCCAGCCAGATCCCCGCCATCACCGCACCAAGTGTGCGGATTTCGAATCAATTATCAAGAGGGGATCTGCGCCGAAACAGGGAGAAAGCCGGATCGGCAGTGCCGATCCGGCTTTCCGCTCCCGTCGGACCCCGGTCAGAGCAGACCGTCGCCGAGGCCCAGCAGCCCGCCGCCGGCCGACGCGGAAGCGTCGCCGTGGATCCCGGCGTGGCCGTCCACACCGTCGGTGACGTCGCCGGTGACGCTGCCCACCGTGCCGGTGACGCCGGACAGGACGCCATCCACCTGGTGGGTCACGCCGCCCACGGTGGACGGCACGTCGACGTCCGGGACCACGCCGCCGGAGTCGCTGATGCCGAGCCCGCCCAGGGTGTCGTCGACGCCGAGCGGGCCGACGACACCGGCGACCTGGCCCTGGGTGCCGGAGAGCGTGCCGCCGAGCAGACCGTCGCCGCCGAGCAGCCCGTGACCGCCGAGCAGACCGTCCGGGGTGCCGAGCAGACCGGCGTCGGTGCCGTCGAGCAGACCGTCCGGGTGGCCCACGGTGCCGGCCACGTCGCCGACCACCGGGTCGGCCGCGGTGTCCACCACGCCCACCACGTCGGCGTCGAGGGTGTGTGCGACGTCGTGCACGCCGATCAGGTCGGTGTCGACGCCGCCCGGCCCGACGCCCAGGCCGATCCCGGGCAGCACGGCCGCCCCGGCGGCGACGCCCGTCGGGTCGACGGCGATGGCGCCCAGGACGCCGGCCTTGACGTCCACACCGGAGTAGGAGCTGCCGATGGCGATGTCCTGCGGCACGGACTGGAGCTGAGCGACGACGCTGGTGGTGTCGGCCAGCAGCGGGTCGACCCCGAGCTGCCCGGCCACCGCGGTCACCGGCGCGAGCCCGTTCACCGGTGCGTAGTCCACGACCAGCGGGACCACGTCCTGCACGTCGGCGGCGGTGATGTCGGTGAGCCCGGCGGCCTGCAGCGCGCCCTCCGGGTCGAGTTCGAACGCCGACTTGGCGTCGGGGTCGGTCAGCAGGTTGAGCACGAAGTCGTGCAGGGTCTGGTCCATGTGCCGGTTCTCCTCGGACGTTGGCGTCAGCCACCGTTGATCGTCGACAGCGACGCTATGGGAGCGGGCCGGCACGGTCATCGGGGATCTGCCCGCAATCCGCCCCGCCCCATTAGGGTGCTTTCCGCCTCGCCTGTTAGGGGGACTGGGGGGCCCGGGCCGGCCAGAGTTAGGGTCCCGATGCCGGAGTGATCTCTGGTACGAACGTAGGAGCCCACGGGGTTCCGCCGGGGTGGGTCGCCGCACGGTGTCGCACCGTCGCCACCGGCCGGCCAACTCACGGTGAAGGAAGAAAACGGATGCCGTACGTCCTGGGGATCGACATCGGAAGCACCAACACCGCGGCCGGCGTGGCCCGGCGGCGGGGTGCGACCTGGGCGCGACCCGAGGTGGTCGCGCTGGACGGCGGGTCGGCGACCGTACCGTCGGTGCTGCACCTGGCCACGGACGGGTCGCTCGTGGTCGGTGCGCCGGACGGTGGGGACGGGAGCCGGACGGCACGGGGGTTCGTCCGCCGGGTCGGCGACGACGTGCCCCTCCTGCTCGCCGGTGAGCCGTTCCCGCCGCAGGTGCTGACCGCGGTGCTGGCGGAGTGGGTGGTGCAGCGAGTCCTCGACCGCGAGGGCGAGCCCGCCGAGGCCGTCGTGCTCAGCCACCCCGCGGGCTGGGGAGGGCACCGGCGGGAGCTGCTGCACAGCGCCCTGTGGCAGCTCGGCCTGGGCAACGTGACGCTGCTTCCCCGCACGGTCACGGTGGCCGAGAGCCACGCGGCGCGCGGCTTCCCGGGCAGCACGGCGGCCGTCTACGCCCTGGGGGGCAACACCTTCGAGGCGGCCTTGGTCCGCCGCACCCCGCGCGGCACCTACGAGACCTTCGGCTTTCCCCAGGGGCTGGACTGGATCGGCGGCGCCGACTTCGACGAGGCGCTGGCGGAGCACGTGCGTACCGTGCTCGCCCGGGAACTCGCCGCGGCCGGACGCCGGGAGACGCACGCCGCGCTGCGCGGACTGCTGCCCGAGTGCGACCGCGCCAAGCGCGAACTGACCGTCGGGACGGAGACCGACGTGCTGCTGACCCTGCCGAACGGGCCGGTCCGGGTGCCGGTGAGCCGGGTGCGGTTCGAGGACATGATCCGGCCGGCCGTGCAGGCGACCGTCGACCTGCTGGCCCGGACCGTCCACTCGGCCGGGCTGCGGCCGGCGGAGCTCGACGGCGTGCTGCTCGCCGGCGGCTCCACCCGCATCCCGCTGGTCGCCGAGCTGCTCGCCGAGACCTTCCCGGTACCGGTGGAGGTGGAACCCGATCCGCAGTCGACCGCCGCCACCGGCGCGGCGTTGGCCGCCTGCCAGGTGGTGTCGCCGCGCCGCCGGTTCCCGGAGCGGGGCGGCGAGCCCGCCCCGGCCGGCGACCTCGGCCCGGCCGCCCCGCCGGCGGTCCGGGCGCAGCGTCGGCGCGACCACGACCGTCCGGCCCGCAGCGAGCCACCACCCCGCCCCCCGGTCCGGATCACCCCGCTGGACCTGCCGAAGGCGTCCCGCCTGGCGCTCACCCGCAGCTGGGGACGCGAAGGATGACCACCATGATCAAGAGCAGCGCCGCCGGGTCCCGCCTGGTGCTGGACCGCGGGCCGCAGGCCCTGCTCGACGCCGTCGCGGCGGACCCGGACGCGCCGCTCGCACTCGGTGTGACCGGCCCGGGCGGCCACGGCCGGAGCGCGTACCTCCAGGACCTGGCCCGGGTCTACCGGCGGGCCGGGAGCACGGTGCTGGAGGGCGCCCCCGACCAGCCCGACACGATCGAACCGGACGCCGTGCTGGTGGTCGACGACGCGCACCTGCTCGACGACGCCCGGCTGCGGGCGCTGCGCGCCCTGGTGGCCACCCGTCGGCACCGCGTCGCCGTCGGCTACCGGCCGTGGCCCCGGCCGGCGGCGCTGGTCGACCTGGCCGACGCGCTCCGGCGGGACGGGCACCTGGTCCTGCTCACCCCGTTCGCCCGGGAGCGGACCGCGGCCTACCTCGCCACCGTGCCGGAGGTCGGCCGGCGGCCCGACCTGGTCGACTTCGTGCAGCAGCAGACCGCGGGCGTCCCCCGCGACGTCGAGCGACTGGTCCGCGGCCTGCGCGGGCAGGAGAGCGGGCCGGGCGTCCCGGCCGAGCCGCCCCGGCAGGTCATCCTCCAGTTCGGAGCGGACCTGGACGACCTGCCGCCCGATGTCCGGCGGCTGCTGCTCGCCGTCGCCGCCGGCGTACCGCTGCCGGTGGACCTGCTCCGGGCGTTGCTGGGCCGGGAGCCCGGCGAGGTGGACGAGCTGATCGCCGCGACCCGGGCGGCCGGCCTGCTCGGCGCGGACGGCCGGCTCGCGCCGATCGTGCGGCGCGCGGTGGCCGCGCTGAGCCCGGCCACCGAGCGCACGGCGGTGTGGCGCCGGCTCACCGAGTTGCAGCTCGCCCGGGGCGGGCCGGTGCTCCCGCTGGTCCGCTCGTTGCTCGCGGCCGGAGTGGCCGGCGACTGTCCGGCACCGACGCTGGAGGCCGCGGCCGAGGAGGCGCTGGCCGGCGAGCCCGCCCTTGCCGCGGAGTTGTTCGCGGCGGCCACGGCCGCCGGGCGCCCGGCCGCGCTCCGGCAGGCGGTCGCCGCGGCCCTCGCCGGCGACCTGGACGCCGCCCTGCGGCTGGCGGACCGGCTGCTCGCCGCCGCGGCGCCGGCCGACCGGTCGGGCGCGGCGGTGGTCGCCGC
>NZ_QGKS01000182.1 GCF_003172935.1 Micromonospora sicca | reverse complement strand
AGCATCCCCACAAGATCCTCATAAGAGGGACGCTGCGGCTCGGACGACACCCGAAGATCATGCCAGCACGCCAGCCACAGTGGACAACAGGTCCCGATCAGCGACTCACCTCAGGCTGAACACGTACCCCGCACCCTGAGGAGGAGACTCGGCACGTCCCTGCGTGGGGGCATTGTGCTACCCGGTGGCCGGGTCGGGAAACGCCCTAAGACGTGACGACCCAAGTGTCGGCCCTCGCAGGAAAATGATCTGCTCCGAGATCGAAATGGCGGCACCAGCAACGGGTATCGCAGATGGCACGACACCGGGAACGGCTGGGCCGCTGGGCGGCGGAGGTGTAACCGCAGCTCACCGGCAAAGTAGGGGAGGCAGGATTATGGAGACACTAGAATTGGCCGACAGCGGCCGGCGCGTAGTGGTCGTCGCCGTCGATAAGGGCGAGGACGCGGTGACCGCCATCCACCAAGCGGCACAGCAGTGCGACATCCGGGGGGCGAGGGTCACGGCAGTCGGCGGGTTCCGCTCGGCGGAGGTGGGCTACTTCGACCGCGAGCGGCGCGCCTACGACCGCATCCCGGTGCCCGAACAGGTCGAGGTCCTGTCACTGCTCGGCGACATCGCCGACGACCGCGGCAAGATCGCCCTGCACATACACACGGTTCTCGGCCGCCGGGACGGCACCACCGTCGGCGGGCACCTCCTGCACGGCGAGGTCTGGCCCACCCTCGAGGTCATCATCACCGAGGTCGGGGCCAACCTCACCAAGCACGTCGACCAGGAGACCAGGCTGGCCCTGCTCGCCCCGAGCACCGACCGCACGCCGGCCATCGCGCAGGCACATGCCGGCCGATAGCGGTCCGTCGGGGCCGTTGCAGCGGCGGGCCAGGCGGGCACCGAAAGCCGTACGGGACGGTCAGGCGAGGTGGTGATTCGCTCTCTATCTCCCGCGCCTGTGCTACGGCCCGTTTCCGATCGTCGGAGCGAGCCTCATCAAGGACGCTCTCGTAGTCCGCGCGCAGCCGGTCGACGCTGTTCTGGTCCGCCCCGGTTTGCGCGGCGACCTGTGGTAGCGCTGCCAGGCCGGCCTCGACCGCCCGCACCCGCGCCGTCCGTGTCTCGTTCGCCCGAGCCGGATCATCGCTGATTCCCGCCCAGGTCAAGACGGCTGGCAGGGTGGTTGCCCTTGCCGAAAACCCCATCCGCACAGGTCAGGCGGCATGTTCGTACTGATGGAGGATGCCGCCGAGCCGATCACGTCGGCGTATGTCGAGATGGGTGATCTTGTGTGGATCGGCGATCGGCGCAGGTAGCGAGCGGAGCGGACGGGCGTTCGCAATGCCCTGGTGCGGGCGGTGCCCGTTGTAGAACTGTTCGAACTCGTGCAGGGCGTGGAGCAGGTGGCGCTGATTCCAGATCAAGGTCCTGTCGAGGAGTTCTCGCCTGCAGGTCTGCACCCACCGCTCCATGACCGAGTTCATTCTTGGCATTCGGACGCCGCTGCGCACGATTTCGATCCCCGACTCGGTGAGGACGGCGTCGAACAGCGCGGGGAACTTGCCGTCCCGGTCTCGGATCATGAACCGCGCTCGGTAACCGGCGTCTTCGAGGTCCATGACGAGGTTCTTCGCGGCCTGCACCGTCCATACGGCGGTCGGGTGCGGGGTGGCGCCCAGGATCCGGACTCGGCGACTGCCGTGCTCTATCACCGCGAGCACGTACATCCGCGCCCCGGTGAGGGTGACCGTCTCGAGGAAGTCGCATGCCAGCAGGGCGTCAGCCCGGGAGCCCAGGAAGTCGGCCAGGTGCTGGAGGCGCGCTCGGGTGCCGGGTCGATGCCTGCCTCCTTCAAGATCTCCCACACCGTGGAGGCGGCCACCTTCACCCCCAGAACCAGCAGTTCGCCGTGGATTCTGCGGTACCCCCAGCTGGGGTTCTCCCGCGCCAGGCGTAAGGCCAGGGTGCGGATGGAGCGCACGGCCCGCGGCCGGCCCGGGCGCTTGGACCGGGACCGGGCCGCGTGGCGGCGGGTGACCTGGTCGCGGTGCCAGCGCAGCACCGTATCCGGACGCACCAGCAGCCGCACCTCGCGCAGCACGTCGCGCGGCAGCCGGTGCAGCAGCGCCGCCAGGAACGCCCGATCAGTCGCGTCGAACCGCACCTTCTCCTTGCCGAGCTGGCGCTCCAGTACGGTGATCTGATGGCGCAGGCAAGGATCTCCACATCCTTGTCCCGATTGCTCATCGGTAGCAGGCGCAGCACCGCGAACACGTTCGTCCATCCAAGTAAGCCAGTCGCAGCAGCACGGCGGACCATCATGCCGCAGCGATCACCAGCCGACCGAGATCCCAGCGCAAACAACTGGGTCAAGATCCCTGACACCCCGTACACCGACTCCCACCAGGGCGGATGAGGTTTTCGGCAGGGGCAGGGTCGTGTCGTGACCGGAGGGGCCGTCGTTCACGTCGTGTGCGGCGGTGGTCAGGTCGCCGCGAGCAGCGCCATGATGTTCTTCTCGGTGACGTTCGGGCCGGTCAACTGACCGGCGACGGCGCCGTCGCGCAGCACCAGGACGCGGTCGCAGGAACCGACGAGTTCCTCCAGGTCGGAGGAGATCAGCATGACCGCCAGCCCGTCCACCGCGAGATCGTCGATGAGGGCCTGCACTTCGGACTTGGTGCCGATGTCGATGCCACGGGTGGGCTCGTCGAGCATCAGCACCCGCGGGTGGGTGGCGAGCCAGCGTGCCAGCAGCACCTTCTGCTGGTTGCCGCCGGAGAGTTCCCCGACCGGCTGGTGCGGGCTGGTCGCCTTGATCCGTAGCCGCCGCGTGAAGTTCTCGACGATCCGGTCGAGCCGGGCCTCGGAGACGATGCCGGCGCGGGAGAGTCGGGGGAGTGCGGCGAGCGCGATGTTGTCGCGGACCGACAGCGAGGCGATGATGCCCTCGGTCGTACGGTTCTGCGGCAGCAGTCCCACTCCGGCGCGGACGGCGCCGGCGATCGAGCGCTGGCGCAGGCGGGCGCCGGAGACGGTCACCTGCCCGGCGTCCAGCGGCATGGCGCCGGCGATCGCCTTCGCCGTCTCGCTCCGACCGGCGCCCAGCAGGCCGCTGAGGCCGACGACCTCGCCCGGTCGGAGGTTGATCGACACGCCGCCGAGCACGTGGCGGCGGGTGAGGCCGGTGGCCTGCAGGATCGGCGGGTCGGCGGGCTCGACGGCTGATGCGCCGCCGGGGGCGGTCGCCCCGAGCGCCACCCGGCGGCCGAGCATCAGCGACACGAGTCGCATCCGGTCGAGGCCGGCGAGCGGGCCGGTGTGTACCAGCCGGCCGTCGCGCAGCACGGTGGCCCGGTCGCAGATCCGCTCGATCTCGGTGAGACGGTGGCTGACGTAGACGATCGACCGGCCCTGGTCGCGCAGCGTGTCGAGCATGCTGAGCAGTCGTTCGACCTGGTCGTCGTCCAGGCCGGCGGTGGGCTCGTCGAGGACGATCACCGAGGTGCCGGTGGCGACCGCGCGGGCCACGGCGACCAACTGCTGGATCCCGGCGTCGAACGACTCGAGGGGCTGTCGTACGTCGATCCTCAGGCCGCAGCCGGCCATGATGTCGCGCGCCCGGGTGTTCATTCGCGCGACGTTGATGAGGCCGAGCCGGTGGCGCGGTTCGCGGCCCAGGAACAGGTTGCGGGCGATGCTCATCTGGGGGACGAGATTGGCCTCCTGGTGGACCGCGCCTATCCCGGCGCGCTCGGCGTCGCGGGGGGAGGAGAAGCGTACCGGCGTGCCGTGCAGCCGGAGCACCCCGGCGTCCGGTCGGTCGATGCCGCAGAGCACCTTGACCAGCGTCGACTTGCCGGCGCCGTTCTCGCCGAGAACGGCGTGCACCTCGCCCCGCCGGAGCGTGATCGAGACGTGGTCGAGGGCGCGTGTGCCGGGGAAGTCGCGGACCACGCCTGCGGCTTCGATCACGGTGCTGCTGCCTGCCACGGTGCCTCCTCGTAGCGGCCGGCGAGTCGGCTGAGGCGAATGATTGCGCACGGCGGGTGCAAAGGTAAAGACGTCAGGGGCGGGCGACGTGCAGCCGGACGGCCCGGTTGGCCAGTTCGTCGAGCACGTCGCGGGGGGCGGCGTCGTCGGTCACGAGGTGGTCGATCTCGTCCGTGGGGATGGTCTGCACCATGGTGTCGACTCCGATCTTGGTGTGGTCGGCGAGTACGACGATTTCCTCGGCGGCCGCGGCGAGCGCCCGGTCGACGCTGGCGACCTGCATGTTCGGCGTGGAGACGCCCCGTTCGGGAGTGAGACCGTTGCCCGAGATGAAGGCCCGGCGCACCCGTAGACCGGCGAGCGAGCGCTCGGCGGCGCTGCCCACCAGCGCGAGGATGGCGCCGCGCAGCGTGCCGCCGGTGAGGACGACCTCGACCCGCGGCGCGTTGGCGAGCGCCTGGGCCACCAGCAGCGAGTTGGTCACGACGGCGAGCTCGGCGTACCGGGTGAGCTGTTGGGCGAAGAGCTGGGTGGTGGTGCCGGCGCCGATGACGATGGCGTCGCCGTCCTCGACGAGCGAGGCGGCGAGCTCGGCGATGGCGGCCTTCTCGGCGGCGGCGACCTGGGCCTTCTGGGCGTAGGTGGGTTCCCGGGACAGCGCGCCGGG
Organism: Micromonospora sicca; assembly: GCF_003172935.1. GTDB lineage: Bacteria > Actinomycetota > Actinomycetes > Mycobacteriales > Micromonosporaceae > Micromonospora > Micromonospora sicca. Next base: position 55,643 of record NZ_QGKS01000182.1, on the reverse strand, counting down.
TGGGGTGGCCAGCGCGCCGGGCAGGGTCGCGCCGCCGTGATGGCGGTTGAGCAGCCCGTCGGCCTCCAGGATCCGCAGGTCACGTCGCACGGTGACCTCTGAGGACTGGACGGCCTGGGCGATGTCCCGCAGTGAGACCGCACCGTTGGCGTGCATCAGTTCGAGGATGCGTTGCCGGCGCTCGGCGGCGAACATGGTTCGCCGGCCCTCGGTCGCCGTCCGGGAGTCGTCGCCAGGTGCCACGTTGTCCTCTCTTCGTGAACGGGTCGGTCTGCTTCTGATCGTACTCTGCACCGCTCCGGACCCTGGTGAAAGCGCCCCCGGATCGTTTCTGACCGGATCTGATCGAATGGTATTGACTTGGGATCGTGACGGTGGTTGATTGTTTCTCAACGATTTCAGGCAGGCCTCCACCCGGCCTGGCCGGCTCCACCGCTGGCCCGGGCCCGGGCGCTGCGGCCTGCGCTCTCACGCCATGCTCGTGAGAAAGGGGCCCTGAACGATGAGAAGAGCAGCCACCGCGCTGATCGCCGCGGCCTGCGTGATCGGCGGCGTGCCAGGGGTCGCGCGCGCCGAGGCGACCTGGCATCCGGGCACACCACCGATCGCCACGCCGTGGACCGGCCAGGTGTCGCCGGACAACGCGCTTCCCGACTACCCCCGCCCGCAGCTGGTCCGTAAGAGGTGGGAGAGCCTGAACGGGGTCTGGCAGTTCGCGGGGGCACAGGAAGGCGAAGCCCCGCCGATCGGCGAGCAGCTCAGCGAGCGGGTGCTCGTGCCGTACCCGATCGAGTCGGCGCTGTCCGGCATTCAGCGGCACGAGGACCGCATGTGGTACCGGCGCTCCTTCCAGGTGCCGGCGAACTGGCGGATCGGCGGCGACGAGCGGCTGCGCCTCAACTTCGGCGCCGTCGACTACGACGCCACGGTCTGGGTCAACGGCGTCCAGGTCGCCACCCACCGTGGCGGCTACGACAGCTTCAGCGTCGACGTCACCGACGCCCTGCGCGGCCGGAACGCCCAGGAGTTGGTGGTCGGCGTCGAGGACCGCACCGACAAGACCTGGCAGCCGATCGGCAAGCAGCGCAACGTGCCGGACCGGGGAATCTTCTACACCTCGTCGTCCGGCATCTGGCAGAGCGTCTGGATGGAGCCGGTGCCGGCGAGCCACGTCGACCGGCTACGGATGACGCCCGACGTGGACGACGCTAGCCTCCGGCTCACCGCGCAGGTCGCCGAGGGCGACGGCCGTACGGTCGAGGCCGTCGCGTACGCCGGCAACAGGGTCGTCGGCCGCGCCTCGGGACCGGCCGGCGCCGAGCTGCGCGTCCCGGTGCCGAACCCGCAGCTCTGGTCGCCCGACTCGCCGTACCTCTATGACCTGACGGTGCGGGTGCTGGACGGCCCGAAGGAGGTCGACCGGGTCGAGTCCTACTTCGGCATGCGCGAGGTGACCAAGGTCAAGGGCGCGGACGGCAAGCTCCACCTGGCCCTCAACGGCAAGATTCTGTTCAACTTGTCTACCCTGGACCAGGGTTTCTGGCCGGACGGCATCTACACCGCGCCGACCGATGAGGCGCTGCGCTTCGACATCGCCGAGACCAAGCGGCTCGGCTTCAACACGATTCGCAAGCACATCAAGGTGGAGCCGGACCGGTGGTACTACTGGGCCGACCGGCTGGGCCTCATGGTGTGGCAGGACATGCCCGCCATGCGTACCGGCGGTATCCCGCCGGTCGACGCGCAGCAGGAGTTCGAGCGGCAGCTGAAGGAGATCGTCGACGAGCACCAGAGCTGGACGTCCATCACGGTCTGGGTGCCGTTCAACGAGGGCTGGGGCGAGTGGGACCGCACCGCTACCGGCCGGATCGCCGACGAGCTGCGCGCCCAGGACCCGAGCCGGATGGTCAACGCGCACAGCGGCGTGAACTGCTGCGCCTCCAAGGGCGACTCGGGGCGCGGCGACATCATCGACTTCCACCAGTACCTCGGCCCGGCCTCACCGATCCCCAGCGGGGACCGGGTCGCCGTGGACGGCGAGCACGGCGGCCTCGGGCTGGAGGTGCCCGGCCACATGTGGTTCGGCGACGGGCACGGCTACGAGATGACGCCGGACAGCGCCACCCTCACCCATCGCTACGTGGAGAACCAGCGCGACCTGCTGACCGTGGCCAACCGCTGCGGGCTCTCCGGCGGTGTCTACACCCAGACCACCGACGTGGAGCACGAGGTCAACGGGTTCTACACCTACGACCGCCAGATCCAGAAGATGGACTTCGACCGGGTCCGGGACGTCAACCGCGCCATCGTCCGCTCGGTCGACGGCACCGGCGCGAACGCGCCGCAGCTGCCGCCGGGCACGCCCGGGCTGACCGGGGTGGGCTGGTGGCCGCTGGACGAGGGCACCGGCACGGTGACCGACGACAAGGCCGGCAACCACGACGGGACGCTGATGAACGGCGCGACGTGGACCACCGGCCACTCCGGCAGCGCGGTGCAGCTCAACGGCGTGAACCAGTACGTCGACACCCGCGCCGCGATCCTCGACACCACCGGCAACTACACCGCGTCCGCCTGGGTGAAGCTGGACAGCCTCGGCGGGTTCGCCACCGCGGTGAGCCAGGACGGCAGCAACCACAGCGCCTTCTTCCTGCAGTACTCCGGCGCGGACAACCGGTTCGCGTTCAGCTTCGCCGGGGTCCGGGCGCTCGCGCCGACCGCACCGCAGACCGGCCGCTGGTACCACCTGGTCGGCGTGCGGGACGCCGCCACCGGCACGCTGACGCTCTACGTCGACGGGCAGCGGGCCGGCACGGCCAGCTCCTGCCTGGGCGAGGCGTCCAGCGGACCGACGGTCATCGGACGGGCCTGGTACAACAGCGGCCCGGTCGACTACTGGCGCGGCGCGATCGACCAGGTGCAGGTCTACGACCGCGCCCTGTCCGCCGCCGAGGTCGCCCAGCTCTACGCAGCGGGAGCCAGCAAGTGAGGCAGACCGGCCTCGTCGCCGTCGTCGCCGCGGTGTTGACCGCGGCGGCGACGGCCGCCCCCGGCGCCGCCGCACCGCCGGAGGGCCCGCCGCCGCTGGCTGCCGCGTCGCCGTATCCCACCGTCGGCGCGGGCACCCACTTCCTCGACCACCGGCGCTACCTGACCGGGTACGCCGAGCCGGCCTGGTACGAGGCGAACATCCCCTTCGTGGACCTGCCCGACCAGCAGATCCAGGACGTCTACTACTACCGCTGGCGGGTGTGGAAGGAGCACCTGCGCTACACCGGCCCGACCGACGGCTGGGTGCTGACCGAATTCCTCGACTGCTGCGGGTACGCCGCGCCGTACCAGGCCATCAACGCCGCAGCCGGGCACCACGTCACCGAGGGTCGTTGGGTGCGCGACCGGAGCTACCTGAACGACTATCTGACGTTCTGGCTCACCGGCCCTGGGCAGCGGCCGCAGACGGTCAACCCCGAGGCGCCCGACTGGGCGCACGAGTACAGCTTCTGGGCGGCGACGGCCGCCCACCATCGCGCGCAGGTGACCGGCGACTTCGCCTTCCTCCAGCGCCTGCAGGACGCCCTGATCGCCCAGTACCGCGATTGGGACAACCACTTCGATCCGGAGCTGGGGCTCTACTGGCAGCGCCCGGTCTGGGACGCCAAGGAGCTTTCCCCGGCGAGCTACGCCTCCAGCGACCACTTCGGCGGCGTGCACACCTTCCGGCCGTCCATCAACGCCTACCAGTACGGCGACGCGCTGGCGATCAGCGCGATCGCCCGGCGCAACGGCGACGAGAAGGTCGCCGCCGAGTACGCCGGGCGTGCGGCGGCGCTCAAGGCCAACGCGCACCGGTGGCTGTGGGACCCGGAGGCGAAGTTCTGGCTGGACATCGTCGACGAGAACAACCCGACCCACGAGCGGCAGCAGGTCCGCACCGAGGTCGGCTTCATCCCGTGGCAGTTCGGCCTGGCCGAGCCGGCCGACTCGGTGGCCTGGCGGCAGCTGCTGGACCCGCAGGGCTTCGCCTCGGCGTACGGGCCGACGACGGTCGAACGGCGCAGCCCCTACTTCATGAGCGAGGCCGCCCAGGGGTGCTGCCACTGGGACGGACCGTCCTGGCCGTACAGCACCTCACAGGCGCTGACCGGCCTGGCGAACCTGCTCGACGACCAGCCGGCGCAGGACGACATCGGCCGCGATGACTACTACGCCCTGCTGCGGACCTATGCGCTCACCCAGTACCGCGACGGCCGGCCGTACGTCGCCGAGGCACACCACCCGGACGAGAAACGCTGGATCTACGACGGACACTCGCACAGCGAGGACTACCTCCATTCGTCGTACACCGACCTGGTCATCTCGGGTCTGCTCGGCCTGCGCCCACAGGACGGCGGCACGCTGAAGCTGAAGCCGCTGGTGCCGGACGCCTGGGACCACTACGCGATCGAGAACGTGCCCTACCACGGGCACAACGTGACGGTCCTGTGGGATCGCGACGGTTCCCACTACGGGCAGGGCGCCGGGCTGCGCGTGTACGTCGACGGCGCGCTGCGTACGGTGGCCGCCGAGCCCGGCCCGCTCACCGTGCCGGTCGGCGCGACCGAACCGGCCCCGCAGACCGTACGCCTGGTCAACGACGCGGCGAATTCCCTGCGCACCGGCTACCCAAAGCCCATCGCGTCCTACACCTCGCCGTACGACAATCCCTGGAACGCGCTCGACGGCAAGGTGTGGTTCAACGAGGTGCCGCAAAACACCCGGTGGACCAACTACCGGTCGCCCAACGCGCAGGACTGGTACGGCGTCGACTTCGGCGGCCCGACCCGGGTCCAGGACGTGCGCTGGTACGGCTACGACGACGGGGGCGGCGTACAGGCCGCGGCGGACTACCGGTTGCAGTACTGGACCGACGGCGCCTGGGTCGACGTCCCGGAGCAGCGCCGTTCCAGCCAGCAGCCGATCGGGAACGGCCTCAACCGGATCACCTTCCCGGCGCTGACGACCGACCGGCTCCGGCTGCTCTTCACCAACCCCGTCGGGGCGTTCGTCGGCGTCAACGAACTGCAGGCATGGAGCACCTCCAGCGCGGCCGCCGGATTCGTCGTCGGCGACGGCGGCCAGGTGTCGGTGCGGCCGGGCCAGGCCACCACCGTGACCACCACGTTCACCAACCGGTCCGACCGGCCCGCCGAGGACGTCTCGGTCAGCCTCGCGGCGCCGCGCGGATGGACGGTGACGCCCCTGGACGCCGTGCTCACCCGGCGCGTGCCACCGGTCGGGACGATCACCACCAGGTGGTCGGTCCGCCCGGCGGACGGTGTGGCGCCGTGCGACGACGCGGCGCTGACCGGCGAGGCTGTCTACACCGTCGGCGGGGTGCGGCAGCCGACGCACGCCCGGGCGACCGTCGAGGTCGGCTACGACCCGGCGCAGCCGCGCGGCCTGCGCGGCGACTACTACGTGAGTACGGGACCGGGGGCCTTCGACTTCGGTGCGCTGAAATCGTCCGCGGTCGACCCCAACCTCGACTTCGACGATCTCGAACCGGTCCTGCGGCAGCGCACCGGCCAGTCCGACGACGTCACGGTCCGGTGGACCGGCTCGATCGTGCCCAGGTACTCGGAGACCTACACCTTCTCGATGATCGGCGACAACGGCTTCCGGCTGTGGGTCGACGGGCGACTGTTGATCGACAACTGGATGGACAACTGGGACGTCGAGCGGACCGCCGCCCCGATCACCCTGCGGGCGGGGACCAGCTACGACATCAAGGTCGAGTACTTCGAGCACTACGGCGGCTCGAACCTGCACCTGCGCTGGCAGAGCCCGAGCCAGCCGAAGGGCGCCGTCGAGACCTGTGCGCTGTATCCCCCTGCCGATTGACATCCTTCCGGCCTTGGAGGGCCGGGGTTCTCACGGTCGCCCGTGAGGTTTCCTGTTTCATCGCCGACTGCCTTGCCGGGAGGTTTCCCTTGAGGTCTTACATCAGCTCCGCAGGCGTTTTACCTCTCCGCCAGCCCGGCGGCGAGGATGTTCTTGGCAGCGTTGATGTCCCGGTCGTGCTCGGCCCCGCAATCCGGGCACGTCCAGGCGCGGACATTGAGGGCGAGGGTGGTGTTGATCCGTCCGCACACGGAGCAGGTCTTGGACGACGGGTACCACCGGTCGACGGGGATCACCTCACGCCCGTACCACTGGGCTTTGTACTCCAGCATGCTGCGGAACTGACTCCAACTCGCGTCGGAAATGACGCGGGCCAGGCGGCGGTTGCGGAGCATGGTACGCACGCTGAGGTCTTCGATCACGACCGTTTGGTTCTCACGGACGAGTCGGGTGGTCAGCTTGTGCAGGTGGTCCCGCCGCCGGTCGGCGATACGGGCATGGATGCGGGCGACCTTCATTCGGGCCTTGGCCCGGTTCGCGGAGCCGTCCTGTTTGCGGGCCAGGTCCCGCTGGGCCTTGGCCAGCTTGCGCCGGTCGGCCTGCCCGTAACGCGGGTTGGCTACCTTGCCGTGTTCGTCGCTCACGCCGGCAAGAGGGTGGGACAGGGTGATCAGGCTGGTGATGCCCGCGTCCACACCCACCTCCGCCGCAACGGGCGGCAGGGGCTTCACCGTCGGGTCCTCCACCAGCAGGGACACCAACCAGCGGCCGGCGGCATCCCGAGACACGGTGACCGTGGAAGGTTCCGCCCCTTCGGGCAGAGGCCGCGACCACACGATGTTCAACGGAGCGTCCATCTTGGCCAGAGTGAGCTGACCGTCACGCCAACGGAACGCGGAGCAGGTGAACTCCGCCGACGCCCGCGACTTGCGCTTGGACTTGAACCTCGGATACCGGGACCGCTTGTCCCAGAACGCCGCGAACCCGGCCTGCAAGTGCCGCAGCGTCTGCTGCAACGGCACCGAACTGACCTCGTTGAGGAACGCCAACTCCTGCGTGCGCTTCCACTCGGTCAGCCACGCCGAGGACTGCACGTACGTGGTGCGCTGACGGTCAACCACCCACGCCCGAGTGCGGGCCTCCAACGCCCGGTTGTACACCAGACGCACGCACCCGAAGGTGCGGTTCAACTGCCCAGCCTGTTCGGCGGACGGGTAGAAGCGGTACCTGAACGCCCGCTTCACCACCCCACCCATGCCTCACACCCTACCAACCGTCCATGTAAGACACACATCAACGGGAGACAGCGGCGTTTCCTCCCGGCCCTGAACGGCCGGGTTTCCACGCCGCAATTCCGATGAAGAATCCCTCAGCGAAAGGACCTCTAATGTCCAGGACATCCGGATTGGCGGCGGTCGCGCTGGCCGCCCTGCTCACCACCGCGGCGTGCGCCAAGAGCGAGGACAGCGGCGACACGCCCACACCAGCCGGCAGCGCGGGCCAGCAGGTCGTGCAGAGCGCGGGCGCCACCGGCCCGACCTGCACCCTGCAGAGTTTCGGCGGGCAGAAGTTCGACCTCAAGAAGGACGTAATCGGCTTCTCCCAGTCGGAGAAGGAAGCCAACCCGTTCCGCATCGCCGAGACCAAGTCCATCAAGGACGAGGCCGCCAAGCTCGGCATCGCCAACCTGCGGGTCACCAACGCCCAGTCCCAGTTTTCCAAGCAGATCTCGGATGTTCAGCAACTCATCGCCCAGGGCGCCAAGCTGCTGGTCATCGCGCCGTTGAACTCCGACGGCTGGGAACCGGTGCTGAAGCAGGCGGCGGAGAAGAAGATCCCGATCATCACCATCGACCGCAAGATCAACGCTCAACCGTGCACCGACTACCTCACCTTCATCGGGTCGGACTTCTACGAGCAGGGCAAGCGGGCTGCCGACCAGATGGTCCAGGCCCTCGGCGGCCAGGGTGAGGTCGCCATCCTCCTCGGCGCGCCCGGCAACAACGTCACCACCGACCGGACGAAGGGTTTCAAGGACCGCATCCAGGAGAAGGCACCCGGCATCACCATCTCGTTCGAGCAGACGGGCGAATTCACCCGGGAGAAGGGTCAGCAGGTCACCGAGCAGCTGATCCAGTCCCGACCCGGCACCAAGGGCATCTACGCCGAGAACGACGAGATGGCGCTCGGTGCGGTGACGGCGCTCAAGGGCGCCGGCAAGTCGCCCGGCCAGGTCAAGATCGTGTCGGTGGACGGCACCCGCGCCGCCGCGCAGGGCATCGTCGACGGCTGGCTGTCGGCGGTCGTCGAGTCGAACCCGCGCTTCGGCCCGCTCGCCTTCTCCACCACCCAGAAGTTCCTCGACGGGGAGGGGATCCCGGCCACCGTGATCATCAGTGACCAGGAGTACACCGCGGCGAACGCCAAGGAGAGCCTGGGAAACGCGTACTGATGGCGACCGCGGTTCTGGAGGCCCGGGGAATCTCGAAGGGATTCCCCGGCGTCCTCGCCCTCGACGACGTGTCCTTCCGGCTGGACGCGGGGCAGGTCCACGCCCTCGTCGGCGAGAACGGCGCCGGCAAGTCCACCCTGATCAAGGTCCTCACTGGCGTGTACCGGCCGGACCGTGGGACGCTGCTGCTGCGCGACGAGCCGGTCACCTTCGACAATCCCCTCGCCGCCCAGCGGGCCGGGATCTCGACCATCTACCAGGAGGTCAACCTGGTCCCGCAGATGAGCCTCGCGCACAACCTGCTGCTCGGGCGGGAACCGTGCAGCCGGCTCGGGGTGATCGACACGACGCAGCTGTACGCCGAGGCTGAGCGGGTGATGACCCGGTACGGCATCCGTACCGACGTGCGCCGCCCGCTGTGCTCGCTCGGCATGGGCACCCAGCAGATGGTGGCCCTTGCCCGCGCCGTCTCGATCGAGGCCCGCGTGGTGATCATGGACGAGCCGACCTCGGCCCTGGAACCGCGGGAGGTGGACACCCTCTTCGGTGTCATCGCCGACCTGCGATCCGAGGGCATCTCGGTGATCTACGTGAGCCACCGCCTCGACGAGCTGTACCGGATCTGTGACCGGGTCACCGTGCTGCGCGACGGCCGGGTCGCGCACGACGGGCCGCTCGGCGAGCTGGCCCGGGTGGAGTTGGTCGCCCTGATGCTCGGCCGCGACCCCGCCGAGATCCGGCGGGATGGCGCGACGAGGTTCACCGGCGAGCACACCACCACGGCCGGCGAGCCGCTCGTCGAGGCCCGCTCGGTGTCACGCCGGCCGGTCCTGCGCGACGTGTCCGTGCAGGTCCGTCCCGGCGAGGTGGTGGGACTGGGCGGGCTGCTGGGCGCCGGGCGCAGCGAGACGGCCAAGGCGATCGCCGGTGCCCTACAGGTCGACGCCGGCACGGTGACGGTGGCCGGGCAACAGGTACGTCGTGGCTCTCCGGCGGCGGCGATCCGGGCCGGCGTCAGCCTCGTCCCCGAGGACCGCAAGGCCGAGGGGATCGTGCCGACCCTGTCGGTACGGGACAACATCGCGCTGGCCGCCCTGCCCCAGCTGTCCCGCTCCGGAGTGGTGTCCGACGCCCGGATCGACCGGATCGTCGACAGCTTCATGCGGCGGCTGCGCATCAAGGCCGCCTCGCCGTACCAGAAGGTCTCCGAGTTGTCCGGCGGCAACCAGCAGAAGGTCCTGCTGGCCCGGTCACTGGCCACCGGCGCCAAGGTCCTGCTGCTCGACGAACCGACCCGGGGCATCGACGTCGGCGCCAAGGCCGAGGTGCAGGCGCTCATCGACGAGCTTGCGGCCGAAGGGCTCGGCGTGCTGCTGATCTCATCCGATCTGGAGGAACTCGTCGAAGGGGCGGACCGGGTTGTGGTCCTGCGTGACGGCGCGGTCGCGGGCGAGCTGAGCGGCGACCAGGTGACGGAAGAAGCGATCATGGCGACGATTGCCGCGACGGGAGAGACCGATGGCTGAGCTTGCGGCCGCGCCGCGCGTGTGGGGAGGGCGGGCACGCCTGCTCGCGTGGCTGCAGGAGTACGGCGTCTACGCGTCGGTGCTCGCGCTTCTGCTCTTCAACGTGGTGTTCACGCCGCACTTCCTGGAGGTGGCGAACTTCCGGACGCAGCTCATCCAGGTCGCGCCGGTCGTGATCACCTCACTCGGCATGGCGCTGGTGATCGGCACCGAGGGCATCGACCTGTCCGTCGGTGCCGTCATGGCGCTCGCCTCGGCGATGGTGGTGCTCTACCTCGGCTACGGCGCTCCGGTCGCGATCGTCGCGGCCCTGATCGCCGGCGCGGCCGCCGGCGCAGCCGGCGGCGCGCTGGTGGCGCACGTGGGGGTGCAGCCGATCGTGGCGACGCTGGCGCTGCTGGTCGGCGTACGCGGCGTGGCGAACGTGCTGGTGCCGCAGCTGACCGAGTTCCGCAACCCCACGCTGATCACCCTTGGCAGCCGGTCGGTGCTGGGGCTGCCGCTCGTGGTCATCGTCGCGGCGGTGCTCACCGTACTGGTCGCGTTCCTGATCAAGCGCACCATCTTCGGCCGGCAACTGGTCGCCGTGGGCGGCAACCGGGCCGCGAGCCGGCTGTCCGGCCTGCCGGTGCGACGCGTCCTGGTCACGGTCTACGTCATCTCCGGCCTGCTCGCCGCGGTGGCCGGAGTGCTGGCCACGTCCCGGCTGCAGGCCAGCGACCCCACCTCGCTGGGCCTGCTCATGGAGCTGTCCGCGATCACCGCCGTGGTCGTCGGCGGCACCCCGCTCACCGGCGGCCGGGTCCGCGTGCTCGGCACGGTGATGGGCGCCCTGCTCATCCAGCTCCTCCAGGCCACGCTCATCAAGCACAACCTGCCGCAGTCCTGGACCCAGATGGTTCAGGCGGTCATCATCCTGGCCGCCGTCTACGCCGCCCGAGGGAGGCGCGCATGACCACCACAACGACTACCGCTGCGGACGCGGACCCCGGCACCGATGCGCGGTGCGGGCCGGGCATGTCGCGCCGCGAACGGATCGGCCACCTGCTGCAGCACCACGGCGCGCTCATGGTGCTGGCGGTCACCGTCGTGGTCGGGGCCCTCGTCTTCGACTCGTTCGCCACCCCGCAGAACGCCGCGAACATCGTGGTGTCGTCGTCGTTCCTGGCCATTGTTGCGATCGGGATGACCTTCGTCATCATCAGCGGCGGCGTCGATCTCTCCGTCGGCTCGTCCTTCGTGCTCGCCGGGGTGCTGGCCGCCTACGGCTCCCGGTACGGGCTGCTCGTCGCACTGCTGCTGCCGCTCAGTGTGTGCGGCGCGATCGGGCTGGTGCAGGGGCTGATCGTGGCACGCACCGGCATGGCACCGTTCATCGTGACCCTGGCCGGGCTGCTCGGCATGCGGGGCCTCATGCTCGCCGTATCCGACGAGGGGGCGAACACCTACCTGGTGCAGAACGACGCGTTCAGCGCCCTGGGCCAGGCGTCCTTCCTGGGCCTCACCGTGCCCGTCTGGATCACGCTGGGTCTGGCCCTGCTGGGCGGGGTGCTGCTGCAACGCACCGGCTTCGGCCAGAACGTCTACGCCATCGGCGGCAGCGAGGAGGCCGCGGTCCTCATGGGCGTGCCGGTCACCCGGGTCAAGGTCCTCGTCTATCTCATCTCCGGACTGCTCGCCGGATTGGCGGGCGCCCTCAACGCCGCCCGCCTGTCCTCTGGTGTCACCATCCTCGGCGCCGGCATGGAACTCGACGTCATCGCCGCCGTGGTGATCGGCGGCACGCTGCTCACCGGTGGTTCCGGCGGTCTCATCGGAACGATGGCGGGCGTGCTCCTGCTCGGGGTCATCCAGAGCCTGATCAACCAGATCGGCGTGCTCACCTCGTCGTTCCAGCAGGTCGTCAGCGGCGCGTTCCTCGCTCTGGTGGTGGTCGCCCAGCGGATCCTGCACCGGGCGCAGCGGCTGTCCTGAGGGCGGCCCCGGGCCGCACCAGAGCCGGGGGCGCAGCAGGACGCTGCCGGACGTGCTGCGGCCGACGGCCGTTGGTGGTTCGGGACCATCACCGGCAGGTCCCCTTGGGCGACGAGCCGCCGCCCAAGGGGACCTGGACGTCGGATGGTCTCAGCAGCTTCAGGGCTGCTGGCAGCGGACTTCGCCGCCGACGACGGTCGTCATGACCTTGGTGTGCAGCACCGCCTCCGGCGACTCCCGGTAGGGGTCGGTGTCCACCGCGATGAAGTCGGCAAGTTTGCCGGGCGCGAGGATGCCCTTGCGGTTTTGCTCGCTGGCGGCGCAGGCAGCGCCCAGGGTGTGGGCGCTGACGGCCTCGGCCATGGTCAGCCGCTGCTCAGGCTGCCAGCCGCCGGCGGGTGTGCCGTCGGGGCGGGCACGGGTGACCGCGGCGTACAGCGCGGCGAAGGGGTTGGGACTTTCGACGGGGGCGTCGGAGCCGAACGCCAGCGTGACGCCGGCGTTCAGCATCCCGCGCCAGGCGTAGGAGGCCAGGTCGTGGCCGGCCAGCAGGGAGTCGACCAGATCGATGTCGCTGGTGCAGTGCACCGGGCTGCATCGAGGCGACGATGCCCAGCGTGGCCATTCTGGCCAGGTCGGCGGGTCGCAGGTGCTGCGCGTGCTCGATGCGGTGTCGCAGCCCCGGCGTGCGGCCGACCGTCTCGTAGGCGTCGATGACCAGGCGGTTGGCCCGGTCGCCGATGGCGTGCGTGGCCACCGCGATGCCGGCACCCGCGGCCCTGGCGAACAGCCTGACCAGATCCTCGTTCGGGGTGACCGCGATGCCCACGTTGCCGTGCTCGCCGGCGAAGGACCTGCTCATGTGGCAGGTGTGCGAGCCGAGTGCCCCGTCGCTGAAGATCTTCACGGGGCCGGTGTGGATCCAGTCGTCGCCCTGCCCGGTGCGGCGGCCCTCGGCGATGGCCGCCTCCAGGTGAACCAGCGGGATCGCCTTGTGAACGCGCAGTTTCAGCTCGCCGGCGTCGCGTAGGGCCAGGTAGGCGGCACGGCAGTCCTCGCCGTCGATGTCGTGCACGCTGGTCAGGCCGAGCGCGAGCAGCTCCTCCTGCGCGGTGTGCAGCAGGTCGCGCAGGTCGGGGGAGACCATGAGGTCGCGCAGCGGGTACGAGGCCGCCTCGCGCAGAATGCCGGTCGGCTCGCCGCTCGCGCCCCTGACGATCTCGCCGCCCACCGGGTCGGGAGTGCTGGCGTCGATACCGGCCAGCCGCAGGGCCGCCGAGTTGGCCCACACCGTGTGGCCGTCCACGCTGGGCAACGCGACCGGCAGCTCACGACAGACCGAGTCCAGGGAGTACCTGTCCGGCTGCGCCGGCGGATCCCAGGTGTTGCTGTTCCACCGGCCGCCGAACAGCCAGGCGCCCGGCCGCAGCCGCGCCGCGTGCGCGGCCACCAGGGAGAGGGCCTCGTCCAGGCAGCGCGCCCCGCGCAGGTCCACGGCGCCCAGGCTCTGCGCGTACTGCGCGGTGTGGATGTGGGCGTCGTAGAGCCCGGGGAGCACCGCGGCGCCCTCCAGGTCGATCAGCTCCGCTCCCTGGCCCGCGGCCTCGCGCACCTCCGCCTCGCCGCCGACGGCCAGCAGGAGATCGCCGTCCACGGCCATGGCCTCCGCCAGCGGGTTGCCGCTGTCTCCCGTGTGGATGGCGGCGTTGCGGTACACGCGGATGCTCATGTGACTCCCACGTTTCCAGAGGCGGTGGTTCCACGCAGTAGACGGCGTCACGCCCGGGCACCGTACCCCTCAACCACGTCCCGCCGGCCCACCACGCTGACCTCGCGGTAGGCGGACCGGTCAGATCGGGCCGGGCCAGCCGATGGCGAACGGTCGCCATGGCCGGTAGTCGCCAGCGGTCATGCTGTCCACCGCCGACAGGCTCGACTATGAAAGGGGGAGGCACCTTTGACCACTGGGAGTCCCATGACCATGCCACTCTCGGCCCTGCACCGGACGAGCGCCGCCTCCCTCACCTCGCTCGCCGTCGTGGTCGGCCTGCTCACCGCGGCGCCGTGGTCCGCGGCGAACGCGGCCACCACTGACGGCCCCGCCCCGGCGCCGGCCGCGCGGGTTGTCTCCACGGGCGGCGGAGCCGAGGTCGCCCTGACGCCGCTCGGAGACACCGGCGCCACCTCGCTCGCCGCGCTGCCCGGCGCCGACGGTGCGACTCCGGGCCTCGTGGTCGCGACGAGCAGGACAGGCACGACCGTCCAGACGACCGATGTCGCCAGCACGCCGACCGTGATCGAGGGCCACGCCGCGCTTCTGGACGCCAGCGCTGCCGACGCCGTGCCGCTGCACTTCTCCGCAGTGGGCCGGGACGGCCGGGCCGCCCAGGCCTACATCACGGTGTTCGACCTTGAGCACGGCGCGGCGTGGACCCGGCAGCTCGCCACCGACCCGGCTCCGAGCAACGACTGCTCCGAGGCCACTTTCGCCCGGACCACCTGTGTGCTCGTACCGCGCGGCGAGTACTCGGTGATGGCGTTCGTCTCCACTCTGCCCGCCGAGAAGCCGACCGTCGGAAGCAGCCGCACGTTCCAGAACATCTCGCTCGTGGGCGAGCCGGAGACGACGGTGAGCGGTGAGCGGACCTTCGCGTTCGACGCCCGCGATGCTCGCCAGCTCAGGATCACGACCCCGGGGCGCAGCACCAAGGTGCCGCCGCAGGGCGCCATGCTCATCGGCTACGACCGCACCGCCGCGGACGGGTCCGCGGTCCACCTGGAGATGCGCCCGGCATACCTCCTCGACCAGCACTTCTACCTGCAGCCGACGCCGCAGGTGTCCATCGGGGCGTTCCAGGCGCGCACCCGGGTCCGGCTGGAGGCGCCCGACATCGCCCTGTCCGCGCCGACCGCGCCGACCCTGCACCCCGAGTACGTCGACCAGACCTGGTTCTCCGACGTCTCTTCGGACTTCCCGGTCGTCAACGGCCGGTCCCTCCTCCCCGTGGTGGACGTCGGCCACGCCACGGCGGCCGATCTCGCCGGCCGGCAGCTGCACGGCGCGTTGGCGCTGGTCACGCACTCCGCCGACATGTCGATCGCGGAACAGTCCAACAATGCCGCCGCGCACGGTGCGGGCGTGGTCGTGATCCGCAACGACGGCCCCGGTGACATCAGCGATCCGGGCGGCACCGGGGTCAAGCTGCAGGTGCCGACGATCCGGCTGAACCGGGCGGAGGGTCTCGCGCTCGCCCACCTCCCTGAGGGAGCCATGGTGACCGTCGAGGGAGAGCCGGCCAGCCTGTATGTCTACGACCTCTACCTGAAGGTGAAGGATCGGATCGCCGAGGACCCCACTTACGTCGCCCTCCTCGGGCAGCTCGCCACTCAGGTGCGTCAGGTTCACGGGCAGCCGACGCTTCCCTCGGCGTTCTCCGAGGCGGCGTACCCGTGGCAGCCCGGCAACTCGTTCGTCGTCTCGACGGTGTTCCCCTTCAAGGGCGGGCCGGGGACGCGCACCGAGTACCGCATCCCCGACCCGGAAACGGCATGGAGTTACGCGGTGTTCGCTCCGGAATCCCCCTACAACGCGATGTTCCCCAAGGCACCAGTGCTGCCGATGAACCTGACCATGCCGGGCCGCCAGGCTTACTCGGACCGCGAACAGGACCAGCTGCCCTTCGGCCGGGCGCCGATCACGGCGGCCCCGAATCCCGCTCGTCCCGTCCAGCGCTCCGGTGATCAACTGCGCGTGGCCGTTGACGGCTTCACCGACGCGGACGGAAACCACGGAACGGAGTACACCCACCCAAGTGGGGTGCGCACCCATCTCGAGATCAGGGCCGACGGAGCCCTGGTCGGGGAGACGGACAACCTCCCCTCCGGCACGGTCCGGCTTGCGGGCGGCGAGTCTCGTGTCTCGATCTCGTTCACCGCGGACAACCCGCAGGCCTGGAACGAGCTGTCGACACACACCGAAACCGCCTGGAGCTTCCCGTCGGCGACGACCGCCGGGGGTGCGGCGGAGACCCAGCCGCTGCTGCTGCCGAATTACGACGTCAGCGTCGACCTGCACAACCGGGTACGGGCCGACCTCCAGGGCCGAGTGGCGTTCGACCTGCGCCTGCGGCGCCCTGACGGCGTACCGTCCACGCCGGCCGGCGAGCCGACCATCGACGCGTCGTACGACGACGGTGCGACCTGGCGACCGGCGGCCGTCACCCGCGGCACCGACGGCTGGCGCGTCGAGCTGCCGGCGGGCAGCGGCCTGGTGTCGCTGCGGCTACACGCGGAGGACACCGGCGGCTCAGCGGTCGACCAGACCATCGTCCGGGCCTTCGACGTCGTGCACTGAGCTGTCGAGCCAACCGAGCCGGACCGCCTGCACGCCCGCCTGGAACCGCGTGCGGACGTGCAGGTGGTCCATCAGCTCGGCGATCCGGCGGCTGAGCGTGCGGGTGCTGGCGCCCAGCCGGCGGGCGACCACGTCGTCCTTCGCGCCTGAGGCGAGCAGCGCGGCGAGCTGGCGATCGCTGAAGCTGCCCTCCTGTGCCGGGGCGACAATCGGCGTCGCCTGCGCCCACAGCAGCTCGAAGAGCTGGACCAGCGCGTCGAGGAGGGTGGAAGGCCGGATGCAGACCGCCGCATCGCCGCTCTGCGCGCCGATCGGCAGGATCGCCAGCCGGCGGTCGCCTATCGCCAGCTTCATCGGAAGGTCGGTGTGCACCCGGGACTGCTCACCCGCGCCGGCTGCGTCCTGGACCTCCTCGAGCGCACCCGGCAGCTCCAGCGCCTCTGGGGCGTAGATGCCGCGCACCCGCACTTTCGCGCAGGAGCCGGCGGACCGACTTGTCCGACCGTCTCGGGGATCGGCGACGTACGGTGGGCGATCGAGCACCATGAGTTCGTGCCGGGTGGTGCTGAGCAGGTGCTCGAACCGGGCAGCGATCGCTGCGTCACCGACCAGCACCTCGACGATCTCCTCCGGGCGGAACCGCTCCTCGGCGGGCATCTCGGCGAGCAGGTCGCGCGCGGCGAGCTGCGTGCGCGCCAGCTCCTCACGGCGTCGATCGACCAGCGCGTCGACGGCGACGTCGGGTCGCGCCGCCCGCATCCTGACGGGCTGGCCGGGCAGCCGGTGCACCAGGCCCAGCTCCTCGAGCCTGCTCAACGAGCTGCCCACCTCGGCCGCGCCACGGTCGAGTGCCGCGGCGAGGTCGCGCTGGGACGCCTCGGGGCGGGACAGGAGTTCGCGGTAAACCCTCTCGTCCTCGGCGCGGACACCGATCGGCTCGAGCATCCGCCCATCTTGCCCCCGTCGGCCGGGCGGCCACCCAGGCACCCCGTCCGCCGGCAGTCACCTGTGTCGCGCCCGAGACCGACGTTACAGAATGTTTGCGGTGACCAGCCCGTGTCCCGACACCGATTCGTCAGCCCTGTGCGGCGGCGGTGCCGTGCGGGGCGATGAACACCTTGTCGGCCGTGCCTGTCCGCTGCGCTTCGAGGGCCTCCGGTAGCTGGTCCAGGCCGTAGAAGGCCGGACGTAGTCGGTCCAGGCCCAGGGTCGGCAGCATCTGCACGGCGCGGTGGTGCGTGTACGGGTTGATCACCGCACCGACGAGCGTCAGCTCTCGCGCGAAGATCTCGTTGGGGCGTACCCGGGCCTCGTCGTCGGGCCGAGCCACTCCGAAGACGAGGATCCGGCCGCCGCGTGACGACACGGTGATGGCTGATTCCAGGATCCGGCCGGAGCCGACCGCGTCGATCACGTGCGGGAAGCCGAGTCCGTCGGTCAGCGCGGTGGCCTCGTCCAGCGCCGCCGGGTCGAGGGCGGCGTCCGCGCCCATCCGCAGGGCGGCCTCCCGCCGGTCGGCGCGCGGGTCCAGCACCACGACCGGTGCGAGTCCGCGGGCCTTGGCGAGGGCGACCATCATCGCCCCGGCCGGTCCGGCGCCGAAGATGAGGATCGGCAGCCCCGAGCGCGGGTTCAGCTGGTCCATCCCGTGCAGGCAGCAGGCGAGCGGCTCGGTCAGCGCCCCGATCCACGGCGGCGTCGCCGCCGGCAGCCGGTACGCGATCCGCGCCGGCACCACCATCCGCTCGGTCATGCCGCCGTCGAGCTTCACGCCGTACCCCCGCTTGCTGTCGCAGAGGTGTTCCTGCCCCAGGCGGCAGTACGTGCACCGGGTGCAGTAGTCGTGTGGTTCGACGGTGACCAGGTCGCCGACGGTGAGCCCGTCGACCGCCGCACCCACCTCGGTGATCCGGCCGCACACCTCGTGGCCGAGCACGACCTGCGGCGCGGCGGCGAAGCTGCCGGCGACGATGTGGCTGTCGGTGCCGCAGACGCCGACCGCGAGGGGTGCGATCGCCACCTCCTCCGGGCCGAGCGGGGCCGGCTCTGACTTGAGCAGCCGTACGTCGCCGGCGCCGAAGAAACGGGCCTCAGTCAGCAGCACGGAGCAACTCCCTCAGTCGGCGGATGTGCAGGCGGGCGGCCTCCTCGGCGGCTTCCGCGTCGCCGGAGCCGATGGCCTCGAAGATGGCCTGGTGGTCGTGAACGGCCTGGATCATGCCGCCGGTCAGGCTGGTGGAGCGCATCGCCACCAAGACCCGGCCCTGGACGCCGTCGAGCATCCGGGCCAGCACCGGGCTCTGCGCCGCCTGCCGGATCTCCCGGTGGAACGCCGCGTCCAGCTCGATGTGGCGGGAAAAGTCGCCCTGCTCCGCGACCGTGCGGTGCTCGGCGAGCAGGGCGAGCAGGCTGCGTCGCAGCGAGGCCTGGTACTTCTCCGTCGCCAGCCGGGCCACAGCTCCTTCAAGGACCTCGCGGGCCTCGTACAGGCTGACCAGTTCGGCACGGGAGATGCGCGCGACCTCCGCGCCGCGGTTCATCGTCTCGGCGACCAGGTTTTCCTGCACGAGGCGGATCACCGCGTCCCGGACCGGGCTGCGGCTGACGTGGAACTCCTCGGCGAGGGCCGGGACGCTCAGCCGCGCGCCCGGCCGCAGTTCGCCGGAGATGATCCGGTCGCGGAGGGTCTTGTAGAGCACCTCACCGACGCGCTGCGGGTCGGCCTGAAGAGAGCTGGTCACTGAAGGAACGTCCCTGCGAAGTGGCGGTAGTTGGCAGCGACCGCCGCGATCGCCTCGGGCCGCGTCAGGTCGCCGGCCAGAAGTCCGCGCAGCGAGTCCCACCAGATGCTACGGCCGATGGCGAAGCCCGTGAACCCGTTGGCGGCGGCGTCGGTGAGCCAACCGTCGACTGTGTCCGCCGGGGCGTTCGCGCCCAGCAGGATGCATTCGCCGCCGTTCTGCGCGGCAAGGTCGGCCGCCGTGCGGTAGTGCTCCGGCGCGCCGAGGTGCTCCAGCTTCCAGACGTCGACCGGTACCTCCTCGACGATTTCCGCCATCGCCCGGTGGATGAGCGCGGGCCGCACCTCGGCGTCGAACACCTCGCTCGGGACGTTCCGCTGCTCGGGCGTCGGCGGCACGAGCAGCTCGAAGAGGAACCGGCCGCCGGAGTCCCGAACCGCCTGCGAGACCTTGGCCAGCCGGGACCGCTGCTCGCGGTTGTCCGACGCCGACCCTTCGACGTTGTAGCGGACCAGTACCTTGGGCAACTCGGGGCGGAAGTGGGCGAGGAACCCTGGCAGGTCGGCCGGTTCGGTCTCGTACACGTCGCAGCCACCGCGCTCGACCGGCATGCTCAGCGTGACGTGATGGGCCCGGGCCCGCTCGGGTACGCCCGCCCCGAGCTGCTCGTCGACCAGGATTCCGGCGTGCGCGGCCAGGCGGGGCTCGGCTTCGAGGGCGGCGAGCAGTCCTTCGAGGACCATGTGCTTGCCGTCGGTGATCGCCGCGCGCTCCGCGGGCAGTGCGGTGGCGGTGTGGCCGTACAGGGCCTGGGTGAGCCAGGGACGCTGGTCGACGGCGAGGATCAACAGGCTCATCGGGTTGCCTCCGACATGAGATGGGCGTCCGCCGACACGATGCAGGGCTTGACGTAGTCGCCGGCCACGAAGCGGGCGAACGCTTCGGGCAGGTCGGGCAGGGTGAGTGGTTTGACGATGAGGTCGCGCAGCGATGCGCCCATGACGCGCAGCAGCTCCCAGTTCGCCTCGACCTCGTCGACCGGGAAGTAGAAGGACCGGACGGTGTAGCAGTCGGTCCGCCGCCAGCGCGGCGTCGCGGGCATCGTGTACGGCTCGTTCGACTCGCCGAGCGCGACGACGGTGCCACCGGGCCGGATCACCCGCTGTGCCGTCTCCCGGGCCGCGTTCGCGCCGCTGACCTCGACGACCATGTCGTACTGGTTCTCTGCGGACAGGTCACCGGCGGCCGTGGCACCGAGTGTCGTCGCGGCCTCGAGCCGGGTGGGATTGGGGTCGAAGGCGTCCACGGCGAGCCCCATGGCCTGGGCGACCGCGACGACACCGAGGCCGAGCGGCCCGGCGCCGACGACCAGCGCGCGGCCCACCGAGTCCTGAGTCCGCAGCGCCAGCCGCAGGGCGTGCGCGGCAGTGCCGACCGTGTCGAGCCCGAGGACCGCGACCGACAGCGGGATGTCGTCCGGCACGGGCAGGACGCAACGCGCGGGGACGTCCACGTGCTCGGCGAAACCGCCGTCACGCTGCCAGCCGATCAGCTGCGACAGGTTGAGGCACTGGTTGGTGCGGCCGGCGGCGCAGCGCACGCACGTACCGCAGAAGACGGGGATGTAGACGATGCCGCGCGTGCCCTCGGGCAGCGCGCCGCCGACGACCGTGCCTCCGATCTCGTGGCCGGGAACGACGGCCGAGCCGCTGTGCAGCAGCCGCTTGTCCGACCCGCAGAGCGCGCAGACGTCGACCCGCAGTCGCACGTCGCCGTCGGCGATGTCGCCGAGGGCGACCTTCTCGAACGTGATCTCGCCGTTGCCCTTGAACCGGGCCCGCATGGATGTCACTTGACGGCTCCTCCGGTGATGCCGCGGACCAGCCAGCGCTGCGCGAAGATCGTCAGCAGCAGGGCGGGCGCGGAGATGAGCGTGCTGGCGGCCATCAGGCCGCCGAAGTCGTTGGATCCCTGGCCGATGAAGTTGAACGCGATGACGGTCAGCGGCAGCGTCCGCTCGTTCGCCAGGGCCAGCGCGAAGAGGAAGTAGTTCCAGCTGAAGACGAAGCTCAGCGTCAGCGCCACGGACAGCCCGGGCAGGGCAAGCGGCAGCGCGATCCGGCGGAAACGCTGCCAGGCGTTCGCGCCGTCGATCAGCGTCGACTCCTCGATGCTGATCGGGATCTCCTCGAAGAACGGCACCAGCAGCCAGATGCACAGCGGCAGCGTGATGATCAGGTGCGCGACGATCAACAGCGTGTAGTTGAGCGCCACGCTGTCCGGGCCACCGATGCGGATCGAGAGCACGAACAGCGGCAGCACGAACAGCACGCCCGGCGCCATGCGGGCCAGCAGCGTGACGAAGCCCAGCGTGGCCAGCTTGCGGCGCACGATCACGTACGCGGCCGGCGCGCCCAGGACGAGCCCGAGGATCGTCGACCCGCCGGCCACAATCAAGCTGTTGGCGATGTAGCGGCCGAACTCGAAGCGCTCGAACAGGTTGGTGAAGTTGTCCAACGTCAGCGGCGACGCGAGGTTGAACAGCGAGCCGGTGATGTCGACGTTGTTGCGCAGCGACGACCAGAGCATGAAGAGCACCGGGCCGAAGAAGATGACCGCGAAGACGAGGTATGCGGCGTACACGCCGCTGAGCCGCTTGGTCATCGCGCGGCCCGCTGCCGGAACCAGGTGAACACGCCCGCGATCACGATGACCAGGACGAGCAGGGCGATCTGCAGGGTGGCCGCGTAGCTCGGCTCGTTGTCGACGAAGCCGGCGTGGTATCCGTACACATTGAGCGTGTTCGTGGAGTTCACCGGGCCCCCCTGGGTCATGATGTAGATCGTGTCGAAGAAGCGGACGAGGTCGACCGTGCGCAGCAGCATCGCCACGGTGAGCACCGGGCGCAGTAGCGGGAGGCCGATGTTCCAGGCCGTACGCCAGCCGCTCGCTCCGTCCAGCGCGGCGGCCTCGAACGGCTCTTCGGGCAGCGACCGGATCCCGGCTGAGATGATCAGCGCCATGAACGGCGTCCACTGCCAGATGTCGACCAGGGCGATGGACCAGGGCGCGATGTCCGGGTCGCCCAGCCACACCACCGGGTCGATACCGACCTTGGCGAGGATCTGGTTGGCCGCGCCGAGCGACGGGTCCATGATCAGCAGCCAGACCAGGCCGACCGCGACCGATGCCGTGATCGCCGGGATCAGCATCATGCCCTGGAAGATCCGCCGGCCCGGCACGTCGAGGCTCATCACGTAGCCCAGCGCCAGCCCGAGGACGGTCTCCACCAGCAGGCAGACCACGAAGAGGAACAGCGTGACCTTCAGCGAGTTCCAGAACTGCGGGTTGCCGAACATCTCGGCGTAGTTGGCGAACCCGAGGAACCCCGAGTTGGTCCCGTCGGACTGCCGGTCACTGACGGAGAGCCAGATCGTGTACGCGATCGGCACCAGCACGAGCACGGCCGTGACCAGCACGGCCGGCAGCGCGAACGGCCAGACACCCCGGGCCGTCGGGTCGACCCGGCGGCGACGCGGGGGCGGAGCCCCCGCCCCCGGCTCCCCGCTGGAGGAACCGGAGGCGGCGGGCGGCTTCGTCATCAGGTCGCTCATGGGACTCAGCCGGCGTTCTTGGCCAGCAGCGGGGTCAGGCCGTCCTGGATCTCCCTGGCCGCGGCCGTGGCGTCGGACTGGCCGAGAATCACCTTGCCGATCGCGTCCCCGACGACCTTGCGCATCTCGGGGGCGGAGACGCCGACCGGGCCGACCTCGGTGGAGCCGTTGGTCTGCACGTTGGCGAGCGCCTTGCTCCACTGCTGCAGCGTGTCGGTGTTCAGCGTGTCGGTGTACGTCTTGTCCTGCGCGACCGAGGTTCGCGGCGGCGCGATGCCGCTCGTGGTCAGCTTGAGCTGGGTGGCCTTGCCGGTCGCCCACTCGATGAATTTCCAGGCCGCGTCCTTGTGCTTGGAGTACGAGGACATCGCGATGCCCCAGCTCAGGACGGTCGACTTCGAGCCCGCGGTGCCGGCCGGGAAGTCCAGCACGCCGATCTTGCCGACCACCTTCGAGGTCTTCGGGTCGTTGATGCTGCTGATCTCGTTGCTGGACTCCAGCTCCATCGCTGCGTTGCCGGCCGCGAAGAGCGCCGAGGACTGGGTGAAGGTGTTGTTGACGACGCCGGGCGGGCCGTAATCCTTGGCGAGGGTCGCGTACCGGTTGATCACGTCAGCGGCGCCGGGTGCGTCGAAGTTCGGGGTGCCGTCCGGCTTGGTCCACTCCAGGCCCTGGGAGTGCAGGAACGGGCCGAAGGTGAACGGCAGAGCGGCGGACTGGCCGCGCAGCGCGATCGGGGTGACCTTGCCACCGGACTTCTGCTTGATCGCGGCGGCGACTGTGGGCAGTTCGTCGAGGGTCTTCGGCGGCGTGATGCCGTACTGCTCGAACAGGTCCGTCCGGTAGTAGAGGACAACACCCTCGACGTTCACGGGCGCGGCGATCATCTTGTCCTGGATCGTCATGCCGGTCTTGACCGCGGTTGGGAAGTCGGCGGCGTCGTAAGCGGCGGACTTGCTCGTGTAGTCGTCGAGCGGAGCGTAGTAGCCGGCCTTGCTGAACTGCAGGCCTTCGCGCGACGGCAGCGTCATGAAGACATCCATGGAGGAGCTGCGTGACTGCAGGTTCAGCGAGATCTTGTCGCGGGCCTGCTGCTCGGCGAAGGTCTGCACCTTCACCGTGACGCCCGAGGCCTTCTCGAATTCGGGGATCAGCGGCTCGATGGCCTTCTGCCACGGGTGGTTGGACATGACGAGGGAGATCTCGTTGGCGCTGCCGCCTGAGTCACCACCGCCGCAGCCGGCGGCGAGCCCGCCGACGAGGGCCAGGGCGAGCCCGGCGCTCAAGATCTTGTGCCGCATCTTTATGCCTTTCAGTTCTGACCGAGGAGTGGGGTGAGCCAGTCGTGGAAGTCGCCGAGGTCGGCGGGATTGGTGCTGCGCCACTGCGGGGGTACGGGCCGGGTCCGGCCGGCCACCTCCGCGAGCGGCACCGGGTCGTACACGGTTTCGCCGGCGCTGCGGTGCAGGCCGACCATCAGTGCGGTGGAGTGGTCGGCCAGCAGCTTCGCCGCGTGCCGCCCGGCCTCCGCCGCCTCCGCCCGGTCGACGTCGCTGGCGAGAGCGCCGCTGCTGCGCTGGGCCATGCCGAGCACCTCGCCACGGGCGGCGACACCCAGCTCGGTGCGCACGAGCCCGGCGAGCGCCCTGGAGACGCCGCCGAGGATGATCCGGGTGTGGTTGACAGCCTCGAACGGCTCGTCGGTCATCTCGCTCGCCGCGCCTTCGCTGACGACCACGAACGCCCGCCCGTGCGCGCACAGTGCGTCCTGCACGGCAGTGAGGAACGCCGCCCGGTCGAAGGTGAGTTCCGGGATCAGGACCAGGTGCGGGGCGTACACCGGATCGTCACGGTGCCAGGTCGCGGCGAGGGCCAGCCAACCCACCGAGCGGCCGAGGGTCTCCACGATGCGGATCGGTTCGATGCCGGACATCGCTGCGTGGTCACGGGCCAGGTCCGGGACGATCTTCGTGAGGTACCGCGCGGCGGAGCCGTACCCCGGAGAGTGGTCGATACCGACCAGGTCGTTGTCCACGGTCTTCGGGATACCGACGACGCTCAGCTCGCGCCCGGTCGCGGCGG
Organism: Micromonospora sicca; assembly: GCF_003172935.1. Taxonomy (GTDB): domain Bacteria; phylum Actinomycetota; class Actinomycetes; order Mycobacteriales; family Micromonosporaceae; genus Micromonospora; species Micromonospora sicca. The sequence goes on along the minus strand of NZ_QGKS01000182.1, from coordinate 31,020 downwards.
CCCGGTTGGCGAGAGCGTGCAGCAGCGCCATCGTCCCGTTGCCGCCGATCAGCGCGAGGCCTTCGACACCGTTGGCGGCCAGGACGTCGAGTGCGATCTCGAGATCCGCCGCGGTAACCGCCCGCCGCCCGGCGCCGAGCCAGGATCCGCCGTGCAGGGTCGCGGCGGCCGGCACGTCGGCGGCGGTGACCGGGGTGAGCCGACCCTCGATCAGGCCGTCCGGGCCGCCCCGCAGCGCCAGCACCTCGTGATCCGCCGCCGCCTCGAGGAAGCCGCGGAGACTGGCGTTGACGACGCTGGTCGGTGCGCCGGTCTGTCCGATGAGGAAACGCATCACTACCCCTGCGCCTTCGAGCCGACGGACAGGAAGGTCTGGAACGCCTCCAGGCCGGGGCGGCCGCCCTCGTATCCGAGCCCCGAGTCCTGCACGCCGCCGAACGGGATCCACGGCGTGTTCGGCGTGCCGGTGTTGATGCCGACGATCCCGGCGGAGAGACGGTCGGCGACGGCGTGGGCGCGGTGGAGGTCTGCGCCGCAGACGTAGCCGGCCAGGCCGTACCCGGTGGCATGGTGCAGGGCCAGCGCGTCGTCGAGGTCGTCGTACACGTGGATCGGCGCGATCGGTCCGAAGATCTCTTCGGTCATCACCCGGCTGTCGACGGGCGCGTCCAGCAGCACGGTCGCCGGGGCGAAATGGCCCTTCTCGGGGACGGCTCCACTCGTGACCTTCCTCGCGCCCTTGCTCACCGCTTCCTCGACGAGCGAGGCCATCCGGGCCGGGTCCGAGGCCGGCGCGAGGGGGCCGAGGTCGGTGGCCGGATCCGTGGGATCGCCGACGACCATCTTCTCGGTCGCCGCGATGAACGCCTCGGTGAACTCGGCCGCCACCTCGCGGGCCACGAGGACCTGGTTCGCGGCGATACAGGACTGGCCGTTGTTGCGGTACTTCGCCACCAGCAGCGTCTGTGCGGCTGCCTGCGGATCCGCATCAGACAGCACGAGGAAAGGTGCGCAACCACCGAGCTCCATCACCGTACGCAGGAAGCGCGGCGCCGTGGCCGTGGCGACCAGCCGCCCCACCCGGGTCGACCCGGTGAACGACACGACGCCGACACTCTTGGCGGAGAGCCACGGGTCGACGACGTCGGCGGGTGTGCCGAGCACGGTCGACAGGACCCCCGCGGGCACGTGCCGTTCGACGACCGCGGCCAGCACCAGCGACGACAGCGGCGTCAGCTCGGAGGGCTTGAACAGCACCGGGCAGCCCGCCGCCAGCGCCGGAGCGATCTTGCGAGCGGGGATGGAGACCGGGAAGTTCCAGGGAGTCAGGACCGCGGCGATACCGGCGGGCCGCGTCGTCACCCGGTGATTGATCCCGGGTACGACGGACAACTGCTCGGCCTCCTGCCGATCCAGCAGGTCGGCCATGATCCGGAAGTAGGCGACCGTCAGCCCCAGCTCGGCCACCGACTCGGCGAGCCGCTTGCCGCTCTCCCGGGTGATCAACGTCGGCCACTCGGGCTCCTTGGCGAGCGCCTCGACGTCTGCGGCGATGGCCCGCAGCGCCGCCGACCGCGCAGCCTGCGGCGTGCCCGCCCAGACCGGCAGGGCCTGCTGCGCGAGAGCGAGCGCGGCGTCGGCGTCGGCGCCGTTACCCGTGCTTACCTCGGTGAACGGCTCGCCGGTGGCCGGGTCGAGCACCGCGAGCCGCGGTCCGCCCGCCGCCCGGCCTGCCACGCGCACGGCGGTGGCGGCCGAGAGGATGTCGTTGACGATGGAATCGGTCACGCTAGCTGCTCCTCGTACGCGTCGAGCTGGTCCTGGTCGAGATCGATGCCGAATCCGGGCCCGTCCGGCACGCGGACCGTGCCGTGGGCGGTGAGCAGGCCGTCGGCGGCCTGCCGCAGCGGGTTGGAGCGGATGTCCCACTCGATGAGCCGCGTCGCGGACGAGATCGCGCCGGCCTGGACGGTGGCGGCGGTGGCGACCGCGCCGTTGTAGAGATGCGGGTTGACCGTCCGCCCGGCCGCTTCCGCGGCCGCGAGCACGGCCAGGTACTCGGTGACGCCGCCGGCTTTGCCGAGGTCGGGCTGCAGGATCTCGACCGCCTCCAGGTACGGCGTGAAGGCCGCGGCCCCGTAGAGATTCTCCCCGGTGGCCAGCGGCATCCCGGTGTGACGGGTCAGCTCGGCCAGCTCGGAGGGGCGATCGCCGGCGAGTGGCTCCTCGACCCACGCGACGCCGAGATCGGCCAGAGCGGGGACGATCTCGAGCGCCTCGGTCAGCCGCCAGGCCTGGTTGGCGTCGGCGAAGATCTGCGCCTCGTCGCCAAGGATCCGCCGGGCAGTCCCGACGTTGGCGAGGTCGGTGTCCGCGCCGAACCCGACCTTGACCTTGACGGCGGTGAGCCCGAGCGCGACGCAGCGATCGGCGACCTCGGCGACCCCGGTGGGTCCGAGGCTGGAGCCGTACACCGGCAGCTCGGTGCGTGGGCTCGGGCTGAGCAGCCGGGCCAGACTGGTGCCGGCGTGGCGGGCGGCGAGGTCCCACAGGGCCATGTCGACGCCGCTGATCGCCTGGTGGACCGGGCCGGGTGCACCCCACTGTCGGCCGAGTGGCGCAAGCCGCGCGAGCAGGGCGCGCTGGGCGGTGGCCGGGTCGGGAAAGCTGCGCCCCTTCAAGAGCGGGGCGATGCCGTCTTGAATCGTGGCGATCCGCTCGCGCCACGCCCAGGACGGGTAGTTCGCCCAGCTCTCGCCGACGCCGACCGAACCGTCGGCCAGCTCGACCTCGATCAAGACCATCACGCGGTGGGTGAGCGGCGCGAAGGACATGGCGATCGGCTCGGTGGGGCGCGCCCGGAAGACCCGGCACCGCACCTCCGCCACCGCGGCATCCGGCAGCGTGACCACGCGGGTCTCCGCGGCTGAGGGTGCGGCCTTGAGGTCCATGTGCCTTCTCTCGCAGTAGACGCTTTCTGCATGCAGTGTTGAACGCATGTGACCGGGACGTCAAGAGTGCGAAACAAGAAAAGGCGGCGAGTTCGTTACCGGCGAAAGGTACTTATGCCTCGCAGGGGGAGCTTGCGTTCCGCTGTCTCCCGCTTCTCGTGGCACCTCGGACGGATTCGGCCACCGCTGTGGACGGTCTACACCGCGTTCGGGCGGTCTGCCCGGCTAGGCGGTCAGGACGCGGGTGCCGGTGCGGCGTACGGCCGCGGCTACCGGGTCGGGCAGCGAAGCGTCCACGACCAGGGTGTCGATGCGGTCGAAGCCGCACACCTGGACCGGAGCGGTGGCCGCCAGCTTGCTCGCGTCGGCGAGCAGCACGACCTCGTCGGCGATGTCCATGAGGGCGTGCTTGGCGCTCAGCTCAACCTGCGAGCGCACGTACGCACCCCGCTCGTCGACCGCGCTCGCGCCGAGGAACAGCAGGCGCACCCGCATGCGCTTGACGAGATCCAGCGCGGCGAAACCCACCATCGCCTGATTGTCATGCAGCAGCTCGCCGCCGATTCCGATGACCCTTGACCTGGGCCGGGACAGCATGTGGGCAAGCACAGGGACGGAGTGGGTGATCACGCAGCCGTCGAAGTCCTCGGGCAGCGCTCGGGCCACCTCGGCCGCGGTCGTGCCACTGTCGATGCCGATCGTGTCGCCCGGCTGGACCAGGCGAGCCGCCGCAGCGCCGATCGCCAGTTTGGCGCCGGCGTGACTGAGCGCGCGGGACGCGTACCCCGGGCCCCCGACGCCGCCCTGCGGAAGACTGACGCCGCCATGAACCAGCAGAACCTCGCCACTCTCGGCGAGTCGCCGCAGGTCACGGCGGATCGTCATCTGCGAGACGCCGAGCTGGGCGCTGATGTCGGCGACCGAGAGGAACCCGGCCCGGCGCAGCGCGGCCATGATGTGCGTCCGCCGCTGCGGGGCGCCGTCGTAGCGCATGGCTTCCACTGACACGTCCGCAGTCTAGCCTCTGTTCTTCGGCTACCAACGGATGTTACTTTTCAAACATCCTTTGATCTCAGCGCCTCGACGTCGCCGACCTCGGCGACGCGCCGGCCGCTCTCGCGCTGGAGGAACAGTGACCGTCGACCCCTCGATCCTCGCCCGCCCCTCGGGCGGCTACGCCATGCTCGCCGTCGATCAGCGCGAGGCGCTGCGGGCCATGTTCGCCGCACACCAGCCGGAGCCGGTGACCGACGCGCAGCTGACCGCGTTCAAGGTGGACGCGGCACGCGCGCTGAGCCCCTACGCGTCCGCGATCCTCATCGACAAGCAGTTCGGCTGGGACGCGGTGATCGCGGACAACGCCGTCGACCCGTCCTGCGCCCTGATCGTGGCGGCCGACGCGTTCACCCCGAGCGCCACCGAGTTCGTCGCAGACGTGGTGATCGACCCCGAGGTCGACCCCGCGACCGTACGAAAGGAGGGCGCGAAGGCCCTCAAGCTGCTCGTGCTCTACCGACCGGATGAGTCGCCGGAACCCCGGATCGCCATGGTGACCGACTTCGTCGCCCGCTGCCGCGAGGCCGGGCTGATCAGCATCATCGAGCCGGTGTCCCGTGGCCCCCGCGAGGGCGGCGCGTACGACCACGAAGCGGGAATCCATGCGGCTGCCCGCGAGCTGGGCGCCCTCGGTGCCGACCTCTACAAGTCGGAGGTACCAACTCACGGCAAGGGCACCCCGGACGAGATCACCGCCGGGTGCGCCTCGCTGTCGTCAGCCATCAGCAGCCCATGGGTGGTGCTGTCCTCCGGCGTACCCGCGGAGGTTTTTCCCGAAGCCGTGCGACTCGCCTGCCGGGCCGGGGCCTCGGGTTTCCTCGCCGGCCGCGCGGTCTGGGCCTCGGTGGTCGGCAGTCCGACCATGGCCGACGACCTGCGCACGATCTCGGTCGACCGGCTGCGACGCCTCGCCGACGTGGTCGACGACGCCGTGTCGCGCTGAGGTGGCGCCAGTCGGCGACGTGCTCGCGGTCGTCGCGGTCGCGCTGGGTGCCACGATGCAAAGAGCAACCGGGCTGGGCTTCGCCCTGGTCGCCGCCCCGTTCCTGGTCGTGATCCTCGGCCCCTTCTCGGGCGTGACCCTGGCCAACCTGCTCTCAGCGGTGATCAACCTGATCGTGCTGTGCGCGACCGCCCGGGCACTGCGCCGCCGCCTGGCCGTCCAGATGATCGCCGGGGTGATCCTGGCCCTGCCATTGGGGGTCTGGGTGGTCCGGGAGCTGCCGGGCCCGGTCCTGCTCGTCGGCATCGGCTTGATCACGGCAGGATCTGTGGCCTGGGTGGCGGTGGGCCAGAGCATGCCGTTCCTCAGGCATCGGGGTGGGGCGATGGCGTCCGGGTTCGCGTCAGGCTTCTTCAACATCACGGCGGGGACGGGCGGGCCGCCGCTCGCCGTCTACGCCGTGAGCACCGACTGGGAACACCGAAGTTTTGTCCCGACCGTGCAGCTCGTCGGCCTCGTGACGAACGTGCTGTCCCTGGCCGCGAAGGGCACCCCGGTCCTGTCGAGGACACTGCTGCTGGCCTGCGGGGCGGCGATGCTGGCAGGGATCGGTGGCGGGCACTGTCTGGAGCGGTGGTTGCCGGAGTCGGCCACGCGGCGGTGGATGATGGCGCTCGCCCTCGCGGGAAGCGTCATAGCGATCGTCAAAGGGCTGGCGGCGTGGTGAAGAGGCGTATGTCCTGTCCGCGTCGACAGGCCGACCCGACCGGCGCAGGCGCGTCACGTGGCGCTCTTTCTCCTGCCGGCTCCACCTGCTTGGGCGGGCCGACGTCCTCGGGCGCGTCGACGCGGTGGCCTCGCCGGGTCTTCAGTCTGGGCAGCGACCCGGATCCACGGTTCAGCCTCGCCAATGAGCGGACATTTCTGGCGTGGATCCGTACCTCTCTGGCGCTCTTCGCCGCAGGCGTGGCGTTGGAGGCGGTGAACCTGCCGATCGTGCCGGGATTCCGCCGGGCGTCAGCGATCGTGCTGATCCTGCTGGGCGCCGCCGCCCCAGCCCAGGCATGGTTTGGCTGGGTCCGCACCGAGCTCGCCCTGAGGCTGGGAAGAGGCCTCCCGCCGCCGCTGATGGCCGTGCCGGTCGGTGCAGGTCTCATGCTCGTCGGCGTCCTGGTCCTCCTGGGCCTCATCCTGTGACCGGCGTCGGCTCCTCGCCGTCCTCAGGCACCTCCCCAGGTTCTCTCTCGTCAGGTGATCGCGGATTGCAAGTGGAACGGACGGTGCTGGCGTGGCGACGTACGGCAGCCTCCTTTGTCGTCGCGGCGGCCGTGGCCGGCCGTCTCCTCGTGCCGCACCTCGGCGGATGGGCCTTCCTGGCGGCCGTCGGCACCGCGATGACGGTCGTCATCGTCGCCGCGGCGGCTTTGCGACGGCGCCTTCGGCACTCCGATGCCCCGGCCGAGCCGGGCTCGGCCCTCCCATCCGGTCCCTGGCTGGCGGCGGTCACCATCGCAACCGCGGTTGGCGGTCTCAGCGTGGCGGTCGCTGTTCTGGGTGCAGATCACACTGACACGCACCCTCGTCAATTTCCGGCATGACCGTGGGCCCCGCGAGTCCCGGTATCCGCCCACATCCCGCGAGCCGCGGGGCTGTCGTTGATCGGCGAAGCTGGTCACCCCCGGGTGATGATCGGCTGTCCGCGGTCATGCTCCTCGAATGCGGCGAAGGCGAGCAGGTCGGCCACCTCGTCGACGTGCTCGTGGAGCCGGTTGGTCGCGACGCGGAGGAAAGGCTCGTGCGGGCCGGAGAAATAGCGGCCTCCCGGAACGACGGCCACGCCGTGCGCGGCGAGGGTGACCAGTGCGGAGCGTTCATCCTCGACGGGCATCCACAGGCTCAATCCTTCTGTGCCGCCCGTGTGTACGCCGCGGGCGGCCAGCGCCTCGGCGAGCGTTCGCCGCCGGGCTCGGTACGTCTCGCCGGCCTCGGCGACAAGCGCGCGGGTGTGCGAGTCGGTGAGCAGGTGGGCGAGGCAGTTCTGCAGGATGCGGCTGGTCCAGCCGCTGCCGAACGTCCGATAGACGCGCGCCCGCTCGATCAGCGCTGCCGCGCCACCGAGGACGGCGAGGCGCAGGTCGGGGCCGTGTGACTTCGAGTACGAGCGCAGGAAGACCACCCGATCGGGAAGGATCGTGCCGAGCGTCTGCACCGGCCCGGGGGCGAGGTCGGCCAGGCCGTCGTCCTCGATCACCAGGGTTCCGAGCCGTGTAGTGCGGCGGCGAGTTCCGCGCTGCGTGCCGGGTCGACGCTGTGCCCGGCCGGGGAGTGGGCGTGCGGTTGGTAGATGAACAGCACCGGCTTACGGCGTACCGCGTCGGCCAGGGCGTCCGGCCGGGGACCGCGCTCGTCGCGGGGGACCGGGATCACCTCGGACCGCGATGCAGGAGATTGGCGAGATCGATCCCGGGCTGGACGCCGAGCGGGCGGCCGCCCGCACTGCTCGCGGGCATCCAGGGCGGCCGTGGCGGTGCTGCTGGCCACCGGAAGCCTCGCCCACCTGGAGGCCGCGCTCGACGCGGGCATCGAGAGCCTGCGCGCCAGCCGCAGGGCCGCCCTCATGCCGGCAGGGACCTAGCCGTAACGGGGCTTACGGCCAAGGGCGCCGCCACGCGCGACCGCATCGTGCGCGCCGCCACCGAGCTCATCCTGGAACGCGGCGTCGGCGGCATGACCCTCGACGAGATCCGGGCCGGCACCGCCACCAGCAAGAGCCAGCTGTTCCACTACTTCCCAGATGGCAAGCGCGACCTGGTCGCCGCGATCGCCGATTTCCAGAGCAGCCGCGTGCTCGAGGCCCAGCGCCCGTGGCTCGACCAGCTGGACAGCTGGGACTCGTGGCAGGGCTGGCGGGACGCGGTGGTCACGCACTACCGCAACCTCACCCACAAGTACTGTTCGATCACCGCCCTGGTCAACGAGCTCACCCCGGCGGACCCGCAGCTCGCGGCCACGGTCGGCGCGCGCGCCGACCGCTGGTACGACCATTGGGCCGCGGGCGTACGCCGGATGCGCGCCAAAGGCCTGATCCGCCCGGACGCCGACCCCGAGCGGCTGGCCATGATGATCTTCACGGCACTGCAGGGTGGCCTGCTGGTGATGCAGGCGAAGGACTCAATCCCAGATGTCCAGTACGACAAGCGTCTGGCGCGCTTCGTCCTGCTGGAACGGGTGATTGGCGTGATCTTCGCTGCGGTCGGCGTCATGTTCTTGATCGTTTTTGCCTACGGCATCGTGTCTGGTGAGCCGCTGCCTTCGAGCCGATAGGTAGCCGCGGGCGTCCGGATCTGCCTGGCGAGCGGTCCGCATCCAGTCCGCAAGAGGTCGGCGGACGGCGGGGGAGTGGTGTGAGACGTCGAGGGGCGTTTCCGCTGCTAGACCCCCATGCGCCCAGGTCGTCGGCGCTGGCAATTCGATCTCATAATTCTTCGGTCACCGTGCCCGTTGGCATGGGAGCTGACGGTCGACGGCGGTCAGCTCCCGGACGTGCCCACCGGCAGACTGGCGCAGGTCAACCCACGTCACTGCCGCGCGACGTCTGGCCGTATCCACACTTCCTAACCCATGTGGCACCGTGACGGACGGGCGACCGACTGGGGGACACATGAGCAAGAAGAGCCGATACATCGGTCCCAGCATGAGCAGGCCATACAGGGGGGTGCCTGAGCAGGCGGACCGCTTGACGCTGATCACTCATTGGCGGAACTTCGTGCCCGAGCGCCCTGTCCTGGTCCAACCCGGCGAGACCATCTGGATCGAGGACCACCGACAAGCTGAACACCGAAGGCCGCAATATCACCTCATGGTGAAGCGGAACAACGGCCAGCTGGACTCACACCCCGGCGAGCTGTACCGCTGAGGTGCTGCGACCAGCGCCGAAGCGCACGGTGCGGACTCCGATGGCTATACAGCCAGCGGTACAGCCAAGCCACCCGATCCGGGCCGGCATCCCCAGACGCCAGCAGACGCTCTGAACAGGGGTACCGGCCTCCCAGCAGGCCGCCGCGATCTTCTTCCAACCCCCAGGCCGGGCCAGGGTGCCACGCCGACGCTTGACAACCGCCATTGAGACTCGTCCGGTAGGGCGCTGCGCCTGTCCTCGCCAGGGGAGGCCGGAAGGTCTACGGCTGCCCGACGAGGAGATCCGCCGCAGGATGGATCCCCCTACTCCTGGCTCAGAACATGCTCCAGCCGACGAAGATCACCGCGAGCGCGACGACGGCGCTGGCCGCAAACAGGACCCGTCGCCACGATTTCCGCGGTGTTGTGGAACGCCCCAGGCGCCTCCACGCCCGCCGAGCACGCCAGCCGGGCGCGACCATGAGTTTTTCGGCGCCAGCCACACCATGCAATCCCGCGACGTACCGCGCGACGGTTTCCGCCGTGACGCCTTGCTCCTCGAATGCCGAAATCACGGCGGTTGAGATCGAACAGGCTTACGAGTTGCCCGTTCACCTTCGCCGGGCCGAAGGCGGACGTGACCACTGCGCCGACGTGATCCGTCCAGTGGTCGAATTGAGGAGCCACGGCCGCACTGTAGACGTGCCCTACGGTGGCGTCAGCCGTAACCGGCCCTCCACCGACCCAGTACCGCCGCGCCGAGCCGTCACCGCTACCGGTAGTTGGCGAACCGTGCTGCATGGCGGGGTGTCAGATGACGCCAGCTTGACCCCAGCGAAGCGCAACGCCGCGTCCTAGGAACGGCGGCACCGGCCGGCAGCGATGTGGTTCGCAGGCCCGGTAGCGGACGGTACGGTCGACGGTGTCGACCGAGAAGACCCCGCCGGGAAGGGCCAGCCACACAGCAGCGCCGGCCGCCCCATGCACCGGCCTCAAACCGACGCCGTCCACCGAGGCCGGCCCGGACATCCCGATCAGCGCGAGCAACGCGGCGGTCCCGACCGCCGTCCATCGCCGCCATTTCCTTGGTACGCGGACAGTCCCCTCCGCCGACCGCGAAGATCGCATCTTCGCCATTCTCGTACGGTATGCAGCCCGCCGTCCCGTCGGAGGCGCCGCCGCCTGTATCACCCGTCCGGGCCGACGAGCCCCACGGGAGCGACAAATGCAACCGGACGGGGCAAAGCCTTGGCTGCGTGCCCGATCCCTGCCCAGCGCAGAAGTCATCGCCGACCAACGCCGGCTGCGGGCCGAAACAGCCGCCGTCACTTCGCTGCCAACGACAGCATTGGTGCGCGGTGTGGCCGCGGTGAACGTCAGGTGTGGTCCGGGGTCTTGGTCGCCCGGCGGCGGCGGATACCGAAGCGGGTCAAGGCGACCAGCGCGATCTTGAGTACGACGAGTGCCACGACCACGTTGACGGCGACGCCCGTCCACCGCGATTCCGCCACGACCGCGCCCGCCAGCCCGACATGCAGACCGATAACCAAGACCACGGCCAACGCGAGGAGGATCGCCTGCAGCTTGGATCGTGGGAAGCCTCGGGGCTTCTTTGTCATTTCGCTGGTGAGTCGAAAGGGGGCGGCACCGGGAGCTTCGGACCGCTGCCAGGCCAACGTTAGTGGGTCGCGGAGGCTGAACCGCTCGAAGTCGCGGGTGATGACGTCCCGGATCCGGGCCATGCTGTCCTCGTCGGAAGCGCCGATTCGTACAGTCAGAGTGTTGCCGTCGGCGGTGAGCGTGGCCTGGCCCCATGGAGTGAAGGTGACGGTCTCGTTGGTGTCCGACCACTCGGCGTTACCTGCACCTCGCGGCGGGCCATCGTTGCGTGCAGATGCATTCGGGGGTGTGGCCGCCGCGGCTCATGGCGGCGGCGTGCTTGCAGAACTGGACCAGGTAGCGGCTGGCTCAGTCGGTCTGGATCTGAGCTTGCAGGATCGGCACGGTGTTCCTTCTTGGTCGTCTGTCGGTGGAGAGCTGGCCCCCGACTGATCGCGGGTGAGGCGCCGGGGTGGTCGAGAATCAGGTCCGAATGAGGGCGATGGGCCAGGCCGGGATGCCGCCCTCGTCCGTGAGGCTGTCGAGGATGGCCGCTTCGATCGAGTCGATGCGCCGGCACTCTGTGAAGCAGGCGGTGACGTCCTCCGCACGAGGTGCCGCAGTCAGGAGTTGGCCTGCGACTCCCGGAAGCACAGGACGAAGTAGCGACCACCCGACGGCATGACCGCGTGCAGCCCCTGCAGGTAGGCGGTGCGGTCCTGCTGGTCACCGAGGACCTGGACCAGCAGCTCGCTATCCAGCACGGTGCCGGAGGACTCCCCGAGCCAGCCGCACAACTTTGAACCGCCTGCGACCGGCGATGAGATCGAGGCCGCCGCCACCAATACGTGCGCAAGGTCATCGGCACGACAGGGCCGTCCGCGGCCAACGAGGAGGCGTTCGGCGAGGCTCCGTTGCGTTGGGCGTCGCCAAGATCGAGGCAGACTTGAGCAGTGAAGTCGTCGACCCGGCCTGACTCGTAGCTGCCTCCGACGTCGCGTCCGCCGGCTTCCGGTTCCCGCCGGAGGTGATCGTGGTCGCGGTCCGCTGACCGCGGACCCGACCCCGGTTCAACACGTCCGCCGATCCGATAACGCAACGGCGTCTTTGAGAGCCCCGCCTCGGTCGAGGTTGCAAAATATGCATCGCCTGATTGCACTCACTACATCTTGCGCTGATAGTAGGCCCGTTGAGACCTGCAGCACACTCTCGGCGATCTGCGCTGGCCTCCCTGGGAAGCAGAAGCGGTGAAGGCGCCGGCCTGAGAGCAAGCGGGGGACTCGGCCAGCTCGGTCGGACTAGCACTAAGGAATCATCGTGATCCAGAAGGAAACGGCTTTCTACAGCGAGGGCAGCCGTCTCAAGGCCACCATCTACTACCCGGACGATCTGCCCGAAGGCGGGCAACACCCGGCGCTTGTCATCAACTCCGGCTATCAGGGGTTCAACGACTTCTACCCGAAGATGTTCGCTGGGCGGATGACCGAGCGCGGGTTCGTCTGCCTGGGCTTCGACTACCGGGGCATGGCGGACAGCGGAGGGGAGAAGGGGCGGGTCCTGATCGAGGAGCAGGCCCAGGACGTGCGCAACGCCGTGACGTTCATCCGCTCGCAGGAAGACATCGACACCTGCCGCGTCGGCCTCGTCGGCTGGGGCATGGGCGCTGCGAACGTCATCCTCGCCGCCGAAAAGGGCGGGGATGTCGCGGGCGTGGCGTCCCTGAACGGGTTCTACGACGGGGAGCGATGGCTCAAGTCCATCCACACCTACGACGAGTTCCTGAAGATCGTCGACGAAGTGGAGGAGGACCGAGTGCGCCGGGTGCTCCATGGCGAGTCCAAGCTCGCTGACACCTTCGCCCACTATCCGCTCGACCCTGCGACCGATGACTACGTCCGGAAGGAGCTGGCGCAGGTCTACGGCTTCGGGCACCCGACCCGGCTGCAGTTCACCGAGTCCATCTTGGACCTGAAAGTCGAGAACGTGGTGGCGAACCTCTCGCCCACACCACTGTTCATCGCGCACGGCGAGCGGAACTCGCTGCACCCCCTGGACGAGGCCCTGTCCCTGTACGCGTCCGCCGCTTCGCCCAAGACCCTCTACACGGTCCACGGGCGGCACAACGACTTCATGTACAGCGACCACCCGGAGTTCCTGCTGCTGTGCGACCGCCTGAAGGAGTTCTTCGACGACGCCTTCAGTGTCTCCGCCGCTCCCGCCCGGAGCATCTCGGCCTGACCGTGACCGGAGCCGCCGGCGCAGGGCGGAGCCTGACTGGCTCCGCCCCGCAGCAGGAGGTTGCCCGCGGGCAAGCGATGCAGAAAATGCAACCGGGTGTTGCGTGTATCACACCCCCTGCCTAGGATTTCGGTATGGCTCTCGAGCAGAAGCAGGCTCCCACGGCGCAGACCGGCGCTTCGCGGGTGATGGCGATACTGGACGCACTCACGTCGGCCGATCCGGCCGTGTTCCCGGACGGGCTGGGCGTGGCAGATGTCGCCAGGATCCTGGGGCGCGACAAGTCCGTCGTGTCCCGCCAGCTCAAGAGCCTGCTCGAGACAGGCCTGGTTTCCAGGGACCCTTCGGGGCGCTACGAGCTGAGCTGGCGGCTCTTCGCACTGGCGGTGCGGGCGGGAGACCAGCGGCTGACCAAACTCGCAGCCCCTCTGATGCTCAGGCTGACCGAAACCGTCCGGGAGCGCACCTACCTGACCGTTCTCAGCGACGGCGAGGTGCTCACCGTTCACTCGGAGAGCTCCCGGCGATCGATCGAGGCCGTGAACTGGGTGGGCCGTACGGTGCCGGTGAACAGGAGCTCCAGCGGCATGGCCCTGCTGATGGACCACGAGGACGAGCACATCCTCGAGATGGTCCGGCGCGGCGAAGACGGGGTCTCGGCCCGCGAAGCCCGCGAACTCCTTGCCCAGGTGCAGGAGGCCCGCAAGCGGGGATACACGGTCGCGAACCGGATCTTCGACCCGGAACTCCTGGGCATCGGGGCACCGGTGCGGGACTTCTCCGGCCGCATCAAGGCCGCGGTGAACATCTCCGGTCCCGCGTTCAGGATCGAGCCGCACATCCAGGCATTTGCCGGGCACCTGCTCTCGACAGTGCGGGCCCTGCAGACCTACCTCTGCTCCGACGTGCGCTCCTCCGCCTGATGATCCGAGAGATCCCTGACGGCCCGCCGAGGCCTACCGATACTCATCTATTAGAGGTCAGGACAACAACCATGCAGCATTTTGCTACACCTCTGCCCGAGCCCGGCGCCACCGGCCCACGGCAGCCGGTTCTCAACGCGGTTCAGAGCCGTGCCCGCGGCGGGCTGGGCACCCCATGAGCCTCGTCGCCTACATGGCCGACAATGCCGGCCGCCTGCTGTTCCTGACCCAGCAGCACATCGAACTCGTCTTGATCAGCGTCGCGATCTCCGCGGTCGTGGGGATCGGGCTTGCTCTCCTCACCCAGTCCAGCCCACGCCTGCGCCACGGACTGCTGTCACTGACTGGAACCCTGCTGACCATCCCCTCCTTCGCCCTGTTTGCCCTCATGATCCCCCTCCTGGGACTTGGCGTCGCCCCGACGATTGCGGCCCTTGCCGTCTACGGAGTCTTCCCGATCCTGCGCAACACGGTCACCGGCATCGAAGGAGTCGACCCGGCCATCGTTGAGGCGGCGCGCGGCCTCGGCATGAGCGCGGGACGGAGGATGCGCACCGTTGTCCTGCCTCTGGCCTGGCCGGTCATCCTCAACGGGATCCGAACGGCAACGATCATGCTGGTCGCAACAGCAGCCATCGGAGCCGTCGTACGCGGCCCGGGTCTGGGAGAGCTGATCTTCCGAGGGCTCGAGCGCATCGGGGGAGCGAACGCGCTGGAGGAAGTCCTCTCGGGAGTGATCGGAGTGATGCTCGTTGCTCTGGTCCTCGACCTGCTGTTCATCGTAATTGCCAAGATCACCGCTCTGCGAGGACTGAATGTCTGAAAGGCCCACCCCGAGCCCGGACGCCATGATCTTCCTGGACGGCGTCTCCAAACGATACCCAGGCCAGGAAAAGGCGGCCGTCTCCGAGCTTTCGATGGAGATCAAGCGAGGAGAGTTTGTCGTCCTGGTCGGCCCATCCGGATGCGGGAAGACCACCACCCTGCGGATGATCAACCGCCTCGTCGAGCCGACCCAGGGACGGATCTTCATCGACGGCAAGGACGTTACCCACGCCGACGTGGACCGCCTGCGGCGCGGCATCGGCTACGTCATCCAGCAGATCGGCCTGCTGCCCCACCTGACCATCGCGGACAACATCGCCCTCGTGCCCAAAATGCTCGGCGTGAAGAAGTCCGAACGCCGCCAGCGGGCGGAGGAGCTGCTGGAGATGGTCGGGCTCGATCCGGCCACCTACGCCGGTAGATACCCGAGGCAGCTCTCCGGCGGACAGCAGCAGCGGGTAGGCGTTGCCCGTGCCCTCGCGGCAGACCCGCCGGTGATGCTGATGGACGAGCCGTTCGGCGCCGTGGACCCCATAGCGCGGAAAAAGCTCCAGATGGAGTTCCTGCGGCTCCAGGGACGCATCCACAAGACGATCGTGATGGTCACTCACGACATCGACGAAGCGCTCCGCCTGGGCGACCGCATCGCCATCTTCGACCCCGGCTCCCGCCTGGCCCAGTTCGACACCCCCTTGGCGATCCTCAGCAACCCCGCCGACGACTTCGTCCGCGACTTCGTGGGATCCGGCGCCCCGGTTCGGCGGCTGTCCCTCCTGAAGGTCTCGGACGTCATCGCCTCCTCCGCGTCCGACGCGCCCGGCACACTGAACGCCATTCCGGTCGACGCCGGTGAAACCGTCCACAGGGCACTCGAGCTCGTGCTGACGGCAAGGGCAGAGGGTATCGAAGTCTGCGTTCCCGGGGGCGGCAGCCGCTACCTCGACCTCCAGGCCCTTCTTACCGCCGCCGCGCAGCCAACGAAGGTGCTCTCGTGAGCACCGTAGCAATCGAGGAAGCCTCTGTACCTGGCACACGTCGCTCCACGATATGGGTGCTCCCGCTGGTCGTCCTCGTCCTGCTAGGAGGCGTCTGGGCCTATGTCAGCTCCCTCACGCTGGACTCCATCGAGACCCGCACCCTGGCCCCCGAGGTCGTCCTGACCGCACTCTGGCAGCATGTCCAGCTCGTCATCACATCGACGCTCCTGACCATCGCCATCGGTGTCCCCCTGGGGGTGCTCCTGACCAGGCCCGGCACCAGAAGGGCAGGCGCCATCGTGCTCGCCGCGGCCAACGCCAGCCAGGCAGTGCCGTCCATCGGAGTGCTGGTGGTGCTGGCCATGGTCTTCGGCGTCGGCTTCTGGATGGCCGTGGTGGCGCTTGTGCTGTACGCCCTCCTTCCCGTGCTGCGCAACACCATGGTCGGGATCCGTCAGGTCGACCCCGCGCTGATCGACGCAGGACGTGGAATGGGGTTGAGCCCCAGAGAAGTGCTCTACACCGTCGAACTGCCCCTGGCGGTCCCGGTGATGCTGGCAGGCATCCGCGTGGCGTTGATCCTGAACGTCGGCGTGGCCACCCTCGCCGCATTCACCAACGCCGGAGGCCTCGGCTCCGTCATCTCCTCCGGCATCTCCCTCAACAGGATGCCGGTGCTCATCGTCGGCAGCGCCCTCACGATCGCCCTGGCCCTGACCGTCGACTGGCTGGCCGGACTCGCCGAGCGCGTCCTTCACCCGCGCGGCATCTGAGACCACTTCTCCCCCCATAACCGAACGCACCATCAACCACCACGAATGGATTCCCACATGCGCAAGATCATGCTTGCTGCCGCAGGTCTGCTCAGCGTTGTGCTCACCAGCGGCTGCGCTCTCACCAGCAGCGGCGCCGACCAGGGCGGCGGCCCCGCGAAGGACGGCCCCCTCAAAGGGGCCACCCTGAATGTCGCTTCCAAGAACTTCACCGAGCAGCTGCTGCTGTGCGAGATCACCGCCGAGCGGCTCGAGTCGCAGGGAGCGACAGTCAAGCGCACCTGCGGCATGAGCGGAACCAACGCCGTCCGTGCCGCGCTGACCAGCGGCGCTGTGGACACGTACTGGGAGTACACCGGCACCGGCTGGCTGGCCCTGCAGCAGACGGAGAGCGTCACCGACCCGCAGGCCCTGTACCAGAAGCTCAGCGCCATGGACAAGGCCAACAACGACGTGGTGTGGCTCCCGCCCGCAGCGGCGAACAACACCTATGCCGTCGCAGCGAAGACGGAGACGGTGAAGAAGCTCAACGTCTCCACCCTCTCCGACTACGCCAAGCTCGCCACGACGGATCCGGGAAGCGCCAGCTTCTGCGGCGCCTCCGAGTTTTTCGGTCGCAACGACGGGTGGCCCGGGCTGCAGAAGGCCTACGGTTTCAGCCTCCCCAAGGACAAGGTGGCAGAGCTGGCAGAGGGCCCGATCTACAACGCCGTCGCCAAGGGCAACCCCTGCAACTTCGGCGAGGCCTTCGCCACTGACGGCCGAATCTCCGCCCTCGAGCTGACCGTCCTGGACGACGACAAGAAGTTCTTCCCGCCCTACAACCTTTCCCTGAACGTCCGGGGCACCGTCCTAGACAAGAACCCGCAGATCCAGACGGTGATGGAACCGGTGAGCAAACTGCTCACCACCTCCGAGCTGCAGAAGCTCAATGCGCAGATCGACGTCGACGGCAAGACCCCCGAGGAGGTCGCCAGCCAGTGGCTCAGCGCCAACAAGCTGAAGTGACAGGTGGTCAGGAGCCTCACACGCTCCGTGTGGGGCTTCTCCAGACCGCGCCTGTCTTCGGCGCAATAGAAGACAACCTCGCCCATATCGCCGAACTGCGCGGCAGCCTCGGCCCAATCGACTTCGCCCTCACCCCGGAGCTCTCGGTCAACGGCTACGGGTTCGCTCCCCACCGGGAGACAGACCTGTTCGCCAGCGACGACCCTCGGCTCGCCGCACTCGCATCCACAGGAGTCGGAGTCGGCTTTGCCGAGAAGAGCCCTTCCGGCCTGCCCTGGAACGCCTACCTCCTGTGCGATCCCCTGACAGGAACCCGACACCTCCAGCGCAAGCTCCATCCCGTCTCGTACGCGCCGTGGAACGAGCACCTGTCGTTCCAGCCCGGCACGGAGCTGCAGACCGCCGGCTTCCGCGCCGCCAGGTTCGCCACAGCCATCTGCAATGACATGTGGCATCCCGTCGTCCCCTGGCTGGCGGCCCAAAGCGGGGCCGAAGTCCTGGTCGTGCCCGTGGCCAGTATTGAGGCATCCGACCCCACGGGGATCCGTCGCACATGGGAGGTGATTCTGGAACACGCAGCCGTGCTGTTGCAGTGCTACGTCGTCTTCGTCAACCGCTGCGGCACGGACAGCGGGGCCCGGTTCTGGGGCGGCTCACGCGTTCTGGGCCCGGACGGCAGCGTCCGTGCATGCCTCGGGGACGAGCCAGGGGCCGCCGTCGCCGAGCTCGACATCACGGCCCTGCGCCGGCTTCGGGCCGAAGTCCCCCTGCTCGCAGAATCCCGAACTGGTTTCCTTGCCGGTGCACTCGCGACGGGCCGCATCTCCGAACGAGAGCAGGCGCATGTTTGACGTCCATGTACATGCCGCCCCCGATGTGCTCGAACGGATCGGCTACGACGACCAGATCGGGGACAGCTACGCCGCGGCCGGCTACAGCGGCTTCGTCCTGAAGGCCCACCACGAATCCACCGTGGGCCGGGCCAGCGCCCTCAGCCGCTCATCAGGGCTGGAGGTCGTGGGGGGAATCGCCCTCAACCGTGCCGTCGGCGGGATCAACCCGGCAGCTGTCCTCTCGGCCCTGTCCACAGGCGGTCGGGTCGTGTGGTTCCCCACGGCAGACGCCCACACCCAGGAGAGTGCCCACCTGCCACGGCTGGCAGACCTGGACGAGCGTCTGGACCGCTCCGTGCTGTCCGTCCCCCCGGTCCTGGCCCCAGACGACGAAGCCGCGAAGGACGTCGCCCTGGTGCTCGACCTCATCGCCGAGCACGACGCGGTGCTGTGCACAGGGCATCTCAGTGGCGAGGAATGCAGGTGGCTGCTCGAACAGGCCCTTAACCGGGGCATCAGCAGGTTCCTGCTCACACACCCCTCCTACACCGTCCCCGCCATGAAGGTGCAGGAGATCGCCGAGCTCGCCGATAAGGGCGCCCACGTCGAAATCACCGCCTACCAACTCTTCCACCAGCCCGGGATGACAGCTTCCAAACTGGCCGCCGTTGCTCAAGCAGCAGGGTCACGTCTGGTCCTTGCCTCTGACGCGGGACAGCCCGACAGCCCAGAACCTCCCTCGGCCCTCGAACAGCTCATCGCCGCGCTCTCCGCCCAAGGACTGGACCCTGGATGGCTCCAGGACGCCGCCAGCGATACCCCCAGCGAACTCGTTCTCCCGTAACGGCCATCAGGGGAAGCGGCTGAGCCGCGAGAAGTCTTTTCGTCCCCAGTCCGTCTGCGAGATCGAGAGACGCAGACACGACTCCGCTGCGAACGGATCCATACCAACCCCAGCAGACCAGGGCCCATCAGGAGTGGCACGAGAAAATGGCCTCGACCGTGACAGATTCCCCGAAGGCCTCCGCCGAGGCGTTCCTCGACGACCTCCGCGTACGCCTCGGTGGCCTCGTCGATGACTCGTCCCTGACCAGAGCGCTCTATTCGACCGACGCTTCGAACTACCGGATCGTCCCCCAGGCCGTGCTCATGCCCAAGTCGAAGGACGACGTGGTCGCAGCTGTCGGCATCGCCCGCGCCCACGGGATTCCCGTCACCGTCAGGGGAGGAGGCACCTCCTGCGCCGGCAACGCGGTAGGCCCCGGCCTCGTGATCGACTTCTCCCGCTTCATGAACCGCATCCTCTCGGTCGACCCCGAGTCCTCGACAGCCGTGGTCGAACCCGGGACGGTCCTGAGCACGCTCCAGAACGCGGCCCTGCCCTTCGGGCTGCGGTTCGGCCCTGACCCCTCCACCGCCACCCGCTGCACGATCGGGGGGATGATCGGCAACAATGCGTGCGGTCCGCACGGCCTCTCCTATGGGCGCACGGCCGACAACGTGGTGTCAATGACCTGGCTGACCGGCCACGGCGAGGTCATCACGGCCGGCTCGGGGACCAATGCGCTCAAGGCCGTGCCCGGCCTGGACTCGTTCGTCTCGGAGAACCTGGCCGTGCTGCGCACCGAGTTCGGACGTTTCGGACGCCAGATCTCCGGCTACTCCCTCGAGCACCTGCTCCCAGAGAACGGACGGAACGTCGCAGCTGCCCTGACGGGTACCGAAGGCAGCTGCGGGATCCTCCTCGAAGCCACGGTCAGGCTCGTCCCCCGGGCATCGGCGCCGGCTCTGGCCGTCCTCGGCTACAGCGACATGGCCGCCGCCGCGGATGATGTGCCGAACCTGCTCCCCTTCCACCCGCTCGCCCTGGAGGGCCTAGACGCACAGCTCGTCGATGTCGTCCGCCGGGCGCATGGCAGCGCCAGCGTCCCGAGGCTGCCCGCGGGCGGGGGATGGCTGATGGCGGAAGTTGGCGGCGCCACCTCAGAGGAGGCAGTCGAGGCGGCGCAGAAGCTCGTCACCGCCGCCAGCTCAGCTGACGCGGTCGTCCTGCCCGCAGGCCCCGAGGCGACCAGGCTCTGGCAGATCCGCGCCGACGGTGCCGGCCTGGCCGGACGCACCGCCGCCGGCGAGCAGGCCTGGCCCGGCTGGGAGGACTCCGCTGTTCCCCCGGAGAGGCTCGGAGACTACCTGCGCGGGCTCGAAGCCCTCATGGCCGAGGAGGGCGTCTCCGGGCTGGCCTACGGCCACTTCGGCGACGGGTGCGTCCACGTCCGCATCGACTTCCCGCTCGAGGTCGGGGGCGCACTCATGCGCAGGTTCCTCGAACGCGCCGCGGCCCTAGCCGCCGAGCACGGCGGCTCCCTGTCCGGCGAGCACGGGGACGGGCGCGCCCGCTCCGAGCTGCTGCCCACCATGTACAGCCCGAAAGCCCTGCGCGCGATGGAGGCCTTCAAGGCCCTCTTAGACCCCGAGGACCTCATGAACCCCGGCGTCGTTGTCCGCCCGGCACCGCTGGACGCCGACCTCCGTCGTCCTCAGGCCCTCCAGATCCGCGCCACCGACGGCTTCGCCTTCGCGCACGATGGCGGAAACATCACCAAGTCCGTTCACCGATGCGTCGGGGTGGGGAAGTGCCGGGCCGACCTGCGCGGACAGGGCGGATTCATGTGCCCCTCGTACGCCGCCAGCCGGGACGAGAAGGACTCCACCCGAGGCCGCGCGCGGACGCTCCAGGAGATGCTCAACGGCGGAGTCCTCACGCTCGGCTGGAGCTCCCCCGAAGTTCACGAGGCCCTCGACCTGTGCCTGAGCTGCAAGGCCTGCGCCAACGACTGCCCCACAGGCATCGACATGGCCATGTTCAAGTCCGAGACCCTCCACCAGACCTACAAGGGGCGCCTGCGTCCGCTCAGCCACTACACCCTCGGCCGGCTTCCGCAGTGGCTCAAGCTCGCCGCGCCACTGGCCCCACTCGTCAACCTCGCCAGCCGCATCCCCCTGCTTCGCAAAACCATGATGACGATGATGGGCGCAGACACCCGCCGGTCATTGCCACCGCTGCCCCTGACGCCGTTCCGCTGGAGCAAGCCGCCCAAGCCTGGCAAAGGGAAGACGGACGGGCACAAGGTCTTGCTCTGGGTCGACTCCTTCTCGGACGCCATGGCTCCGGACATCCCCCGGGACGCCCTCAAGGTCCTCTTCGCCGCCGGGTGCGACGTCGAGATCGCCAGCCCCGGAGCCTGCTGCGGCCTGACCCTCATCTCCACCGGCCAGCTCACCGCCGCCAAAGCCAAGCTCCGCAAGACACTCGACCTCCTCCTTCCCCACGTCAGGGACGGAAGGACCGTCGTCGGCCTCGAGCCCAGCTGCACCGCCACGCTCCGCTCGGACCTCCTCGAGCTCCTTTCCGACAACCCCCGCGCCGCCGAGCTCTCCCGCTCGGTCAAGACCATCGCCGAGTTCCTCACCTCCATCGACTGGACACCGCCGCAGGCAGCCGAGAAACTCCTCGTCCAGCCCCACTGCCACCACTACTCCATCATGGGATACAACGCGGATCAGGCGCTCCTGGAAGCCATGGGCTGCGACGTCGAGACCTCCGCAGGATGCTGCGGCCTCGCCGGAAACTTCGGCATGGAGAAGGGCCACTACGAAGTCTCCGAGAAGATCGCACAGGGCGGCATCCTCGCCAAGGCATCCGCCAGCCCGGACCGGCAGATCCTTGCCGACGGATTCTCCTGCCGAACTCAAGTGCACGACCTCGCTGGCCTCGACAGCCGCCACGTCGTGCAGATCATCGCCGAAGCCCTCCGGCACGAAACGACCACACAAAGGTAACCGTCGTGATGCCGAGTTCCGGGCGGCCAAGCCTTGGCGGTCATCAGCGCAGAGTCGCCAGCTGCCTGGCGCGGCAGGGGAGCCCGTCGGGTATCGAGGCGTGTCGCGGCAGTACCGTGCGCGCCATGATCCGCAACGCCATGATCATAATCCCTCTCCTCGCTCTGCCTCTGACCGCTTGCGCGGGCACCGCCGACAAGCCAGACGCCGCTGCGTCCTCGACATCCGCGGCTCCTTCGGCGACCGCGCCGCCAACTGCGGCTGCCAGCCCGACCGCGCACTCGCCAGATGGGCAGGAGGAGCTTCGCCAGGCGGTGGTGGCGTACTCGGACGCCTTCCTCGACGCGAGGCCCACGGTCGCGTACGACCTGTTCTCCGCCAGGTGCAAGGATCGCGTGACCCTCAGCGAGTTCACCGGCATGCTGACTGCGGCCAAGCAGATGTACGGCAAGGCGATGCCGCTCAAGACCTTCGACGCAGAGGTTTCGGGTGATCTCGCTCGAGTGACCTACACGTACGACGTGCCTGCGCTGAACCAGACCAAGGAGCCGTGGGTGCGGGAAGACGGAAAGTGGAAGCAGGACGACTGCTAGGAGAACGAGCGGCGAGCGCTTCACCCAGGGTGTCCCCAGGAGCTGCACGGGCTACTCGCAGCGGTCTTCGGAGCCTCGCCCGTATGGCTCGCAGCAGTCGGGGCGGTGGCGGTACACGCGCAGGTCCCGTCCGTGCCGGTGTTCCACCGCCGGCGTGATCTCGTACAGGCAGGCTCGCCACACAACAGTCTCCCCGCCTCCCGGGACGACCTGACCGTCGCCTGGCCCGCCGCGCAGCAGCACGTCCACCCGCTTGAGGTTATGTGGCCTCCGGGCAGGCAGTGTGCAGTACGAGCGCTCGCCTCCGACACGGGGGTGGGAAGGGCTGCAAGGCAGGCTATGACTCATCGGCTCCGCCTGCTGCCGGGTCCAGGAGGCAGCCGGTCCCCATGCCGTTGTGATTGGCGCGGGGACCGGTTGTCGGTGGCCTGCGGCGGCTGCTCCACCTGCGCGTGCCGTGGCCAGCAGCCGGGCGGCGGCCTCGCCGACTGGGTCACCTTCGTCGTCGAGCCCGTGGGCGCGCCACACTGCGGCTAGGGCGAGCCTGGGTGGTTCCACGCCGTCGCCCGGGTGAGCCTCGACCCGCATAAGGCAGGCCAGCCGTGCTTGCGCTGGAGTACCTTTCGGCCTACGTGAAGCCCATGAAGACCGGCCGGGTTGGCAGCGACTATCCAGGTTGGGCCAGGAAGTCTTCAAGCTCCTGACGTGCGAGGTTCAGTTGTTGGTCCTCTGCGCCGTGTATCCGATCGCGGTCGGCAAGGACCTCCTGGAATTGTCGCGCGGCTTGGGATCGGTTGCCGTTCTGGCGGTGGTATCGCGCAAGGTCCCAGCGCGAATCGAGTACGTCCGGGTGGTCGGCTCCCAGTGCGCGGATCAGGTCCGGCAGAGAAGCTTCGGAGGTCGACGACTCGCCGCGAGCGGTCAGCACGATGATGCCGACAGCGGCGCTTGCCGCCCGCAGCGATCGGCAGACCGCCAGCCCATCGCCGTCAGGCAGGTTCAGATCAAGCAGCACCAGGTCGGCGGGCCCGGCGGCGACAGCTGCCGCGACGGTGCCGGCGTGCTCGACCAGATATCCGCGCCGTTGCAGCGCCGTCGCGAGTGCGCCGGCGACCCGGATGTCGTCCTCCACGAGCAGCAGTCGCATGCGGCGATTCTGTCCGTAGAGCGCCGATTCCGATACTTATCGATCGAAGCTCAAGAATTCCTCAAGGTCGCTGCGGGCGTCTTCCTGGCCACTCTGGCCACTGCTAGACAGTCTTCAATTGGAAGGGCCGCCTGCCCTGGCACCCCTTACCCCGCACGTCTGGAAAGAGGAAGCCGTGAAGCGAAGAAGGTACCCCCGCCTCGCCCAGCTCTCGGTGCTCGCGGTGATGCTGGCCGGCGTACCCGCAATCAGCCTGACCACGTCCGGTAGCGCCGCCGCGGCGGCGAACGTCCCGACGTTCGCCTCGGTGGTCGGCTGGGAGCCGTGCGCCGACTACAAGCTCGCCACCTACGAGCAGGTCGCCGACTACTACCGCAAACTGGACAAGGCCAGCGACCGGATGCAGCTGGTCGAGATCGGCAAGACCGAGGAGGGTCGCCCACAGCTCATGGCGATCATCTCCTCCGAGAAGAACCTGAAGAAGAAGAACCTCGACGAGTACCGGAAGATCTCGGCTCAGCTCTCAAGATCGCAGGGCCTGACGGCCGAGCAGGCGAAGGGGCTCGCCGCGAAGGGCAAGGCAATCGCCTGGGTGGACTTCGGCATCCACAGCACCGAGGTCGCCAGCTCGCAGACCGCGCCCCTGTTCGCGTACAACCTGCTCACCGACGAGTCCGAGCGGGGCAAGCGGATCCGCGAGGACGTGGTGACGCTGGTGGTGCCGAACATGAACCCGGACGGGACTACCGAGGTCGCCGACTGGTATATGAACAATCTCGGCACGCCGTACCAGGACAGCACCTATCCGTGGCTGTATCAGAAGTACGCGGGGCACGACGACAACCGCGACTGGTACATGTACAACCTCGCGGAGACCCGCAACATCGGTAACCAGCTCTACCACGAGTGGTTCCCGCAGCTGATCCACAACACCCACCAGACGGCCGCGTTCCCGGCCCGCATCTTCGTGCCGCCGTTCAAGGACCCGACCAACCCGGACATCCCGGCGGAGGTCACCCGCGGCGTCAACCTGGTCGGCTCGGCGATGACCGCGCAACTAGACCGGGAGGGCAAGACCGGTGCGGTCTCCCGCCAGCAGTACGACGCCTGGTGGAACGGCGGCATGCGGTCCGTGCCGCAGTACCACAACATGGTCGGCCTGCTCACCGAGACCGCGCACGCCTCGGCGACGCCGGCGTTCTACGACAAGGCGACCTTCCCCAAGACGTTCCCGGACGGCACCTCCACCTCGGAGCCCTCGACCTTCTACCCCAGCCCCTACCAGGGTGGCGAGTGGCACCTGCGGGACAGCTGCGAATACATCAACACCGCGTCGTTTGCGATGCTCGACATTGCCAGCAAGGATCGGG
The DNA here is from genome assembly GCF_003172935.1 of Micromonospora sicca. Classification (GTDB taxonomy): domain Bacteria; phylum Actinomycetota; class Actinomycetes; order Mycobacteriales; family Micromonosporaceae; genus Micromonospora; species Micromonospora sicca. The sequence goes on along the minus strand of NZ_QGKS01000182.1, from coordinate 6,047 downwards.
AAAACTGGCTGTACGACAGCTGGCAGACCGGTCACCGGCAGATCCAGGCCGGCGGCAACGAGGTCTACGTGGTCCCCGCCGATCAGGTTGACTTCCCCACCGCCGTTAAGATGATCAACGCGCTGCGGTGGGAGGGCATCGAGGTCGAGCAGGCTAGCGCCGCGTTCCGCATCGGTGACCGCGACTATCCGGCCAATTCATTCGTTATCCGGGCCGCTCAGGCATACCGCGCCGCCGTGGTCGACCTGCTTAACCCGCAGGTCTATCCGGACCGGCGGCAGTTCCCCGGCGGGCCGCCGGAGCGTCCCTACGACATCGCCGGCTGGACGCTGCCGATGCAGATGGGTGTGACGGTCGACAAGTTCAACCAGCCGTTGACCATCAACTCGCAACCGGTCGAGTGGGCGCAGGTGCCCACCGGCGCGGTGCAGAGCAATCCCACGTACGGCTTTGCGTTCGACCCGCGGGTCAACGACAGCGCGACCGCGATCAACCAGCTGCTCACCGAGGGTGAGACTGTCTACCGGGCGACCGCCGCGGTCAGGACCCGCGACGGCGAGCTGCCGGCCGGCACGTTCGTGGTCAAGACGCGGGCCGGCGCCGACGGCCGGGTCGCCGCGGCGGCCCAGCAACTCGGCCTGTCGGTGGCGGCGGTGGACAAGGCGCCGGCGGCTCAGCGCCGGATCGCCGCGCCGAAGGTCGCGCTCTACAAGGCGGCGGGCGGCAACGCCGACGAGGGCTGGACCCGCTACATCCTGGAGCGGTTCGGCTTCGGCTGCACCTCGTTGCTGGACAAGGAGATCCGCACGAACACGTCGCTGCGCAAGTCGTACGACGTGATCGTGCTGCCCGACGCGTCGTACTCCTCGATGCTCAACGGCCGCAAGCCCGGCACGTTGCCGGAGGAGTACACCGGGGGCATGACCGCCGCCGGCGTGGCGAACTTGAAGAAGTTCGTCGAGCAGGGCGGGACCCTGGTGACCCTCAACCAGGCGTCGCAGCTACCGATCCAGGCGTTCGGCCTCCCGATCACCGACGTCACGGCCGGGGTACCGAGCGACAAGCTGTACGTTCCCGGCTCGATCCTGCGTTCGACCGTCGACCCGACCAGCCCGGTCGCCTACGGCATGACCCCCGAGTACTCGGCGTTCGCGTCGTCCAGCCCGGCGTTCGCGGTCGCGGACGGCGCGGTCGGCGTCACCACGGTCGGCGCGTACCCGGCCTCGGGGCTGCTGAAGAGCGGCTGGCTCCTCGGCGAGAACGTCATCTCCGGCAAGGCCAACGTCCTCACCGCCGAGCTCGGGGAAGGCCAAGTGGTGGTCCTCGGCTTCAAGCCGCAGCACCGGGCGCAGTCGCACGGCACCTACAAGATGCTCTTCAACGCCCTCTACCTCGGGGCGACGGGCTAGCAGGTACCACGCCCGCGCAACGTCCCCGGCCGGCTCGCTGGCGAGGGGCGTTGCGCGGCAGCGCCACGTCGAGCTGAGCCGACCCCTTCCCTCCACAACACCGGCGTGGTCGCCGCGATGCTGACGGCTCGCGTAAACCCCGCACGATCCATTGACCCCCGAGCAAGGTGGACCAACTCATGAACCACGCGCAGAACGAAGGGCTGAGCCGGCGCCGCATCCTGGGCGGAGCAGTCGGACTGGCCGCTGGAGCCGCGCCCGTCGCGGCGGGACTGCCGTCCGGCGGCGCGTCCGCCGCTTCCGCGCAAACCGCGCCCGATCTCGCCAGCTGGCGCAAGCAAGCGGCGCACGTGACGATCATCCGCGATGACTGGGGGGTCGCGCATGTGGCGGGCAAGACCGACGCCGATGCGGTGTTCGGGATGATCTATGGCTAGGCCGAGGACGACTTTAGCCGGATCGAGACCAACTATCTGGTCAGCCTCGGCCGCCTCGCCGAGGCCGAGGGCGAGGGCGAGAGTGTGGTCTGGCAGGACCTGCGCCGCCGGGCTGTTCGTCGATCCCGAGGTGCCGAAGGCGGATTTTGCGAAGAGCCCGGCCTGGTTGCGCAGGCTGATGCTGGCCTGGGCCGACGGGCTGAACGGCCACGGCCATCCACTGAGGGAGCGTGGCCGCGCTCCCCCGGGCACGTCCGTCTGATCAGGGGCTGACAGCGCTGCTGACCTATCGCTGTCTGAAAGAACGGGAGCATCCGGAATCCGGGCCGACGCCACCTGGTCGCCCTGGCGTACCAGGGAACCACGCTGCGGAGGCAGCACGAAGGACCTACCGGTAGCCGCGTGGGGACGCGCTATCTCCACACCAGATGACGGCCGGTCGGCAGACCGGCCACGGAAGGCGATGCCAGATGACAAGCAGTGAAACCTCAGGCCTGTCCCGTCGCATGTTGCTCAAGTCCACGGCGGCGGTCGGTGCCGCGGCAGCCGCGACGACCGTGATCCACCCCGATGCCGCGTCGGCTCAGCCGCGCGCGGCCCAGCCCATCGACGCGCTGGCCGCCGCGAAGGCCGCCGCGATTCCGACCCCGGAGCAGTACTTCGGCTTCCGCATCGGGTCCGACGGCAAGCTGGCGACCTGGGACAAGATGCTCCCGTACTTCCAGCTCATCGCCGAGAAGAGCAACCGGGTGAACCTCGAGGAGGTCGGCAAGACCACCGAGGGCAACCCGTACGTGTTGCTCACGATCAGCTCGCCGAAGAACCTGGCCAACCTCGACAACCTCGTCGAGATCAACAGTCGGCTGGCCGACCCCCGCGGGTTGTCCCCGACCGAGGCCGAGGAGCTCGCCCGCACCGGCAAGCCCTTCTACATGGTGTACGCCGGCATCCACTCGACCGAGGTCGGCAACTCGCAGGCCACCATCGAGTGGGCGCACCGCCTCGCCACCGAGCAATCCGAGTACATGAACAACATCCTCGATGACCTGGTGATCCTGCTGGTGCCCTGTCAGAACCCGGACGGGCTCGTCAAGGTCAACGACCACTTCGCCGCCACGGCGGGCACCAACTATTCCCGTACCTATCCGGACCTTTACCAGAAGTACACCGGCCACGACGACAACCGTGACTGGTTCATGCTGACTCAGGTCGAAAGCCATCTGGCCACACAGATCCAGAACAAGTACCACCCGCAGGTGCTGCAGGACTCGCACCAGGCCGGCTCGAACGCGCCGCGGATGTTCACGCCGCCCTACCTGTCGCCGTACGACCCCAACATCGACTCCATAACCGTGCAGCAGAGCGACTCGCTCGGCCTCGCGATGCAGCGGGGAATGACCGCCGCCGGTATGAAGGGCGTCGGCTGGGGCATGACGTACGACTACTGGACCCCGTCGCGGCAGTACTGCGTCTACCACAACGCCGTGCGCATCCTCACCGAGGCGGCCAGCTGCTCGAACCTCGCCTACCCGCTGGTCAGCAACAGTCCGATCGGTTCCCAGCAATCGACCATCAGCTTCATCGAGCCGTACGACCAGAACACCTGGACGCTGCGGCAGATCGTCGACTACGTCTCACAGGCCTTCTACTCGGGCATTGAGGCCGTGGCGTACGACCGCTACAACTGGCTCTACAACTTCTACCGGGTCGGGGCCAAGGCGGTTTCCCGGACCGGCGCCTGGATCATCCCGGCCGGCCAGCGGGACCCGCAGGCGGTCCGCGACGCCTTGGACATCCTGCACACCGGCGCCGTCGAAATTCGTCAGGCGCAGTCGGCGTTCAGCGCCGGCGGGCAGCAGTACCCAGCCGGGTCGTACATCATCTACATGAACCAGCCCTACAGCGGGTTCGCCGAGACGCTGCTGGAGGTGCAGGAGTACCCGCACCTCCTGCAATACCCCGACGGACCCCCGCAGCGACCGTACGACGTGACCGCGCAGACCCTGCCGATGCTGCTCGGCTTCCAGGCCAACCTGGTCACCAGCGCGTTTTCGGTTAGCACCAAGCTGCTCAGCGCGATCAAGCCGGCGGCGGTCACGATGCCGGCGCCACCCCCGGCCACCGGCGCGTACGCGCTCGGCGCGGAGTCGTACGGCGTTTTCCAGATCGTGTCCAAGCTGCAGAAGCAGGGCATCCCCACCTTCCGGGTTGCCAAGCAGTTCGCCGACGGTGGCCGCACCTTCCCGGCGGGCACGTTCATCGTTCCGCCGACCGACGCCGCCCGGCAGATCCTGCACAACCAGTCCAGCAGCACCGGAATTGCGGTCTTCGCCCTCTCGGCGGTGCCGCGCATCGAAGGCGTACAGCTTAAGCCCGACACTAAGATCGGTCTGCTCAAGCCGGCGAACAACCTCCAGTCCGGCTGGCTGATGTGGATGTTCGACCAGTACGGCGTGAACTACTCGGTCGTCAAGGCGCAGGACTACACGAACCTTGCCGGCAGGTTCGACGCCATCATCATGCCGACCGGCGTGAGCAAGAGCTCCATCACCAACGGGTTGAACCCCAACAACTACACGGCGGAGTGGAGCTGGGCGTTCGGCGTCGGCGAGGACGGCTGGAACAAGCTTCGCGACTTCGTCACCGCTGGCGGGACGCTGGTCGCGTACGGCAGCGGGGCGAACACCGCGCAGCAGCTGTTCGAGCTGCCGCTGCGGTCCATCCTGCCGTCCGACTCGTCGGTCTTCTATTGCCCTGGAGCGCTGCTGAGTCAGGAGATCGACAGCAACAACCCGGTCGCCTGGGGTATGGATCCGAAGAACCCCGCCTGGTTCGACGAGGACCGTGCATATGAGCTCACCGACCCGATCAAGTACCCGGTGCAGGTCGTGTCGAAGTACCCGCACAGCGGCGAGCAACTGCAGAGCGGTTGGTTAATTGGTGGCGAGTACCTCAACGGCGCGGTGAACGGTCTGTCCTGGACCGTGGGTCGCGGCTCCGTCGTCACCTTCGGTAGCGAGATCGGGTTCCGCACCTGGAACCGGGGCGAAGAGAAGATGATCTTCAACGCGATGTACCAAGGGCCGTCGCAGAAGCTCACGCCGGATCAGTTCCAGCGCCTCGGGCGATAGTCCCACCCGCCGGCTAAGGCGGGGTCGCACTGCGGCGCCGCCTTAGCCTCGATCCGGCTCTACTGACGTTCTCGTGGGTTCAGGTCTCATGATTGTCCGGGGATGACGCTGCTGACGCTGCTGGCGACCGAGGGCGTCGACCTGAGACCGACAATGGTTGGCCGTCGTACGACACTCGTTCCTTGCCGCTGTTGCCATCGTCATGAAGATGTAAGCGCAAGCCGACGAGGACGTTGGTGCGTCCGCGACGGCGGAGGCGGTGAACTCCGCTGCGCTGGCCGCACGACCTGTGGGGCTCGCAAAGTCGGTTCGGCTACGCTGCCTGCGAATACTCGTTGATCAACCCGCCGAGGATCGGGCGCCGTCGGATCCTGGTGGCGGTCAGGTCAATGACTCCCGGCGACGGGTTGGGCGGCTGCTGGCCGAGTGATCGATGTGGGCGATGGCTGTTGTAGTGGGTCGTGTACCCGGCGAGGACGGCTGCGAGGTGGCGTTCGCCGACGATGAGCATCCGGTCGGTGCACTCCCGGCGTACGGTGCCAACCCACCGCTCGGCGTTGGCGTTCGCCCGAGGCGCCTGCGGCCGGGTTTGATCACGTCGATGCCTTCCGCGGTGAACACCGCGTCGAAGACCGCCGTAAATTTCGTATCGCGGTCGCGGAGCAGGAACCGCAGCAAACCCTCAACGTCGAACACCGAACCGTCCGGGCAGGGGTCGAACACGCCCTGGCCAGGATGAAGTGCTTCAAGATCCTGCGCCGACTACCGCCGCGCCGCCCACACATTGACCGACGTCGCTTCAGGCATCGCCAACCTCCACAACATCATCCTCACCGGCTGACCACCGGTCCCGCGCCGGGCAACACCTTCACCCCGTTACGAGACGTCCCTTAGGCTCGGTCCGCGATGAGTCCGCAGCAGCACGAGCCGCGGCCGGTCGAAGGTACGTATTCAGCTTGAGTGAGCTGGGGGCATCCACGGTCCGGTGGTGAACAGCTGTTTGAGCACGTCGAGTGCGTCCAGGCCGTGCTTGGCGGCGGTGGACAGGTAGGAGCGGACCGCGGCGAAGT